>JBOFLE010000366.1:0-7173 GCA_051657705.1 Nocardioides sp. | reverse complement strand
CCAAGCTGACCATGCCGTCGGTGGTGGTCTCGTCGTTGCCGACGTCGAGATGCTCCTTCAGCGTGGCGAAGATCTCGTCGCCGCCCAACACCGCGCACAGCGTGTTGGTACAGACGCCGACGTGGTATTGGCCCGCCGGGCGCCGCTTGTACATGGTGTAGAACGTCGCCACCCCGCTCACCTCGGCGGCCGAGATGTCCAGGATCTCCGCGCACGCCTCGATGCCGGCCGGGGTCACCATGCCCTCGGCGCTCTGCACCAGGTGCAGCATCGGCAGCAGACCGGACCGCTTCTCCGGGTAGCGGCCGGCGATCTCGCGGAGCTCGTCCCAGGTGGTGTCGCTGATCATTTATTCCCTCGCAGTTCGAGCGCACCCTCGCGGTCTGCGCTTGACTGCGGACCGACGCGCTCTCTCGCTTCGCTCCGTGCCTGTTGGTTCGCTCGCAGTTCGAGCGCACCCTCGCGGTCTGCGCTTGACTGCAGACCGACGCGCTCTCTCGCTTCGCTCACGATCACCGGTCCACGCCTCCCATGACAGGATCCAGCGAGGCGATCGCCACGATCACATCGGCCACCGCACCACCCTCGCTCATCACGCTGGTGGCCTGCAGATTGGTGAACGACGGGTCCCGGAAGTGCGTGCGGAACGGCTTGGTGCCGCCGTCGGAGACCACGTGCGCGCCGAGTTCGCCCCGGGGCGACTCGATCGGCACGTAGGCCTGGCCCGGAGGAACCCGGAACCCCTCGGTGACCAGCTTGAAGTGATGGATCAGCGCCTCCATGGACTCGTCCATGATGTGCCGGATGTGATCGAGGCTGTTGCCCATCCCGTCGCTGCCGATGGCGAGCTGGCTCGGCCAGGCGATCTTCTTGTCGGCGACCATGACCGGCGCGCCTTCGAGGCGCGCCAGCCGGTCGGCGCACTGCTCGACGATCTTCAGCGACTCGTGCATCTCGTTCAGCCGCACCCGGAATCGGCCGTAGGCATCGCAGGTGTCCCAGGTCTGCACCTCGAAGTCGTAGTCGGCGTAGCCCGAGTAGGGCTGGGTCTTGCGGAGATCCCAGGGGTAGCCGGTGGCGCGCAGCGTCGGCCCGGACAACCCGAGCGCCAGGCATCCCTCGAGTTCGAGATGCCCGACGTCGACCAGTCGGGCCTTGAAGATCGGGTTGGCGTTGCACAGAGCGGCGTACTCCTTGAGCCGCTTCTTCATCAGCTTGGTGAAGTCTCGAATCTCGTCGAGCGCGCCCGGGGGCAGATCCTGGGCCACCCCCCCGGGCCTGACGAAGGCGTGGTTCATCCGGAGGCCGGTGATCAGCTCGAACAGGTCGAGCACCATCTCCCGCTCCCGGAACCCGATCGTCATCACCGTCAACGCCCCGATCTCCATGCCGCCGGTGGCGATGCAGACCAGGTGAGAGGAGATCCGGTTGAGCTCCATGAGCAGGACCCGCATCACCTGTGCCTTCTCCGGCACGTCGTCCTCGATGTCGAGCAACCGCTCGATGCCCAGGACGTAGGTGGCCTCGTTGAAGAACGGCGACAGGTAGTCCATCCGGGTGCAGAACGTCGTGCCCTGGGTCCAGGACCGGTACTCCATGTTCTTCTCGATGCCGGTGTGCAGGTAGCCGATTCCGCAGCGCGCCTCGGTGACGGTCTCTCCGTCGAGCTCCAGGATCAGCCGGAGCACGCCGTGGGTCGACGGATGCTGCGGGCCCATGTTGACCACGATCCGCTCGGCGATCTCCTCGCCGATACCGGCGGTGATGTCGTCCCAGTCCTGACCAGAGACGTTGAAGACGGTTCCTTCGGTGGTCTCGGTGGAGCCCGCGTAGAAGTCCTCGGCGGTGTTGGTCGATGCCGTCGTTGCCACTAGTCGTACGACCTCCGCTCGTCCGGGGGCGGAATGCTGCCGCCCTTGTACTCGACCGGGATGCCGCCCAGCGGGTAGTCCTTGCGCTGCGGATGGCCCGGCCAGTCGTCGGGCATCAGGATCCGGGTCAACCCCGGGTGCCCGTCGAACACGATCCCGAACATGTCCCAGGTCTCGCGTTCGTGCCAGTCGTTGGTGGGATAGATGCCGGCGATCGACGGGATGTGGGGATCGCGGTCCGGGCAGGTCACCTCGACCCGGATCCGGCGGTTGTAGGTCATTGACAGCAGGTGATACACCGCGTGCAGTTCCGCTCCGGCGTGCGCGGGGTAGTGCACCCCGCCGACACCGGCGCAGAACTCGAAGCGCAACGCCGGATCGTCCCGCAGGCATCTGGCCACCGTCTCCAGGTGCTCCCGGCGAACGTGGAACGTGATCTCTCCGCGATGCACCACGACGCTCTCGATAGCGACCTCGGTTCCCGCGCCGCGCAATGCCGCCTCGAGCGCATCCGCAACCTCGTCGAAGTACCCGCCGTAGGGCCGCTGCGAAGGCGCGGGGTACACGATGGGCGTGACCAGTCCCCCGTAGCCGGAGGTATCCCCGGTGCCGGCCACGCCGAACATGCCGACGCGGTTGCCGACGGCCTGCTGGACCGTGGTCGAACCGTCCGTGGTCGAGACGTCACTTCCGGGCGCCGAGGTGTCGGTACCGGTGATCGGGCCATCGCTCACCGGACACCCCTCGCTCGCAGTTCGAGCGCATCCGCACGGTCCGCGGTCGAGTGCGGACCGCCGCGCTCCCTCGCTTCGCTCGGCGCCTTGGAGTGAACTCGCAGTTCGAGCGCATCCGCACGGTCCGCGGTCGAGTGCGGACCGCCGCGCTCTCTCGCTTCGCTCACCGGAGCAGCCCTTTCATCTCCGACGTCGGCAGCGCCGAGAGCGCGTCGGTCTCGTTCTGCAGGATCTCCGCCTGGCGGTGCGCGCCGAGCTTGCCATGCTGAACCTGGTCGTGCAGCTTCAAGATCGCGTCGATCAGCATCTCCGGCCGCGGCGGGCAGCCGGGCAGGTACATGTCCACCGGGACCACATGGTCGACGCCCTGCACGATCGCGTAGTTGTTGAACATGCCTCCCGAACTGGCGCAGACTCCCATCGCCAACACCCACTTGGGTTCGGCCATCTGATCGTAGATCTGGCGCAGCACCGGAGCCATCTTCTGACTGACCCGGCCGGCGACGATCATCAGGTCGGCCTGCCGGGGACTGGCCCGGAACACCTCCATCCCGAAGCGGGCCAGGTCGTACTTCGGCCCGCCCGCGGTCATCATCTCGATGGCGCAGCAGGCCAGGCCGAACGTCGCCGGCCAGAAGGCCGCCTTGCGGAAGTAGCCGGCGACGCCTTCCACCGTGGTCAGCAGCACGCCGCTGGGCAGCTTCTCTTCGAGTCCCATGGCTCAGTCCCATTCCAATCCGCCGCGACGCCAGACGTAGGCGTAGGCGACGAACACGGTGGCGATGAACAGCACCATCTCGATCAGTCCGAACAGCTTCAGCTCCCCGAAGTGCACCGCCCAGGGGTAGAGGAAGACGATCTCGATGTCGAAGACGATGAACAGCATCGCGATGATGTAGTACTTGACCGGGAATCGTCCGCCGCCCACCGCGTGCGGAGTCGGTTCGATGCCGCACTCGTAGGCGTCGAGCTTCGCCCGGTTGTAGCGCTTCGGGCCGATCAGCGCACTCATGGCGACCGAGAAGATCGCGAACCCGGCGGCGAGTGCGGTAAGCACCAGAACCGGAGTGTAGAGCTCCATCGCCATCCTTTCTCGCACCTGCTTCGACGAACGACGTTCGCCACTTTGCCACGCCGCTCGCACGGGGTGCCGGCCAGGCCCACCTAACCCGAGGATCGACCGCCGTGCAAGGCCTGAATCCCATCAGGTGACGCGCTGCTCTCACACTGAGCGACTACTTTGTGAATGTATTCACGAACGATTCGCCCCTCATCGTAGAACGAGACCCGGGCACATGCATCCCCCGGGTCCGGTTTACCCCCGGCGTGTCGAGGCCGGCGTGGGCGAGTCGGTCATCCGAACGCGCGGTGGAGGGCGACGATCCCGCCACTGAGATTGCGCCACTGCGGGCGCCGCCAGCCCGCGCCGGAAATCATCTCGGCCAGCGCCGGCTGATCCGGCCAGGCGCGGATCGACTCGGCGAGGTAGGCATAGGCGTCCGGCGCCGACGAGACCGCCCGCGAGACCACCGGGAGGGCGGTCATCAGGTACTCCAGGTAGATCGTCCGGAACGCCCGGTTCGTCGGATGACTGAATTCGCAGACGACCAACCGCCCGCCCGGTCGGATCACCCGCCGCATCTCGCGCAACCCCGCCACCGGGTCGACGATGTTGCGCAAACCGAACGAGATCGTGACCGCGTCGAAGGTCTCGTCGGCGAACGGGAGCGACGTACCGTCACCGGCGGTGAAGGCCAGCGCCGGCCGGGCCCGCTTGCCGACCTGGAGCATGCCGAGCGAGAAGTCACAGGGAACCACGAAGGCACCGGCGTCGGCGAAGGGCTGGCTCGAGGTGCCGGTTCCCGCCGCGAGATCGAGCACCCGCTCACCGGCATCCGCGGCGACCGCGGCGAGCACGTGTGCGCGCCACCGGCGGTCCTGACCGAGCGACAACAGGTCGTTGGTCAGGTCGTAGCGTCGGGCGACCGCGTCGAACATCCGGCGCACGTCGGCGGGTTGCTTGTCGAGGTCGGCCCTGCTCACCGGGCAAGGGTAGAGGGACCACGGTCGAGCGGACCCGGCCGCCCGCCACGATCCCCGCCACGATCAAGGAAACCCACGGGCCGAAGGTAACCTTCTCGGGTGACGCTGAGCGCACCTGGGGTGACGAGCGACGGCCAGGACGCAGCCCTGGTGGTCCGCACCGTAGCGCTCGGGCCGTTGACGGCGACCGATCTACTGGCGCTGCTTCCACCCACCGAGCCGGTCTGCTGGCTGCGCGGAGACACCGGCCTGGTGGGCTGGGGAGTCGCTGCCCGGCTCCGCACCCGCGGCGCACGGCGTTTCGCCGATGCGGACGAGTGGTGGTCGGCGATCACGGCACGAGCCGTGGTCCGCGACGAGGTCGAAGAGCCCGGCAGCGGCCTGGTCGCCTTCGGCGCGTTCGGCTTCGCCGCCGCACCGGGCGACTCGATCCTCACCATTCCCGAGGTGATCGTCGGCCGGCGCGGCGCGCACGCCTGGCTGACGACGGTGTCCGCCGGCATCGCGCCCACGCCACCTCTCGTGCCGTGCGATCCGCCCCTGCCACCTCGGAGACTCGCCTTCGCCGACGGCACGTCGAGCGACGAGACGTGGAAGTCGGTGGTCGCGGACGCGGTCTCCCGGATCAACGGCGGCGAGCTGGAGAAGGTCGTCCTGGCACGCGACCTGACCGCGACCTGCGATGCGCCGATCGACGTCCGGTGGCCGCTGCGAAAGCTCGCGGAGGACTACCCGACATGTTGGACCTTCCACGTGGACGGATTGTTCGGGGCCACCCCCGAGATGCTGGTCCGGCGCGAGCGCGGCCTGGTCACCTCCCGAGTCCTCGCCGGCACCATCCGGCGGACCGGCAACGACATCAGGGACCTGGCGTTGGCCGCGGCGCTCGCGCGCTCCTCGAAGGACCTCGAAGAGCACGAGTACGCCGTCCGCTCGGTCGCCGAGGCTCTCGAGCCGCATTGCTCCTCGATGATGGTGCCGGAGGCGCCCTTCGTGTTGCACCTGCCGAACGTGATGCACCTGGCGACCGACGTCGCGGGCGTGGTCCACGATGCCGAGACGGTGTCGTCGCTGCAGTTGGCGCAGTCGTTGCACCCGTCTGCAGCGGTCGGAGGTACCCCCACCGCCGCCGCAATGGCCTTGATCACCGAGATCGAGGGCATGGCCCGCGACCGCTATGCCGGCCCGGTGGGCTGGATCGACGCGACCGGCGACGGAGAGTGGGGCTTGGCGTTGCGGTCGGCCGAGATCCGGGGGACGACGATCCGACTGTTCGCCGGATGCGGCATCGTCGCCGACTCCGATCCGGCCGCCGAACTGGCCGAGTCCTACGCAAAGTTGATCCCGGTCCGCGACGCCCTGCACGGTCCCGTCTAGCCTTCGTCCGGCCTTTGGCACTGGCCGGGTAGTCCACCACCTTCAGCACCAATTTCAGCGTGAAAGTAGTGCTGAAGGTGGCGGACTACCCGGTCTGAGTGGGTTAGCCGGGGGGCAGATCCGCGCCGTCCTCGACGCGCAGGTACTCCTGGCCGGTCGGAGTCAGGAACCGAGTCAGGTGGGCGTCGGCCATCCGCAAGCCGTCCGCGGAGAAGACCCGGTCATGAATCGCCAGATTGCGTGGCGCGCCAACCTCGCGGGCGAAGTCCATCGCGTCGGAGAGCTTCAGCCAGGGCGCGGACACCGGCACGCACAACACGTCGACCGGCACACCGGGAACGATCAGGGAGTCGCCCGGATGGTAGAGCGTCGTGCCGCCCGCGGAGATGAGGTAGCCGGAGTTGTGGAAGCGCTGGTACTCCGGGTGGATCACGGCGTGCAGTTCGCCGACGACCCGAACCGCCACGCCCGCACCGGGCTCCCCGCCGGGAGCCAGTTGCTCGCCCGGCGCGACCACGGTCAACCGCTCGGCCAGGTCGGGTGCGTCCGTGCGGACGTGCGCCGCGACCGCATCGATGGTGAAGACCGGGGCGTCGGCGCGACGCAGGTTGCCCACGTCGAAGTGGTCGGCGTGCTCGTGAGTGACGAGTACGACGTCGGCGCCGTCGGTCGCCTCCGGCTGAGTCCATCCGCCCGGATCGACGACGGCGACCTGGCCGTCGTACTCGACGCGAACGCAGGCATGTCCGAACTTCGTGATCCGCATACCCCACCGTAGCCACGCGGCCGTCGGCAGCGGCATACCGGCTCGGCCCGCACAGCCCACCCCCAGAATTCGCCGACCCGTCCCGTAGTAGCAGCCGACCCGTCCCGTAGTAGCTCCTTTGGGACGGGTCGACGGGTGGTCGAGCCTAGGTCGGGCAACCCAGCCGGTCTGGGTCGAACTGCCGGTCCGGTCACGCCCGTACCGCACGTGACGATGGTTGAGTGATCCGGCCCGTGGAGACGCCGCGGAGCACGATGCCGACGGCGGCGAATCATGGCCGTCACCGAGTGAGTCGAGGAGTGAGGATGAGGAAACGCGTACGCGCCGCTGGATTGGCAACGATGCTGGCGGTACTTGTCGGAAGTGGCACGGTGGCACCTCG
>JBOFLE010000365.1:0-3339 GCA_051657705.1 Nocardioides sp. | reverse complement strand
GCGTACGCCTCACCGAGGATGACTTTTTTGGCGAGAGCTACTACCACGACCAACTCCAGTCCGTCGTCGATGAGCTCGATGAACTCGGTCTGCTTCGCGAGAGTGGCGGCGCTCAGTGTGTCTTCCCGGCGGGTTACATGAACCGCGACGGTGACCCGCTGCCCGTCATCGTCAAGAAGGGTGACGGCGGATTCGGGTACGGCGCCACGGACCTAGCGACCATTCGGCACCGCTTGCGGAACCTGCAGGCAACGCGACTTCTGTACGTCGTCGGGTTACCTCAGCAGCAACACCTCGAAATGGTCTACGCCGTCGCTCGAGATGCCGGCTGGCTGGTCCCGCCCGCCCGCGCCGAGCACGTGGGTCATGGATCGGTCCTCGGCGACGACGGCAAGATGCTGCGCACCCGTGCGGGTGCCTCCGTGAAGCTGGTCGATCTGCTCGAAGAGGCAGTCGTCCGGGCTTCCGCGGTTGTTGCCGAGAAGGCTCCCGAGCTCGACGCGGACGCCCGTGCGACAGTCGCACGCGCCGTCGGAATCGGAGCGGTGAAGTACGCGGACCTCTCGACGGACCGCCGTAAGGACTATGTCTTCGACTATGACCGGATGCTGTCCTTCGAAGGAAACACCGCGCCCTACCTTCAGTACGCGCGAGCCCGGATCTGCTCCATCTTCCGGCGCGCGGGTGTCGTGCAGCCGCTCCCGGCCATCGACACACTGATCATCGCTGAGCCCGCCGAGCGCGACCTCGCCCTGGAACTGCTCGAATTCGGCAACACCGTGACCGAGGTGTCCGAAACCCTGGAGTTCCACAAGCTGGCCAACTACCTCTACAGCCTGGCCAGCGCGTTCACGACCTTCTACGAGAAGTGCCCCGTGCTCCGATCCGAGGGCGACGTCAAGCTGAGCCGACTGACTTTATGCGACGTTACGGCACGAACGTTGGAACTGGGCCTGGGCCTTCTCGGCATCGAGGCACCAGACCAGATGTGACCCATCCAGGTAGGTAGGGCCGTCGGTCATCGCGGAGTTGGTCTACGTCGCTCCGGCGGGTGGGTAGTCGACGTTGGGTCAGCCGCCTCCTTGAGCTCACATTCGGGCAGCCCTTGAGTTCACATTCCGGTAACAGTGATTTCCGACGCCTGCGCGCCGATTGCCCTACGGTGTGCCGGGTGAGCTGCGGGGGCGATCATCACGGGGACGATCTGGAAGTAGCGGTACGTGGCATGTGCGAGGGCGACGAGGCCGCCTTCCGGCAGGTCTATCGCACCTTGCATGCACCGTTGTTGCGCTACTTGAGCGTCCTGGTCGGACCCGACGATGCCGACGACGTGGGGTCCGAGGCCTGGGCCCAGGCGTTTCGCGATCTGGATCGATTCACCGGCGACGCGGACGGATTCCGCGGGTGGCTCACGACCATCGGCCGGAACCGAGCACTGGACCACCTGCGTCGTACCGAGCGTGGTCGAACCGTCTCTCTCACCGAGCAAGACTGGCTCGACCGGGCTGACGACACCGATGTCGAGGCCACGGTGCTGGCCCTCGACGGCACCGAACGGGCGCTTGCGGCGATCCGCTCCCTGCCCCGGGACCAGGCCGAGGCCATCATGTTGCGCACCGCGCTCGGCCTGACCGCCGCCGACGCGGCCGCCGTGCTGGGCAAGCGACCCGGCGCGGTACGCGTCGCCACCCATCGGGGCCTCAAGACCCTGTCCCGGCGCTTGGGCGCCGGTGAAATCGTCCTGGGTGTAACACTCTCCGGCTTGCTGGCGCTGAAGAGGTAATGACCATGCCATGGAGATCCCGTCAACCGGCGGGCATTGACGCACGCCGTTACGGCGAGCACGTGGTCAACCTCGTCGAGGAAGTGGCCGCACCCCCGAGCGCGGCGGAACTCCGGCGCGAAGAGGCGGCCGTGGCGATGTTCCATGCGGCACGGACCGACACGACGAGGAGACCTGTCACCGCTCAACCAACAGCGGCAAAAGCGACCACCAGATCAGCGATGGCGATCGCCGCGACCACATTGCTTGCCACCGGTGGACTCGCGTTCGCCTCGACCGGAATCGTGCCGGACCAAGATCGAACTCCGGAGCACCGAACGGACCAGCGGGCGACGCCCACCGAGCACCCGTCATGGTCCGCACCGAGCGGACCGAGACATTGGTCGGCCGAGCAAGGTCCCGAACCGCGGCCGATTCCCCACGATCCGACCGGGTCCACCGGCTCGGAGACCGGCAGGCCCGATTCCCCAGGCATCAAGGGCTTGTGCCAGGCATTCCTGGCGCGGAGCAAGTCCGGACGAAGCGCCATGCTCGAGACCGCGCCGTACCTGCGCCTTGTCGAGGCGGCCGGCGGCACGAAGTCGGCACCCGATTACTGCTCGCGGCTCCTCGACTCCCAGGCGAAGCCGGACAAGCCGGCGAAACAGGACAAGAAGGACAAGGCCGACAAGAAGTCAGGCAAGAAGGACAAACCGAAGAAGAAAGACAAGGGCGCGCAATCGTGATCTCCAGCAAGGCTGGCGCATTCGATGAGCCGGAGCCCACCACAGACCCGGAGAAGTCAGGGACGCCCGACCGGAAGGACCAGGCAGGCAGTCCCTGACCCGCCGCCCGGGGGGAACCCCGAACGAGGTCCGCGACATATCCCGCGGGCCTCGTTCGTGGGTACTCCGTTGCGCCGCCGACCGGAGCGGGCTTCCCAGGCCACGCGCCGACCCGTCCGGGTCGGTGATCGATCGCGAACACGGAGATGGGGTTTCGGAAAATGTCACGGGTATCGACGATCATGGTCACCGGTGGTGCGGGCTTCATCGGAAGTCACACCTGCTTGGCGCTCCTCGATCACGGCTACGAGGTGATCGTCGTCGACGACTACTCCAATAGCTCGCCGCTGGCGGTCGAGCGAGTACGGCGGCTGGCCGAACGGACGCTGACCGCCTACCGGGTCGACATCCGCGACCGCGACGCTCTCGACACGATCTTCCGGGTCCACCCGATCGACGCCGTGGTGCACTTCGCGGCCAAGAAGTCGATCAGCGAGTCGGTCTACCTCCCGCTCAGCTACTACGACGTGAATGTCGGCGGCACCGCCACCCTCCTCAGCGTGATGTGGGCACATCGGGTCCATCGGCTGGTGTTCTCATCCTCGTGCTCGATCTACGGCGCCGCCGAGGCGCATCCGCTGGACGAGAATTCGCCGCCCGCTCCGACCAGTCCCTACGCCCGATCGAAGTGGGTCTGCGAGCAGATGATGGCGGATGCCTGCGCCGCCGTTCCGGAGTTCCGTGTGGTCTCCCTGCGCTACTTCAATCCGGCCGGCGCCCATCCGAGCGGCG
>JBOFLE010000364.1:0-16239 GCA_051657705.1 Nocardioides sp. | reverse complement strand
GAGCCGAGCCGAGCCGGGGGTCGGGCCGGTACGGCGAGTCATGGTGCTGTGGTGTCCCGACTGGCCGGTCGCCACCGCCCTCGCCGAAGCGGACCGGGAGCACCGGTTGCCGGCGGTGGTGCTGTCCGGGCATCTGGTGATCGCGACCAACCAGGTGGCCCGGTCATGGGGGATCCGCCGGGGAATGCGTCGACGTGACGCACAGTCCCGATGCCCGCAGGTGCTGACCTTCGATGCCGATCCGGATCGGGATGCCCGCGCCTTCGAGCTGGTGGCCCGGTCGATCGAAGAGTTCCGCCCGGGGGTCGCGCTGCTGCGCCCCGGCCTGCTCGCGGTGCGTTCGCCGGGGCGTTTCTACGGCGGTGAACGAGAAGCCGCCGCGCTGCTCGCCGAGCACCTCGCGGCCACGCTGACTCGGATCGGCATCGAGAACTGCCGGATCGGCGTGGCCGACGACGTGTTCACCGCCGAGCAGGCAGCCCGTCAGGCTCTACCTCAAGACTGCGTCGTGGTGCCACCGGCGGGGGCGGCCGGGTTTCTGGCCGGGCTCTCCGTCGACTGCCTCGACGATCCCGAGCTGGCCGGGCTCCTCCGCCGGCTCGGGGTGAGGTCCCTCGGCGACTTCGCGGGGTTGCCCAAGGCCGAGGTGAGCGCTCGGTTCGGTGATCACGGCGCTCGACTGCATCGATGTGCTCGTGGGCAGGGCAACGCCTTGCTGGGTGTCCGCGAGCCGCCACCCGAACTGACCTGCGAGATGTCCTTCGAGCCGCCGGTCGATTCGGCCGAGGTCATCTGCTTCAGCGCCAGGCGCCACTGTGAGCACTTCGTCGAGCAACTGAGCGACCGTGCCTTGGTGTGCACGCGACTGCGGATCGATGTCGAATCGGGTGCGGGTGTGGTGGCTTCGTCGCAGACGTGGATGCATGGCAGCGGGCTCGGCTCGGAGGACGTCGTCGACCGGCTGCGATGGCAGTTGAGCGGTGAGCTGCGTGGCGCCGATATCGGTCAACCGGTCACGCTGGTGCGACTTGTTCCCGAACTCACCGAATCGAGCTCGGTCCATGCCGATGGTCTCTGGGGTGGCGCGGTCGATGCCCGGGTGAGGCGAGGCGTGGCCAAGATCCAGGGGTTGATCGGGCACGACGCGGTGCTGCGTGGGGTGCCACAGGGGGGTCGGGCTCCTCACGAACGTCAGGCGCTGGTGCCGTGGGGGGAGCCCGCCGACGGTCTGCGCTCGACCGAACAGCCGTGGCCCGGCAGCCTGCCGGCCCCCGCGCCCACTCGGGTCTTCGCCGATCCACGCCCCGCGCTCGTCGTGGGTGACGGCGGCCGGCCGGTCGGAGTCACGGCCCGCGGAGAAGTGACTGCTTCGCCGGCGCTGATCACCCCCGAACCCGGTGCGGCGTCGGTGCCGGTCGCGGCCTGGGCCGGGCCCTGGCCGGTCGAGGGGTCGTGGTGGGCCGAAGGTCCGCGGCCGCCGCGGCTCGCCCGTTTCCAGATCGTCGGAGTCGACGGCAGCGCCTGGCTCATGCGTTGCGAGAGCGGCCGATGGTGGACCGAGGCGGAGTACGACTAGATGGGCTGGCACAACCCGCCGATGTCCTGGGCCGAGTTGGAGAGCCGGCTCTCCGGTCGGCAGGCGAGTCTCCAGGCAGCTCGCCAGCCCATTCACCGAGCAGCGGGCCCTTCGCCTCGTGAGGAAGGACCGGGGTCGCGCAAGCGCAGCAGCTATCGGCCCTCCGCGCCGACTCGTCCGCCCGAGGGCCCGGTCACGCCGTACGCCGAGCTGCACTGCCACAGCAATTTCAGCTTCCTCGACGGGGCCAGCGGGCCGGACACGCTGATCGAGCAGGCGGTCCGGCTGGGGCTGCACGGGTTGGCGTTGACCGATCACGACGGTTTCTACGGCGCCCCGCTCTTCGCCGAGGTGGCCCAGTATTTCGCAGAGTATTTCGCGGAGCATTTCGCGGGGCACGGCAGTCAGGCCGGACTCAAGACGGTCTACGGCGCGGAACTCTCCCTGGGGCTGACCACGCCACAGAACGGCGTACCCGACCCCGAAGGCACTCACCTGCTGGTGCTGGCGCGCGGAGTCGAGGGGTACCACCGGCTGGCCGGCGCGATCACCGAGGCGCAGCTCCGCGGGGACGAGAAGGGCCGCCCCGGCTACCAATTGGCCGAACTCGCCGAGCGGGCCGGCGGGCCGGCGGATGGTCACTGGCTGATCCTGACCGGGTGCCGTAAGGGCGCGCTGCGGGCGGCGTACGCCGCGAGTGGCGCCGCCGCGGCCGCGAGGGAACTCGACGCGTTGCTCTCGATGTTCGGTCGCGATCACGTCGTGGTCGAACTCATCGACCACGGACTGCCCGGTGACAGTGCGGTCAACGATGTCCTGGCCGGCTTGGCCGCAGAGCGCGGCATCCGGTTCGTGGCCACCAACAACGTGCACTACGCCACTCCGGACGATCATCGGCTGGCCTGCTCACTGGCGGCGATCAGAGCTCGGCGCAGTCTTCCCGAGATGGCGGGCTGGCTGCCGGCCTGGGGAGCCGCCTGCCTGCGGTCGGGAGAGGAGATGGCCCGCCGATTCCGCCGCTACCCCGGCGCGGTGACACGCACGGTCGAGCTGGCCGATGAGCTCGCCTTCAGCCTGGAGCAGGCCAGGCCCCGGCTGCCGAAGCAGGCCATCCCCGCCGGCTACACCCCGATCGGCTGGTTGCGGCAGCTGACCGAACGCGGCGCGGATGCCCGGTACGGCGGGACGGCGCACGAGGCGAAGGCGCGACGGCGGATCGCCGAAGAGCTACGCATCATCGAAAGCAAGGACTTCGCCGGCTACTTCGTGATCGTCTACGACATCATCGCCTTCGCGAAGGGGCGCGGGATCCTCTGCCAGGGCCGGGGGTCGGCGGCCAGTTCGGCGGTCTGCTACGCGTTGGGCATCACCGCGATCGACCCGGTGTCCTACAACCTGCCCTTCGCGCGGTTCATCTCCACGCATCGCGACGAGGAACCCGACATCGATGTCGACTTCGACTCCGCGCGGCGGGAGGAGGTGATCCAGTGGGTCTACGACACCTATGGCCGGCGCAATGCCGCGCAGGTGGCCACGGTGATCAGCTACCGGCCCAAGATGGCGGTCCGCGACGCGGCCAAGGCGCTCGGCTATTCCCCGGGGCAGCAGGATGCCTGGTCCAAGCAGTTGCGCAGTTGGGAGTCGGTCGAGTCGACCCGGAACCGAGGAGAGCATGGCATCCCGGAGCCGGTGATCGCACTCGCCGACCAGTTGCTGGGAGCGCCCCGGCACCTCGGCATCCACTCCGGCGGGATGGTGCTCACCGAGCGTCCGATCGGCGAGGTCTGCCCGATCGAGCGGGGTCGGATGGACAAGCGCACCGTGCTGCAGTGGGACAAGGACGCCTGTGAGCAGATGGGACTGGTCAAGTTCGATCTGCTGGGTCTCGGCATGCTCAGCGCGTTGGACCAGATGATGCGGGTGGTGGCCGCCGACCTCGGCGAGAAGTGGACGCTGGATTCGGTTCCCTTGGAGGAGCCGGGGGTCTACGACATGTTGTGCCGAGCGGATTCCGTGGGCGTCTTCCAGGTGGAGAGCCGGGCGCAGATCGGGACTCTGCCCCGGCTCCGACCCCGGTGCTTCTACGACCTGACGATCGAGATCGCCCTGATTCGCCCGGGTCCGATCCAAGGTGGCGCTGTGCATCCCTATATCCGCCGCGCCACCGGCAAGGAAGACGTCGAATACGATCACCGCAGCCTGGAGCCCGCCTTGGAGCGCACTCTCGGCGTACCGCTGTTCCAGGAGCAACTGATGGAGATGGCGCGCCTCGTCGGCGACTGTACCGACGACGAGGCTGACTTGCTACGACGGGCGATGGGTTCCAAGCGCGGTGTCGAGCGGATCGAGAGCATCCGGGACAAGTTGTACGCCGGGATGGCGCGCCGCAAGATCCCTCCCGAGGTGGCGGACCGGATCTATACCAAGATCGTGTCCTTCGCGAACTTCGGGTTCGCCGAGTCGCATGCGCTGAGCTTCGCGAAGCTCGTCTACGTCAGTTCGTGGTTCAAGCTCCACTATCCCGCCGGGTTCTTGGTGGGACTGTTGCGTTCGCAGCCGATGGGCTTCTACTCACCGCAGTCGCTGGTCGGTGACGCCAAGCGGCACGGCGTGCGAGTGTGGCGGCCGGACATCCTCGCCTCCGGTGCGCGGGCCGGCCTGGAGCCGATCGGTCCTCCGGGTACGCGAGGGCGGGTAGGGGGGATCGGCGCCTGTCTCGCCGCCGCGAAGTTCTCGCGTACCGACTTCGACGAGAGCGCTCCCGACCCGACCCTTACCCACCGGCGAGACGGGGCGTACGCGGTTCGGCTCGGCCTGGACGGGGTACGCGGGATCGGGACGGAGGTAGCGCAGCGGATCGTCGCCGCTCGCCGCGGGCGGCCGTTCACCGATCTGGTCGACATCTCCCGTCGGGCCGAGCTCGAGCCCCGGCAGTTGGAGGCGCTGGCCACCGCGGGAGTCTTCGACAGCCTCGGTCTCACTCGGCGGCAGGCGTTGTGGAGCGCCGGCTACACCGAATCCGCCGCCCACCTCCCCGGGGCGGTCGTCGGCCCGCCGGCGCCCGACCTGCCGGCGATGAACGAGGTAGAGACGACCTTGGCCGACCTCTGGGCGACTCGAATCTCACCCGAACAGCATCCGTTCGAGCATCTCCGGCCGGTGCTACGCGCCCACCGGATCTGGGCGATCGGTGATCTCGGCGCGGCACCGGCCGGGCGCCGGATCGAGGTAGCCGGAATGGTCACCCACCGGCAGAGTCCGGGCACGGCCGGTGGGGTGACCTTCTTCAATCTCGAGGACGAGTCCGGCATGCTCAACGTGGTCTGCTCTGCGGGCCTGTGGAAGCGACATCGTAAGGTCGCGCTGACGGCGGCCGGGATGGTGATCCGCGGCAGACTCGAACGATACGACGGCGTCACCAACCTGATGGCCGACAAGCTCACCCCCCTCGAAGCGATCTACGCCGAGGCCGGCCAGGCGTTGCAGGCTCGGCATCGCTCCCGTGACTTCCAGTGAGGCCGGGTATCGCGGACTCCGGATCCCGTCGACCTCCCTGTTTTGGTGACGTCTCGTCGTGCTTTTGTGACGTCTCGGCGCGATGCGCTCTTGCGCTTCGCTCAGTGGAGTCGCTTGCCGTCGAAGAACCGCCAGATCACCCGGGACGCGTCGAAGTCCTGCACCGGCTCGTCCCCGCCCCGGTGACTGGGCCGGCCTCCCGGCCACGAGTGGGTGCCCTTCTTTAGCAGGTACCACTTCACCGGGGCGTCGCAGCCCTTGCCTCGTCTCAGTCGGAACACCGGGGTGCCCTTGACCTTCTTCGCGCCCGCACAGTCATTGCCGGCGCGCCAGTAGCGGAAGGCGGCCCGGGCCGGCGCGTACGGCGCGTCGCTGGCACCGGTAACGGCGCCGTAGCCTCCCTCGCGGGGCACATTTCGGTCCAGCTTCCCGGTGATGATCAGCGCCGGCACCGGTGACGCGGTCCGCGGCTCGTCCCCGAACACCGCGCCGACCACCGGGGCGATCGCGGCCACCCGATCCGGCAGCTCTCGCCCGACGCGATGGGCCATCATCGCGCCGTTCGACATTCCGGTGACATAGATCCGGCGGCGCTCGGCCTCGCCTCGGGACACGAGATCGTCGATCAACGCGCTGATGAAGGCGACGTCGTCCACCTCGTTGCGGAGGGCGTATCCACAGCAGTGGTCGGCGTTCCAGGTGAGCGGTCCCACGCCGGATCCGTTCGGATAGACAGCCAGGAAGCCCTCCTGATCGGCCAGCTCGTTGAAGCCGGTCATCCGGGCGGCGTTGCTGCCGCTGCCGCCACCGCCGTGCAGCATGATCACCACCGGCCGGCGCCCGGCGGCGGCGCGGGGGCGATGGATCTCATAGCTCCGCCGCTCTCCGGCCACAGTCACAGTGCGAGAGGTGAGCCCGTCGGCGGCGCGAACCGTAGCGCGAGCCATGGCGATCGCCGGCTCCTGGCCCGAGGTCCGCGCATTGGGCACCGTGCTACTGCTGGCGATGCCGGCGGACAGGTTCGCGACGGCGATCGCCAGCGCGGCCAGCACGAGAATCGTCACCACGGATCGCGCGCGGCCCCGCGGCGTCGCGGCCTGGTCGGGTCCCGATGTCATCGAATCTCCTTCATCCTCACGAAGACGCGCGGCGGACTTCGCGCGCCGCCCGCCATCGTGGAACGCGCGGATAAGGAAACTCTGTGATCGGACCGCGGCCGTACCGGGAAGTCCTTGGTGCGCTCGATAGCGTGATGAGGTGAGCATTCCGCCGATCGAGTCAGCCAGGCCACCCGTCGACCAGTCGAGCGCCTCGCGCCCGAGCACGGTGGGTGCGTTGCGCGCTACCGGGCACCGCGCCAGATCGGTGCGAGCCGAGATCCGGGCCAATCTGCTCGCCGCCCTCGCCGAGGGGCGCGATCCGTGGCCCGGCCTGCACGGCTTCTCGAACAGTGTGATACCTCGGGTCGAACGCGCGCTGATCGCCGGCCATGACATGGTGCTCCTGGGGGAACGCGGACAGGGCAAGACCAGGTTGCTGCGTTCGCTGGTGGGGCTGCTCGACGAGTGGACGCCGGTGATCGCGGGCGCCGAGCTCGGTGAGCATCCGTTCCATCCGATCACCCCGGCGTCTCGGCGACTGTCCGCCGAACTCGGCGACGAGCTCCCGGTCGCCTGGCGGCACCGGGACGAACGCTACGCCGAGAAGCTGGCCACCCCGGATACCTCGGTCGCCGACCTCATCGGCGACGTGGATCCGATCAAGGTGGCCGAGGGGCGCGGCCTGGGGGACCCGGAGACCATCCACTTCGGGCTGATCCCACGGGCGCACCGCGGCATCGTGGCGATCAACGAACTGCCGGACCTGGCCGAGCGGATCCAGGTCGCGATGCTCAACGTGATGGAGGAGCGTGACATCCAGATCCGCGGCTTCCTTCTCCGGCTACCGCTCGACGTACTCATGGTGGCCAGCGCCAACCCTGAGGACTACACGAACCGGGGAAGGATCATCACGCCGCTGAAAGACCGGTTCGGCGCCGAGATCCGCACTCACTATCCGGTCGTCCTGGACGACGAAGTCGCCGTGATCCGGCAGGAGGCGGAGCTGGCCGCGGCGGTTCCCGACGCGCTGATCGAGATCATGGCGCGATTCACCCGCGGTCTGCGCGAGTCGACGTCCGTCGATCAGCGGTCGGGCGTCTCCGCGCGATTCTCGATCGCCGCCGCCGAGACCGTCGCGGCGTCGGCCTTGCATCGAGCGACCGTCACCGGTGAACCCGACGCCGTCGCCCGGGTCGTCGATCTGGAGACCGCCGTCGACGTGCTCGGTGGGAAGATCGAGTTCGAGGCGGGCGAGGAGGGGCGCGAGCGCGAGATCCTGACCCATTTGCTGCGCCAGGCCACCGCGATGGTGGTCCGGGAGCGATTCCGCGGCTTGGATATGTCGGCGCTGGTCGACGCGATGGAGGCCGGCGCGCTGGTGACCACCGGGGAGCGTGTCGCGGCGGGCGACCTGCTCGTCGGGCTCCCGTCGCTGCCGCCGTCGGAGGCCGGCGAGTCCGACCTGTACGACCAGGTGGCGGTCCGGCTCGGAGCGGTCACCGACGGCGAGCGGGCCTGCGCTGTCGAGCTGGCGCTGGAAGGGTTGTACCTGATCCGCAAGATCGGCAAGGACTCGGCCGACGGCGAGACGGTCTACGGCTGATGGCAGGCCCGACATCCGGTGTCGATCCCGGTCCTGAGCCGGCCGGTCAGGGTGCCCGGGCCGGCCGCGCCGCGCGGTACCGACGGTATGCCGGCGGCGATCCCCTGGCCGCTCCGGTGGACCTGGGGGAGGCGTTGGACGCGATCGGCGAGGACGTCATGGCGGGCTACTCAACCGAGCGCGCGATGCGTGAGTTCTTGCGCCGCGGGGGTACCGGACAGACCGGCCTGGACGACCTCGCGGCGCGGGTCGCGGCCCGGCGCCGGCAGTTGCTGGAGGAACACCGATTGGACGGGACCCTGGCCCAGGTCCGGGAGTTGCTCGACCGTGCGGTGCTCGCCGAGCGCAAACAGCTCGCCCGCGATCTGGACGACGACGCCAGGTTCGGTGAGTTGCGCATGGAGAACCTGCCGCCGTCGACCGCGGCGGCCGTCAGTGACCTGAGCGACTACGGCTGGCGGAGCCCCGAAGCGCGGGCGGCGTACGACGAGATCAAGGATCTACTCGGCCGGGAAGCCCTGGACCAACGGTTCACCGGCATGAAGCAGGCGCTCGAAGGTGCCACCGATGCCGACCGCGCGGCGGTCAACGCCATGCTGGAGGACCTGAACCAGCTGTTGGACGCGCATCGTCGAGGCGAGGACACGCCTGAGCGGTTCGACGAGTTCATGGCCGAGCACGGCCAGTTCTTTCCGGAGAACCCGCGCAACGTCGAGGAACTGATCGACGCGCTCGCCGCTCGGGCCGCCGCCGGCCAGCGGATGCTGAACTCGATGACCCCGGAGCAGCGACAGGAGCTGATGCGGTTGTCGCAGCAGGCGTTCGGCTCGCCGCGACTGATGCAGTCCCTGGGGCAGCTCGACGACAACCTTCGCGCGTTGCGGCCCGGTGAGGATTGGGGTGGAGCGGAGTCGTTCGACGGCGAGCAGGGTCTCGGTCTGGGGGACGGGACCGGCGCGTTGCAGGACCTGGCCGAGCTGGACCGGCTCGCCGAGCAGCTCTCGCAGTCCTACGACGGAGCCGGGCTCGACGATGTCGATCTCGACGCGCTCGCCCGCCAGCTCGGGGAGCAGGCACGCGTCGAGGCGCGGGCCCTGGCCGAGCTGGAGCGGGCGTTGCGCGACTCGGGCATGGTGCGGCGCGGTGCCGACGGCCAGTTGAAGCTCTCGCCTAAGGCGATGCGGCAGTTGGGACAGTCGTTGCTGCGCGATGTCGCCCGGCAGTTGTCGGGCCGGCAGGGCGCCCGAGAGGCGCGCCGGAGCAGTCCGCCGGGCATGGCCGGCGAACCCGCGGGCGGGTCCCGGCCGTGGGCCTTCGGCGACACCGAACCCTGGGACGTCACTCGTACGATCACCAATGCCGTACGGCGGGCGGTCGAGGAGGGAACGACTGGAGCCCGGCGAGCCCCGGCGGTCCGGATCGACGTGAGCGACGTGGAGATCATCGAGACCGAGGCTCGCACCCAGGCGTGCGTGGCCTTGCTCGTCGACACCTCCTTCTCGATGGCGATGGAGGGACGATGGGTGCCGATGAAGCGCACCGCACTCGCCCTGCACACCCTGATCCGGACCCGGTTCCGGGGTGACGCGCTGCAGCTGATCGGGTTCGGCCGCTATGCCGAGGTGATGGAGATCGAGCAACTGACGGCGTTGGACGCGAAGTGGGACAAGGGCACCAACCTGCATCACGCGCTGATGCTGGCGAACCGGCACTTCCGCAAGCACCCGCACGCGCAGCCGGTGTTGCTGATCGTGACCGACGGCGAGCCGACCGCGCATCTCGAATCCGGTGGCGGCGCCTCGAGCGCACGCGCGCCGGAGGCCGTCTTCGCCTATCCGCCGCATCCGCTGACGATCGCGAACGCGGTCCGTGAACTCGACGGCGCCAGCAGATTCGGCGCGCGGACCACCTTCTTCCGGCTCGGCGACGATCCGGGACTCGCACGGTTCGTGGCGTCGATGGCCCGGCGGGTCGATGGGCGAGTGGTGGCGCCCGAGGTGGGCGAGTTGGGTTCGGCGGTCATGGGGTCGTATCTCGATCTGCGCGGAAAATAGGGAACGCGGCGAGAATTCGGACTGTTTTGGAATAGGCGCTGGGTATTGCCGGATAGACAGGCCCTGCTTAGCATTGCCCGATGCGGCCCCCGACGTATGTGCTCGTTGTCGTGTGTGCGGTTATCGGATCGATAGTCGGCGCTTCGCCGATATCGGCTTCCGGCGAGAAGTCGCCTGCTCGAC
The DNA here is from genome assembly GCA_051657705.1 of Nocardioides sp. Classification (GTDB taxonomy): domain Bacteria; phylum Actinomycetota; class Actinomycetes; order Propionibacteriales; family Nocardioidaceae; genus Nocardioides. The sequence goes on along the minus strand of JBOFLE010000364.1, from coordinate 6,207 downwards.
GATCGTTGTCGGTGCCCCGGACTCAGCCGGCGGCGCTCGACGCCAAACTCCCTGCCATTCCTCTTGCCATTCCTCTTGCCAATCCGCTTGCCGGACGCAGATGGGGGGTCTATCACGGGAAACGGGACGACTCCTGGGCGCCCTACGTCGCGGCAACGGGTCGCAAGAAAAGACTCCTGGGCCGGGTCGCGCTCCGGCCGAAGGCATTGTGGTTCACCAGATCGATGACGCCGGACGTCGTGCGCAAGAGGGTGAGCGAATACATCGTCAAGTCGCAGGCCGGCGATCCGGACACGTTGGTCTCCATGACCATCTTCGGGATCGAGCCGTGGGCGGGACGTACGCCGTGCCGAAGCACGCTGACGAGCGCGCAGATCGCGTCGTACCAGCGGTGGATCGACCTGATCGCCGACGAGATAGCGGACGCGCACGTGCTGCTGGTGATCCAGCCCGACGCGCCCAAGGTGTTCTGCACCCCCCGGCCCGCCGTGCCGCTCAGCATGATGCGGTACGCCTCGGAGACCTTCGGCGCCCTGCCCCATGCCAGCGTCTACATCGAAGTCGGGGCCGCGGACTGGTTGCGTGACAAACCCACGAAGGCGCTCGAGATATTGTTGCCCGCCGGCATCGAGGCGGCCCGGGGATTCGCGCTGAACAGCACTCACTACGATTCGACACGCCGCCAGATTCGCTTCTCGGCGAAGATCGCTCACGCGCTGGAGAAACGAGGAATCAGCGGCAAGCGTGCGGTGATCAATACCGCTGCCAACGGACGCCCGTTCAAGGGGTACAAGTACCAGGGGCCGGACTTCGACAATGCGCGAACGTGCAAGTCGGCGGCTCAGCGACGCTGCGTGACGCTGGGAATTCCGCCGACGGCGGACGTCGCGAACTCGAAGTGGGGTCTCAAGCCGAAAGTCCGGCGGTTGGCGCAGAAATATGTCGACGGCTATGTCTGGGTAGGACGCCCCTGGTTGTATCGACAGGCGGACCCGTTCGTGATGAAGCGAGCGCTTCGAATCGCCCGGACGACCCCCTTCCGCTGACGCCGACCCGTCCTCTAGTAGCGGTCGACCCGTCCCTTGGTAGCGGTCGACCCGTCCCGAGATAGCGGTCGCGACAGTGGAGTTCGGATAGCCGAGGAGCGCCGTCCCACGGACGGCGTCCCCGGCTGAAAGCCTATTCGCTGAATGCCGAGGGCACCTCGATCACCGTGCCATCGCGCAGTTTCGCGAAGGTCCGGTACTCGCCGGCCCGCAGTACGCCGTCGGTCACGGTGATCCTTCGGGGCCACCAGGCGGCGTACCGTCCGTTGCCGACCGAGGCCTCGATCCGAAGGTCCTTGCCGACCAGCTCGATCCAGACCCGGGTGATCTCGGACCCGACCTTTCCCTCGGTCCACTCGAACCAGTTGTCACCCTGGAGCGGCACGCCCGCGTAGGTCTCTTCTCGGATCTGCCGGGCGCCCGGCTCGGGCGTGTCGTCCACGGACTTCGCTGTGCCGTAGCTACTTTCGGCGAAGTCGCTGTCGTCGACCTCCAGCGCGGCCGGCAACAGGCAGGAGAGCTCGCGTGCGTCGTCGGTCAGCATCGACACGTAGATATGCCCGCCCCGCCGTTCGGACAGCAGGACCCGGCTCGTCGCGGGCGCGGGGCCCGCGCCCGCGAACGCATCCCACCTGTCCTTCAGGCAGATCTCCGCGGCCTTCTGTGCTTCGGCCCGGGCCAGCGGCTGCGGGATCTCGGACCACCCTGCGAAGGCACTTTCGGAGCTGATCACGCTCGGTGCGGCAAGAGCCGCCAGGACTGATGCCGCCGCCACCGGCAGAGCGATCCACAGCCGGCGCCGGCCGGCCCTGGCCGGCCGAGCGGGACGGGGATCGCCGACGAGGCGTTCCGGATCGGTGGCGAGGATGCCTGCCAGCGTGGTCGCGGATCTGGTCCGCTGCCTCTCGGTCAGGGTCCGATCGGCGGGATCGAGTGACTGCAATGCCTGCATGATCGTGTCGTCGTGCGTCTTCACGAGCGACTCCTTTCGTCGGCTGAGAGCTGCATGGACCGTCGGAGGGACCGCCTGGCCCGCGAGAGTCGCAGGCGAAACGCGGTGCCGGTGATGCCGAGGACGGCGGCCGCTTCGGTAGCGGTCAGGCCTTCCCACGCGCTGAGGGCGAGCGTCTCGCGATCCGTCGCGGACAGCTGCCGCCAGGCACTGGCGACATCGAGCCGCATCGTCGCGAAGCCGGTGTCGTCGGCGGCGCTGTTCGTGCTGCGGGCCACCTCGGCGATCCGCAGGTCGAGCGCGATACGCCGATCACGGCCGCGCCGCTGGTTGGACAGCACCCGCCTCGCCACGCCGTACAACCAGGCCGCGGCGGCGGCCTCATGGATGGGTATGTCGTCGAGTCGCCTCCAGGCGATCGTAAACGCCTCCGCCACCGCGTCATCTACGTGATCGGGACCGGTTCTCCGTTGTACGTACCTGAGCACGTCGAGATAGCGAGCCTCGTACAGCTCCCGGAAACGGGCCTCCCGAGTGCGGGCTGACGACTCCATGACGGCATCCATGTCTGACTAGGTGTCCGGCCGTGCCCGTTCCGTGTCGTGCTTTCCGGTGATCAGGGTGAGTTAACGCCGTCAGATTGGCTGATATCGGCCGTCTGGGCAAGAGAAGGCTTGATTCTCGGAGGCAGAGGTGAACCTAATGTGGGACACGACGGAGGACGACGCGGAGCGGGGTACGCCGGTGTTGTCGCATGATCTTCCGTGTCGGTATTGCGGGCATGCCGGGCATACCTTCTTGTCGTGCTCCGAGACCTGTGATTGTGAACCCGGGCAGATGCCTGGCCAGTTTCCCGCCGGTCAGGTCGAGGGCGGGACTGCGGGCCGGCCCCGGGCTCGCCAGACGATGTCGACGGGCAGCGCGGTTGCGACCGCGCTGCCGAGCACGTAGTAGGTCCGGGTATCGCCCAGCACCGAGACGATCACACTGGGGTTGAGGCCGCCGCGAGCTACGGGCAGGCGCCTACCGCCGCGGGCTTCTCGATACGCTGTACGTCGTGCCCGCTACGAGCGAATCGTTCGAGTTCATCGACGAGTACGAGCGCCGATTCGATGTCTCGCGGGAGCAAGCTTATGGCGTGATCGGCAGCGTGATTCGCGACTCGCCCGGTCCGCTGCTGCGGCGCTATGCGCGGCTGGTCGGGGTGCACCCTGCCGCCCCCCACGGAACGGGTGAGCTCGCCGTCGGTGATGCGGTGGTCGGGTTCCGTGTGGTGCGCGTCGAAGCGCCGAAAGCGATCGTGTTGGAGGGACGCCACCATTTCGCGAGGTATCGACTGACGTTCGCGCTCGGCTCTCGCGGCAGTGGTGCTTCGTATCTGCGAGCACGCACAGACGCGGCGTTCCCCGGTCGCCTCGGCCCGCTCTATCGAGCGTTCGTCATCGGCACCCGCGGCCATGCCTTGGTCGTCTGGCTGTTCCTCCGGCGCCTCGAGCGCGCGATGCCCACGTCCTGACTCCGGCGGCTCATGTGCAGGAGGGCCGCTGCCGGGAGGCGCCTGTTGTCCGGTCGGCAATGGCCCGGTAATGGCGCTGTCAGGCTGGTGGTAACGAAGGGCGGTCCGCTAGTCCGGGAACGGGACTCCGGTGTTCGCGTGGCAGCGATAGCCGTGCGGGACCTTGGCCAGATACTGCTGGTGGTGATCCTCCGCGTAGTAGTACGCCGTGACTCCCGCCTCGGCGGCCCCGCCGTCGACGGCGCCGAAGGGGGCGACCTCGGTGGTGATCTCGCCGAAGCCGCGCTCGGTCAGCACGGCCTGGTACGCCGCGATCGCCTTTCGCGCGATCGCCTCCTGGTCCGGCGTGGTCCAGTAGATCGCGGAGCGGTACTGGGTGCCGACATCGTTGCCCTGTCGCATGCCCTGGGTCGGATCGTGCACCTCGAAGAAGACCTTCACCAGGTCGGCGTATCCCACCGCGGCGGGGTCGTAGACCACCCGGACCGCCTCGGTGTGGCCGGTCCGGCCGGAGCACACCTCCTCGTACGACGGATGCGGCGTGTGTCCACCGGCGTACCCGACCGAGGTCGACCACACCCCGGGCAGCTGCCAGAAGATCTCCTCGGCGCCCCAGAAGCAGCCGAGCCCGAAGATCGCCACCTCGAAGCCGTCGGGGACATCGTCGGTGACCAGCGGGGCTTCGAGCGTCAGGTGTCGCTCGGCAAGCGAGAACGGTCGCTCGGCGCGGCCGGGCAGGGCTTCTTCGGCGGCGGGCAGCGTCGCTGGCTTGCGGGAGAAGAGCATGGATCTCCGATCTGAGTGGGCCTGCTCTCAGTGTGCCAGCACGGCGAAGTGCGCAGGCGGCGAAAACCGGGTGGATGGTTGGGTATCAGATCGATACCATAGCTTCATGGCTCTGACACTGCGCACTGACAAAGAACTCGACGACGCCCTTAGTTCGCTATCCGCTGCCGAGAAGCTCTCGAAGCAGGAGGTCATCCGGCGGGCCGTGCTCGACCGGCATGCGGCTCTGGATCGCAGGGCCAGGCTTCAGGCCGTCCTCGACTCGGAGTTGCCACGCTACGCCGAGGCCTTGGAGCGGCTCGGCGAATGATCTATCTGACTCTTGAGGAGTTGCTCCTGGTCGCCGAGGAGACGCTAGGCAACGTGGAGATGAGAGACCTGGGGCTGCTTGAGTCTGCCGGCGCCAGACCGCAGGCGTCCGCGTTCGGCGATGATGCGTATCCAGGTTTGTTGGACAAGGCTGCCGCACTAGTCCATTCGATCGCCCGCAACCATGCGCTCGTGGATGGCAACAAGCGCCTCGCGCTCGCCGGACTGATGGCGTTCCTTGGCATGAACGGGGCGCGCCTGACGCTGACCAACGACGAGGCGTATGACTTCATCGTGGAGATCGCGTCCGGCAAGCTCGACGACATCGCTGACATCGTGGATGTTCTGAAACGGCGTGTCGAGCCATGGATCGCGGACTAGAACTCGCTGAGTAAGCTCGTGCGGTGAGCGAAGAGCGCGACCGCGACCTGTCCCAGTCCGGATTCGAGACCAGGGCCATCCACGCCGGATACGAGCCCGATCCGACCACCGGGGCGGTGATCCCGCCGATCTATGCCACCTCGACCTACCAGCAGGACGGCGTGCTCGGCCTGCGCGGCGGCTACGACTACTCCAGGTCCGGCAACCCGACCCGAGATGTGCTCCAGGCCAACCTGGCCGCGCTGGAGGGCGGCGAGCGCGGATTCGCCTTCGCCAGCGGGCTGGCGGCCGAAGACACCCTGATCCGGGCCGTGTGCCGGCCCGGGGATCACGTCGTCCTTCCCGACGACGCGTACGGCGGCACCTTCCGGCTCTTCGACTCCGTCGAGAAGAACTGGCAACTCGACCACAGCCCGGTCCCGATCGGCGACCCGGACGCGGTCCGGGCGGCGATCCGGCCCGGGCGGACGAAGCTGGTCTGGATCGAGACGCCCACCAACCCGCTGCTCAACATCGGCGACCTCGAGGCGCTGGCCGGGGTGGCCCACGAGGCCGGCGCGCTGCTGGTGGTCGACAACACGTTCGCCTCGCCGTACCTCCAGCAGCCGCTGAGTCTGGGCGCGGACGTGGTGGTGCACTCGACCACCAAGTACGTCGGCGGGCACTCCGACGTGATCGGCGGAGCGCTGGTGGTGCGCGACTCCGGCCTGGCCGAGCAGCTCGGCTTCCATCAGAACGCGATGGGTGCGGTGTCCAGCCCGTTCGACTCGTGGCTGACGCTGCGCGGACTGAAGACGCTCGCGGTGCGGATGGACCGGCACTGCGACAACGCCGAGCGGATCGTCGACTTCTTGACCGCCGATCCCAGGGTCGGCCGGGTCTACTATCCGGGGCTGGCCGAGCATCCGGGGCACGAGGTGGCGACCAAACAGATGAAGCGGTACGGCGGGATCGTGTCCTTCGGCGTGGCCGGCGGCAAGGCGAAGGCGCTGGAGGTGTGCGGTCGCACCCGGGTCTTCACGCTCGCCGAGTCGCTGGGCGGCATCGAAAGTCTCATCGAGCACCCCGGGGAGATGACCCATGCCTCCGTGGCCGGCACGGCGCTCGAGGTTCCCGACGACCTGATCCGGCTCTCGGTCGGCATCGAGACGATCGACGACCTGCTGGCCGACCTCGACCGTGCGCTCGGCTGAGGCACGGCGACCCGAGGCGAGGAA
>JBOFLE010000363.1:0-1932 GCA_051657705.1 Nocardioides sp. | reverse complement strand
TCGCGCACCACCTCCCGGCTCCACAACACCGGATTGGCCACGCAGCGATTGGCGGTGAAGACCGCCGCGCAGTCGGCGCGGGGTCCGAGGTTCACCACGAGCGCCACGTCCCTCGCTCCCGAGGCCTTGAGCCCGGCGCTGACGCCGGCCGCGACGAAACCCGACGGGGCGGTCACGCTCACGACGGGTTCACCCTGATCATGGAGCCAGCCCCAGCGTGGACAGGCCCGTCGTCTCCTCCAGGCCGAGCGCCAGATTGAGGCACTGAACGGCACCCCCGGCGGTGCCCTTGGTCAGGTTGTCCATCGCCGCGACCACGACCACCCGTTCGGCGTCCGGGTCGACGGCAACCTGCAGTACGACGAGGTTGGATCCGGTCACGGAGTGGGTCTGTGGCCACAGTCCGGGTGCCAGCAAGGTCACGAACGGCTCGGCCGCGTACGCCTTCGCATAGATCTCGTAGACATCCTCGGTGGAACAGGTCCGGCTCAGGGCCGCCGAGCAGGTGGCCAGGATGCCGCGCGGCATCGGTACCAGCAACGGCGTGAAGCTCACCCGCACCGGGCGGCCGGCCAGCCCCGAGAGGTTCTGGACGATCTCGGCGGTATGCCGATGCGTGCCCCCGACCCCGTAGGCCGAGGCATTGCCCATCACCTCGCTGCCCAGCAGGTGCGCCTTGAGTGCCTTCCCGGCGCCGGAGGTGCCGCTCGCCGCGACGACGACGACGTCGTCCGCGATCAGCCCGGCCTCGACCGCCGGCGCGAGCGCGACCGAGGACACGGTGGGGTAGCACCCGGGTACGGCGATTCGGCGCGCGCCCCGGATCCGCTCCCGGTAGCCGCTCAGCTCCGGTAACCCGTAGGGCCACGAACCGGCATGTTCGGAGCCGTAGTACCGCTCCCAGGCCCGGGGATCGGTGAGTCGGAAGTCGGCGCCACAGTCGATGACGATCGTGTCCTCGCCCAGCGCCTCGGCGAGCTCCGCCGACTGACCGTGCGGCAGCGCCAGGAAGACCGCGTCGTGACCGCGCAGCACCTCGGGGTCCGTCGGCTGGAGAATCCGTTCGGCCAAGGGTGGCAGGTGGGGCTGAAGTTCCCCCATGGATCTACCGGCGTTGCCACTGCCGGTGAGAGCGCCGACCGTGAGCCGGGGGTGCGACAGCATCAACCGTAGGAGTTCGCCACCCGCATAACCCGAAGCGCCGGCGACGGCGACGGCGAACTCATTGCTCATCTGCATGAATATACACAGTTTTGCATGAGAATGCACGCCACATTGACGACGCGCGGAACCGAAAGAGCCGGCTCGGAGTCAGGCGGTCCTCAGCTCAACCCGGTCCACCGACGGCTGAGGTCAAGCGCGGTGGACGGCGGCGCACTCGGCCACCGCGGCGGCGATCGCCGCTTCGCGAGCCGCCGCGGACTCCCCCTCGCCAAGGGTCCGGTCCGGGGCCCGGAAGCGGAGTGCGAACGCCAACGACTTCTTGCCGTCGCCCACCTGCTCCCCGGTGTACAGGTCGAACAACCGAATCGACTCCAGCAACTCGCCCGCCCCACTCGCCAGTGCGGAGGCCACCCGGCCCGCCGGCATCGAGGCATCGACGATCAACGCCACGTCCTCCTTGGCTACCGGGTAGGCCGACAGTCGCGGCGCGGACAGCACGTCGCCGGCATGGTCGAAGAGCGCGGATACATCGATCTCCGCTGCCGCGCTGCGTGCCGGGACCGCGAACGCGGCACACACCCGGGGGTGTAGCTCGCCGGCGTGCCCGATCACTCGATCGCCGATCACGATCTCGGCGCACCGCCCCGGATGCCACGGTGCATACCGAGCCGAACGCGCATCGATCACCACCCCCATCGCCGCGGCGGCCGCCTGAACCGCACTCACCGCGTCCGACCATGCCGCGGATCGCCCGGCGCCCCACCACCC
>JBOFLE010000362.1:0-7038 GCA_051657705.1 Nocardioides sp. | reverse complement strand
GATCGCCGCCGATTCCGCCGGGGCGATGGAGCTGGCCGGGCTGGTGGCGTTCACCGATCCACCTCGCACGGCGGCGGCCGCGGTCGTCCGGAGGTGTCGCGAAGCGGGGATCCGGGTGATCCTGGTAACCGGTGACCATACTTTGACGGCACGCAGCATCGCCGCGGCGGTCGGCATTCCGAGCGAACCGGCTCAGGTGCTCGACGGCGGTGCCGGCGGGCTCCGGGCCGCCGACCGGCTCGACGCTTCGGTGTTCGCCCGGGTCCGGCCCGAGCAGAAGCTTGAGATCGTCGAGGGTCTGCAGGCGCGCGGCGAGGTGGTGGCCATGCTCGGGGACGGCGTGAACGACGCCCCCGCGCTGAAACAGGCCGACATCGGCGTTGCCGCAGGTTTGGGCGGCACCGAGGTGGCCCGCCAGGCAGCCGACCTGGTGCTGCTGGACGACGACCTCTCCACGGTGGCGGCAGCGGTCGAGGAGGGCAGGCGGATCGTCGCGAATCTGCGGGCGTTCCTGGTGTACGCCGTCTCGGGCGGGCTGAGTGAGGTCGGCGTGATGCTGGCGGGGCCGTTCGTGGGCATGCCGCTCCCGCTGCTGCCCTCGCAGATCCTCTGGATCAACCTGCTGACCCACGGTCTGACCGGCGTGGCCTTCACCGGCGAGCCGATCGATCCCGCCCAGATGCGCAGACCCCCGTTGTCGAGAACCGCGGCCGTGCTTCAGGGCCGCGAGGTCTGGATGCTCGGCATCGCCACGGCATCGCTGACCGTATCCGCGCTGTGGGCGGGATCGCTGGCCGCCGATGGTCACCAGCGCACCGTGGCCTTCCTCGCCCTCGGCCTGGGGCAGCTCGGAGTTGCGTTGGCTCTGCGCCACCGAGTCGCCGGGCGACGATCCGGCTTGACCTGGGCGGTGGTGGCGTCCGCCGGGTTGATGGTGGCGCCGGTGGCGTTCGCCCCGCTGCAGGATTTGCTCCGCACTACCAGCCTGAGCCTCGGCGAGTTCGTGATCGCGATGTCGGCGGCGACCGTGCCGGCACTGCTCGTTGCCTTGACGCGTCGTATCTCCATGAGAACGACAAGAGCCGGGGTCACGAGCCCGTTTCGACGACGCCGAGCCCGAAGCAGCAGGTGACATGTACTTTCGTGCACGGCGCGGCCATCGACCAGCACACCACCATCCGCGAGTACAAGTCGATCACGGTCGCTAGATACAGCCAGCCCTGCTCGGTGCGTAGGTAGGTGGTATTCCCTACGAGCCTGGTGCCAGGCGTGGCGGTGAAGTCGCGTCTCGTCAGGTCCGGGCGTACCGCAGGGGATGACGCGCGACTTCAGAGTCGAAGGACCATTGTCAGAGCGCCGCTTGTCTCGTTGACCTGCAAAAAGCCAACACGTTCGTAGAGGCGCCGCGCGTGGTTGTCACGCTCCACGCTCAGGCTCAACGACGCCAGCCCCTCCTCACGGGCGGCGGCGATCAGCGCGTCGAGCAGGCGGGACCCGACCCCGCGTCCGCGCCACGCTTTCCGGACACCTATCGACAGCTCGGGTGTGGCGTCATCAACGAAGCCGTAGCCCGGGTCGCTCTTGGGAAATAGCCGGACCCAGGTGGCACCCACTGGCTGCGCCCCGTCTAAGGCGACAACGCCAAGGTCCCCGGGACGTGGCCAGCCCGCGGCGTAGTGCGCGAGTTGAGGCTGGCTCAGAACCTCGGTGAGGCTGCTATGTGGCCCATCTGGTCGCCAGAAGGCGGCGGTAACGAGCATCTCCATGAGGAAGCCGGCGTCCGATGATTCAGCACGGCGAATGAGGAGAGGCATGGCGCCCATTGTGACCGGCGCTGAGGACGTCTGAGTCCACCTCATCTACGGCATCGCATGCCGCCCACCGACTCGGCTCCCGGATCACCCTCGGTTCCTAGCGGGACCGGGGGACCAGGTCCCGCGCCGTCGAACTGACGAAGGTCCGGGCCGGGCCGGGCCGTTGTTCTCTGTCACCGCTCATGCGGGTCGCCCTAGCGTGGCGCTAGGCAGGCGATCTTCTGAAGGCCTCGGCAGCGGTCGCCCGCCATCGGGTTGTCGTACTCCGTCCAACTGCATGCCGTTCGCGGCCGGGAGGAACACCATGAGGAGCTTCGTGCGTTGGGCCGTCGGCGTCACGGTGGTCTGTCACGGTCTCATCCACCTGATGGGCGCGGCCGAGGGACTCGGCGTGGCCGACGTGTCGTGGCTCGCCGAGCCGATCGGTACGGCGATGGGTGTCGTCTGGCTCGGCGCGGCCGTGTTCGTGGTCGCGGCCGGCACGTTGATCGTTACCGGGTCGCACATCGGGTGGGCGATAGCGGTCGCCGCTCTCACGCTCTCCCAAGCCGCGATTCTCACCTCCTGGAACGACGCCAAGGCGGGGACCCTCGGCAACGTCGTGCTGGTGATCGCCGCGGTGTACGGATTCCGTTCCCAGGGCCCGACCGGCTACCGCGCGCAGTACCGGCGCATCGCCGACGAATCGATCGCGGCGTCGACCGCCACCGGATCGTTGGTGACCGAAGGCGATCTGGCCCGCCTGCCGGCTCCGGTCGCGGCCTATCTCCGATCCGCCGGTACGGTCGGTCGGCCGCGCGTCACCGGCTTCCATGCGGACATCAGCGGTCGCATCCGGGGCGGGCCCGATGACCCGTGGATGAGCTGGACCGGGGAACAGGTCAACACCTTCGGCCATGACACCTGTGGCCGGGCACCGAGCCGGGTCTTCTTCATGGACGCCACCAAGAACGGGATCCCGGTGGAGGTACTCCACGTCTACCGAGGGCACACCGCGACGATGCGGATCCGGGTCGCCGCGATGAAGACCGTCGTCGACGCCCACGGCCCCGAGTTGGACCGAGCCGAGACCGTCACCGTCCTCAACGATATGTGTGTGCTGGCTCCTGCCGCGCTCCTCGACGCCTCGATCGAGTGGACACCGATCGACGACCGCCACACCCGTGCCACTTACACCGCCGCCGGCTACCCGGTCAGCGCCGTCTTGACCTTCGACGGCGCCGGCGATCTCGTCGACTTCGTCTCCGATGACCGGTTCCGCGCGTCCGCCGACGGACGAACCTTCACCGCACAGCGCTGGTCGACCCCGATCACCGGCTACCGAGAGTTCGACGGTCGGCGCATCGGTTCGATCGGCGCCGGCCGCTGGCACTCGGACGGCGAGCCGGGTTTCGACTATCTGGAGTTCCATACCGACCGCGTCACCTACCTGGAGGCCACGTCGCCTGCGGACCAGTGCTCCCCATCCCGCCACGTCCACCACGGCGTGCGAAGTGACAGCGGGCCGGGTGATGGCGGCTTCGGTCGTGCCGGGAAGCGGCAGGCCACGAGAAGGGAGTACACATGAAAGTCACCGAGGTACTGAACACCGCTCGCGACGCGATCACGGTGCGGCGGGTGTTCGCCGAACCCTTCGAGAAGGACGGCCTGACGCTCATCACCGCCGCGGCGGTGGCCGGCGGTGCTGGCGGCGGCTCCGGCACGGACCCACGAGGACAGCAGGGTGAGGGCGTCGGCTTCGGCGCCAATGCCCGGCCGGTGGGCGCCTACGTGATCAAGGACGGGAAGGTGACTTGGCGCCCCGCCATCGACGTCAACCGGGTCATCACGATCATCGGGCTGATTCTGATTGCGTTGCTACGTCGTGGGCAGCGGTCCAGCCACACCTGACCTCGGCCCGCCGGTCGAGCGGCGGCCTTGGCGGCCGGGTCGGGCAGTACCCGCATCGGGAAGGAGAAGTCGATGAAGCAGATCGTGGTCGGAGTGGACGAACTGCGACGAGCCCACGGCGCGATGGACTGGGCGTGCGCCGAGGCGACCCGAATGGGTGCCGCGGTGCAGATCGTCAAAGCGCACACGGCGCTGCACGACCTCGCCCCGGTCGAGCTTCCCGCAAGCGTGGAGCCACCGGCCGACGAGGTCCTGACGACGCTGGAACACTGGGCCGAGTCGTATCGGAGCCGGGCGAAGATCCTGCGACCGCGGGTGGCGAGCGGATCACCGGTCTACGTCCTGTTGGACAGCCTCGACTCGGACACCACGGCGTTGCTGGTGGTCGGGCACCGCGGAGTCGGCCCGGCCGGGCGGATCTTCGTCGGCAGTAACTCCGTCACGGTCGCCGGAAAGTCGCCCGTTCCGGTGGTGGTCGTGCCGGATCAGTGGTCGGCCGAAGGGCTCGATCATGCTCCGATCGTCGTGGGCCTGTGCCTCGCCGCCGGGGACGACCAAGTCCTCGAGTACGCCTTCGGCCGGGCCGTGGACCTCGGCGCCCCGCTGACCGCCGTGCACGCGTGGGACCTCCCGCCGCTCTACAGTCTTCCGGCGGCCTTCGCCGCGGGTGACGCGGCCCGAGACGACGGCACGCAGTTGAAGGACATGATCGCCCGGAGTGCGGATCGGCTGTTGGAACCGTGGCGGGCCCGCCACCCGGAGGTCGACATCGACCTCCGGCTCGTGATCGACCGACCCGTGGGTGCCGTGCTGGACGCATCCGAGGGTGCGCAGTTGACGGTCCTCGGTCGTCACGACGGGGCCTTTCGCCGAGGCGGCCTGCACCTCGGCTCCACCGTGCGCGGCGTGCTGCACCACCTGCGGAGCCCGGTGGTCGTGTTGCCCCTGGCGCGGCCCGGCGGGCATGGGGCTACCTCGACGCGACGCACGGACCAGACGTGAACGCGCCCGGTGCTGAGCCGGCGGCGGCCGCGGTCGAGAGCCGCGTGCTCGACGCGGAGGAACTCGCGCGGATCGATGCCTGGTGGCGTGCGGCGAACTACCTCTCGGTCGGCCAGATCTACCTCTTGGACAACCCGCTGCTGCGCGAGCCGCTGAGGCCGGAGCACGTGAAGCCCCGGCTGTTGGGCCACTGGGGTACGACGCCCGGCCTGACGTTTCTGTACGCCCACCTCAACCGGGCCATCCGGACCCGGGACCTGGACATGATCTACGTCATGGGGCCCGGCCACGGTGGCCCGGCCGTGGTCGCCGCGGCCTACCTCGAGGGCACCTACACCGAGACCTATCCCGAGATCGCTCAGGACGAGGACGGGCTGCGACGGCTGTTTCGCCAGTTCTCGTTCCCCGGGGGCATCCCGAGCCATGTCGCGCCGGAGACACCGGGTTCCATCCACGAGGGTGGCGAGCTCGGCTACTCCCTCTCGCATGCCTACGGCGCCGCGTTCGATAACCCCGACCTGGTGGTCGCCTGCGTCGTCGGGGACGGCGAGGCCGAGACCGGTCCGCTCGCGGCGAGCTGGCACAGCACCAAGTTCGTGGACCCCCGCCGAGACGGCGCGGTGCTGCCGATCCTGCATCTCAACGGCTACAAGATCGCCAATCCGGCGGTGCTGGCCCGGATTCCCGAGGAGGAGTTGCTCGCGCTGATGCGCGGCAACGGGCACACGCCGTACGTGGTGGCGGGTGACGATCCCGCACAGATGCACGAGGCCTTCGCGGCGACGCTCGACCGGTGCCTCGACGAGATCCGCGACATCCAGGATGAGGCCCGGGCCGGGGGGCGGGTGGATCGGCGGCCCTTGCCGATGATCGTGCTTCGCAGCCCGAAGGGCTGGACCGGGCCAGCGGAGGTGGACGGGCAGCGCGTGGAGGGCTATTGGCGCTCCCACCAGGTGCCCTTCGCGGACGCCCGCGGCGACGACTCGCACCGGCAGGTGCTCGAGGAGTGGCTGCGCGGCTACCGGCCCGAGGAGCTCTTCGACGCCAGCGGCGCTCCGGTGCCCGGGATCCGCGATCTGCATCCGGGCGGCAGCCGCCGGATGAGCGCCAATCCTCACGCCAACGGCGGCCTCCTCCTCCGCGACCTGCGGCTCCCGGACTTCGCCGACTACGCCGTGTCGGTGCCGGCACCTGGCACGGGCGCCGTCGAGGCGACCCGCGTGCTCGGGTCTTTCCTGCGGGACGTGATGGCTGGCAACGGTGATCGGTTCCGACTGTTCTCGCCCGACGAGAACAACTCCAACCGGCTGCAGGAGGTTCTCGAGGTCACCGGCCGCACCTGGAACGCCCGCACGGTGCCGTACGACGACCACCTCGCGGTCGACGGCCGGGTCATGGAGCTCCTGTCGGAACATACCTGCGAAGGCTGGCTGGAGGGCTACCTGCTCACCGGGCGACACGGCCTGTTCTCCTGCTACGAGGCCTTCATCCACGTCGTCGACTCGATGTTCAACCAGCACGCCAAGTGGCTCGAGACCACCAACGGCATCCCCTGGCGCAGGCCGGTCGCCTCGCTCAACTACCTGCTCACCTCCCATGTGTGGCGGCAGGACCACAACGGCTTCTCCCATCAGGATCCGGGGTTCATCGACCACGTGGTCAACAAGAAGTCCGACGTGGTCCGGGTCTACCTCCCGCCGGATGCCAACTGCCTGCTGTCGGTCGCCGACCACTGCCTGCGCAGTCGGCAGTACGTCAACGTGATCGTCGCCGGCAAACAGCCGGCGCTGCAGTACCTCGACCTGGAGCAGGCCGTCGTGCACTGCGCCAAAGGAATCGGCATCTGGGACTGGGCGAGCACCGACGGCAACCATGAGCCCGACCTGGTGATGGGCTGCGCCGGCGACATTCCGACCATGGAGACCCTGGCCGCCGTCGACCTTCTGCTGGGCTTCTTTCCCGACCTGAGGATCCGCGTGGTCAACGTGGTCGACCTGATGCGGTTGCAAGACGACCGGGAACACCCGCACGGCCTGTCCGACGCGAACTTCGACGCGCTGTTCACCAGGGACCGGCCGGTCATCTTCGCCTACCACGGCTACCCCTGGCTGATCCATCGGCTGACCTATCGCCGTGCCAACCACGACAACCTGCACGTGCGCGGTTACAAAGAGGAGGGCACGACGACCACGCCGTTCGACATGACCGTGCTCAATCAACTGGACCGCTACGACCTCGCGATCGACGCGATCGACCGGGTGCCAGGGCTCCAGCCGCACGCCGGACGGGCTCGGGAGTGGCTGCGCGACAAGCTGATCGAGCACCGGATCTA
>JBOFLE010000361.1:0-1251 GCA_051657705.1 Nocardioides sp. | reverse complement strand
CAAAGGATACACTGCTTTTAAATGCAATAAGTGCTCGCATAAGCATATTGTCGGTTTTTCTTGTAAATCTAGATTTTGCTCTTCTTGTGGAAAAATATATGCTGAAAATTGGGCTCTTAAACTTAAAGATGAATTACTCAATGTCGAGCACATTCATGCGACATTTTCTTTACCTGATGGCTTTTGCAGAAACTTCTTTTTTTACAATCGCGATAAACTTGGCGATTTAGCAAAAGCAGCTCATCAAACTCTTAAATATTCTTTTAAAAAACTTGGGATTCATTCATTTGGTGCAATCATTAATATACATACTTTCTCTAGAAATCTTGATTGGAATCCTCATATCCACTGTATTTTTACTTTTGGAGGATATGATAAAAATCAAAAATGGAAAGATATTAAAACTATGCCTTACCAAGTTCTTAGAAAATCTTGGCAAAAATGTACATTAGACATCATTGCTCAATATGCTAAAGCGAATAATCATAGAAATTTAAAAAACAAAATCTCACTTTGCTATCATAAATACAAAACTGGTTTTTATGTTAATTCAGATAAAAAAATTAATAATATTTTTGAAATCGCTAAATATATAGGTAGATATTTAGCTCGTCCAGCTATCGCCGAGTATAGAATCAGTGATATTACTGATTCTACGGTTACTTTTTGGTATCAAAAACCTGATTCTTCAAAAAAAATTTATTTAACTCTTCCCATAGATCAATTTATAGGAAGATTATTATCGCATATTCCACCCGAAGATTTTAAAATGATTAGAAGATTCGGACTTTATTCAAGAAGACATAAAAAGAAAAAACCCAAGAAATTTAAGCTTTTTAAAGACAAAATTTCTTGGGCTGAACGTATTTTCAAAACTTTTAAGACGAATCCATTAATTTGCCCTAAATGTAGCTCTGATCTTGTTCTTTTAGAAATATTCCATATTAAATATGGTGTTATATTTCCAAAAGCTAGTTCTTCTTAATACGTCTACTCAAATAACTATTCACCCGCACCATACCTGCGGTATTTTGTGGTATTCACAACTTTGAGTTTTCGTTTTATTATACTATTTTTATGCCTTTAGTTCAAATTTTTCAATATTTTTTGAATAAATTTTTTCTATAGTTTCCTTATATAATAAAAAAAAAGAGCTTTACGCTCTTTTTAATTTATCTTATAATGCTGCTTTTGCAGTTTCTGCTAATTTAGCGAATTCTGCTGCATTGTTTAAAGCGATATCTGCTAATA
>JBOFLE010000360.1:0-3468 GCA_051657705.1 Nocardioides sp. | reverse complement strand
GGCCACGAGATTTCCGGTGCACATCCCGCACGGTTCGCAGGTACAGGTCGCGGTCCGGTTGCCGGACGGCGCCGAGGAACCGGTCGCCCAGGTCGATCATTGGGTGGACCCGCGCGATGTCGACGGAACGCTCGTCGGCGAGGCGACCTTCGAGCTCGCCGCGGAGCTGCCGCTGGGATATCACACGCTGATCGCGCGCGGTGAGCACGGGCTGGTCGCCGAGGCGACGGTGATCTCGGTGCCCGACCGGCTCGCCTTGCCGCGGGCGTTGCGCGACCGTCGGATCTGGGGGGTGCTGGCCCAGATCTACCAGGTCAGGTCATCGGGCTCCTGGGGAATCGGCGATCTGGGCGACCTCGGCACGCTCGCGGAGTGGGCGGGCAAGGACCTCGGCGCCGACTTCGTCCTGGTGAACCCGCTGCATGCCGCGCAGACAGCGCCGATGGAGCCGATGGAACCGTCGCCGTACCTGCCGACGACCCGTCGTTTCGCCAATCCGGTCTATCTCGACGTGAGACAACTGCCGGGGCTCGAGGCGCTCGGTCACGTGGAGAAGCAGGCCGTCGAGGCGCTCGCCGAGGCGGCGAGTTCGCTGAATCTCGACGACACGATCGACCGGGACGCCGCCTGGACGCTCAAGCGACAGGCGCTGTGGCGGGTCTACGGCGGGCATCCGGAGCGCGCCGGACTGCGTCGGTTCGTCAAGGCGGAGGGCGAGGGCCTCACGGCCTACGCGACCTGGTGCGCGATCGCCGAGCGGTTCGGCCAGGACGTGCCGGCCGACCTGGCGGACGCCGACCAGGCGGCGGTCGAGCGATTCCGGGCCGCCCACGTCGACGAGATCGACTTCCATTGCTGGCTGCAGTGGCAGCTTGCCAGGCAACTCAAGCAGGTGCAGCGGCGGGCTCGCGCGGCCGGGATGTCGCTCGGGATCGTGCACGATCTCGCGGTCGGCGTACACCCGAGCGGTGCGGACGCGTGGAGCCTGCGGGAGGTGCTGGTCCGCGGTGTCTCGGTGGGCGCTCCGCCGGATCAGTACAACCAGCTCGGCCAGGACTGGTCGCAGCCGCCGTGGCATCCGGCCCGGCTCGCCGAGGCCGGGTACCAGCCGTTCCGCGAGATGGTACGCGGCCTGCTGCGGAACTCCGGCGGTATCCGGATCGACCACGTGATCGGCCTGTTTCGCCTGTGGTGGGTGCCGCACGGTCATGGTGCCCGTGCCGGGGCCTATGTGTACTACGACCATGAGGCCCTGATCGGCATCCTCGTGCTTGAGGCTGCCCGCGCCCGTGCGGTGCTGATCGGGGAGGATCTGGGCACCGTCCCTCCGTATGCCCAGGAGCACCTCCGGGAGCGGGGAGTGCTGGGCACGTCGATCCTGTGGTTCGAGCGGGACGGCGCCGCATTGCGTCCGCCGGAGAGCTATCGGGAGCTCTGCCTGGCGTCGGTGACCACCCATGACCTCGCTCCGACCGCCGGTCTGCTGGAACTCGCGCACATCGAGCTCCGGAACGAACTCGACCTGCTCACCCAGCCGCTGGAGGAGGCGATGGCCACCGAGAGCGCGGCGCTGGCGGCGGTCGTCGAGGCGTTGGTCGGACGCGGCCTGGTGGCACCCGACGGCGATCGGGAGGCGGTGGTGGTGGCGTTGCACCGCTACCTGGCCCAGACGCCGTCGAAGATGATCGGAGTCGCGCTCTCCGACCTGATCGGCGACCGCCGCATCATCAACCAGCCCGGCACCTGCGACGAGTATCCGAACTGGCGCCTCCCGCTGGCCGATCGGGACGGTGCCCTGCTGTCGCTGGAGGCGATCACCCAGGCGCCGTTGCCTCGCCGGATCGCCGCTCGGATGCTCGCCGGGCAGTGAGTCGACTGCCCGGTCGCTCGCGAGGGCGTCGAGGGCGGAGCCGCTCGAGCTAGGCGATGCGGTTGGCCATGGCTTGCAGGAATACCTTGCCGATGTCCTTGGGTCGCCGGGCGACCAGGCTGAAGCCGCCGGTCGCCTTCGCGAGACGATCGAGGGATTGGGCGTCGGCGTCTTGGCTGATGCCGATGGCGATGAGGAGGACAGGGCGCTCCGCATCGGCCAGCGCGCGCAGCTTCTTGACCGTGGTCTCAAGGTCCGGGCTGTCTGGGTCTTCGTTGCGACCGTCGGAGAAGATCACCACGCCGTTGATGGCCTCGGGGTTGTAGTCCTCCAGCGCCTGTCGGTAGGCAGCGATCGCCGTGTCGTAGAGCGCCGTGCCGCCACCGGTGAGTCGAGGCAGGCGGCTCAACTCGCGAGCTAGCAGCGCCCGTTGCGCGGTCGTGCCAACCGTCTGGTTCAGCGGCCGCTGCATGACCAGTTCGAGATAGTCGCGATTCTCGCCCAGCTGACCCTCGTCACGCTGCGAGAATGCCCAGAGCCCGACACTTGAGGTTTCCGAGAACAGCTTGAGCCCGGCTTCAGTCGCGCCCACGGTGAGGTCGATCCGCGACCCACCTCTCGAGGCGAAGTCCATCGAGCCTGATACGTCGATGACGGCCAGGATCTGGTTCGGCAGCGAGAGGCGCTGCCACCTGGCCAACAACGTCGAGATCGCTTCCGCGGACGGTGGCTCGACCACGCGGACTTTGCCGACCCCCTTCGGCGGCGGGTCGGCCTCTGGGACTCTGAACGATTCACTGGTCAGCGCATCGTGGAATCGCGGCGACCTCACCAGGGAGGCCAGAAGTTCGGTGCTGCCCGCGAGTTCCTCGCGCCGGTCGGGCGCCGCGGTCTGGGCGAGCGGGTAAGTCATCATCCAGGTCCCCGGCTCGGGTACCGACGCCGTCAATGTGGCACCACTGGCGAGGAGGGCCTGCTCGGAGATTGCGCCGCTCCCGTCGGTCGACCGCTCGATCGCCGCGATGCGAGCGGACACCGCGGTCGGATACGACTGGACATCGGCGCGGAGGGCGAGCGGAGCCAAGGCCGCGATCAGTTCTCGGGTCGACTTGCCGGCGGTGGTGAGAGCGATCGACGCGAAGGCCGTGGTGTCCCGGGCCGGGTCTCCGAGCACGTACCCGGGCGATGACATGGCCTCGGCCCAATCGTCCGACGGTTTCCCCTTGGCGGCGAGCACGATCGGAGTCTCGGCGACCGACTCGACGACGACATCGGGCCGGGTGTCGGCCTCCGCGGCCAGCCGATCCAGCCACAAGGTGCTGTCCGGGATCCAGTAGTCGGGCGCCTTCTCGTTGTCCTTGAAGGCGTCCAGGAGTGCGGCCGGGGTCCTGACGGTGACCTCGATCCGCGGGCAGGCATCTGCTTGCAGGGCCTTTCGGAGCGGTCTGGCGAGATTCGCGGAGGTGACCAGGGTGGCCGGCGTGGCCAGGCAGACCGGCGTGTCGGCCTGGTCGCTGGCGCTGGACAGTAGTTGACGGGAGAGCAGCGCCCCGCCGACGGCGGCCACCACGACGGCTATCACCAGGCCGCGGCGACCC
>JBOFLE010000359.1:0-1142 GCA_051657705.1 Nocardioides sp. | reverse complement strand
GCACCTCCACCATCGGCGTACCCCGTCCCTGGTTCAGCCCGGCGGCCACACGGTCGATCATCGAGGACGACACCAGGGTCTTGCCGATCCGCGCGGATGCGGGCCAGCCGGGCCGGGCGTCGCCGAAGAGATAGTGGATCGCGGCGGCTAGGAAGTGGTTCGGATTCATCAGTCCGGCGTCGGGAGTGACGATGCCGTGCCGGTCCGCGTCCGCGTCGTTGCCGGTCGCGATGTCGTAGTCGCTTCGCCGGTCGATCAACGACGCCATCGCCGAGGGAGACGAGCAGTCCATGCGGATCTTCTCGTCCCAGTCCAGGGTCATGAACCGCCAGGTGGGGTCGACCAGCGGGTTCACCACCGTCAGGTCCAGTTGGTGCCGGTCCGCGATCGCGGCCCAATAGTCGACCGCCGCTCCACCGAGCGGGTCGGCGCCGATCCGGACCCCGGCCGAGCGGATCCGGTCCAGGTCGAGCACCGACGGCAGGTCGTCGACGTAGGTCCCCAGGAAGTCGTACGCCGTACACGCGGCCCGCGCCTTCGCGAACGGCAGCCGGCGCACCTCGGCCAGACCGTCCCGGATCAACTCGTTGGCCCGGGCCGCGATCACCGAGGTGGCGTCGGCGTCGGCGGGGCCGCCATGCGGCGGGTTGTACTTGAAGCCCCCGTCGGACGGTGGGTTGTGCGACGGGGTCACCACGATCCCGTCGGCCTGTCCCCTGGGGGCGGATCCCGAGGCCCGGCCCCGGTTGGCGGACAGGATCGCGTGGGAGACCGCCGGGGTCGGGGTGTAGCGGTCCGCCGCGTCGACCATCACCGCGACGTCGTTGGCGACCAGGACCTCCAGCGCGGTCACCCAGGCCGGCTCGGACAGCGCATGGGTGTCCCGCCCGATGAACAGCGGCCCGGTGACCCCCGCCGATGCCCGGTAGTCGCAGATGGCCTGGGTGGTCGCCAGGATGTGATCTTCGTTGAAGGACGTCCTCAGGCTCGACCCGCGATGGCCGCTGGTCCCGAATGCGACTTGCTGGTCGGCGTCGTCGGGGTCCGGGTGCCCGGTGAAGTACGCCGTCACCAGATGCGGCACATCGACGAGGTCGGCCGGGCTGGCCGGGGTTCCGGCGCGGGAGGTGTTCACGGAGGTG
>JBOFLE010000358.1:0-4308 GCA_051657705.1 Nocardioides sp. | reverse complement strand
CGAAGACCACCTTCCCCGTGCCGGGACCGGGGTAGTCGTCGGCCGAGGAGAAGCTGTCGGTGAAGTACTCGACGCCCTTCGTCACGACCAGGAGTGATCCGCCCAGCAGGAGCAGCACGGACAGCGTCACCGCGACGACACCCGGCCAGCGCTTGCGGGGGTGGCGTGGGCCTTCCGGCAAGTGGCTCACCAGCGACTCCTCCTGCAGTTGGAAGCTACTCATCATCGTCCTCGGTTCTGGTCGCCTTCGTCACGCGTTCCGTCGATTTCTCAAGCAGTTCGCCGAGCAGTTCACCGGGCGGCGCGCCCGTCGTGCGTTCGGTATCCAGTGCGTGTTGCAAGATCATCACAGCAGCAGCCTGGTCGACGACGGCCCGGCGTTGCTGACCGGACCGGCCACGTTCGGCCAGCATCGATTCCGCGGCCACCGTCGTCAGCCGTTCGTCGCACATCCGGATCGGCTGTGCGACTCGCCGGGTCAGCTCGGCCGCCCAGCGCCGCACCCGGGCGGCCGACTGGCCTTCCGTGCCGCGCAAGGTCCGGGGCAAACCCACCACGATCTCGATCGACTCGCTCTCCTCGGCCAGTTCGGCGATGCGCGCCAGGTCACCCTTGCCGCGCCGGACGGTCTCGACCGGGGACGCCAGGATCCCCGATGGGTCGCTGCGCGCCACACCGATGCGCGCCTCTCCCGGGTCTATGCCCAGTCTGACACCGAATCGCATCTCACCGACTCCTACGGCGCCGACACCAGTCGGGCGACCTCGACCGGGATCAGCGCCAGGGCCGCCTCGACACCCGACTCGTCGGTGCCGCCGCCCTGGGCGACATCGTCCTTGCCGCCACCGCGTCCCCCGATCAGCGGCCCGACCGCCGACACCAGCGCGTTCGCCCGCACGCCGGCCCGCCGGCCCGCTTCGTTGACCGCCGCCACCACGGCGACCTTGCCGTCTGTGACGCCGAAGATGACGGCCAGCCCCGGCCGATCCTGCGGCAGCCGGCCCCGCACGTCCAGGGCAAGCTGTCGGGCGTCGGTGCCGCCGACTCCGTCGGCGCGGTGCGCCACCACGTCGGCTCCCGCCACGACGCCGGCCGAGGCCGCCAGCGCGGCTCCTCCGGCGAGCAACTGCCCCACCCGGACCCGGTCGAGTTCCTTCTCGGCGGCCCGCAGCTTCTCGACGATGTCGTTCACCCGGGCCGGCAGGTCGTCCGGCCGGGCCTTCAGCGCTTCCGCCAACTGCGCCACGATCACGTGCTCGCGCGCCAGAAACCGGTAGGCGTCGGTGCCGACCAGCGCCTCCACCCGGCGTACCCCGGAACCGATCGAGGACTCGCCGAGCAGCTTGATCACGCCGAGTTGCCCGGAGCTCTCGGTGTGCGTGCCGCCGCACAACTCTCGGGCCCACTCGCCCACCGAGATCACCCGGACCTCGTCGCCGTACTTCTCCCCGAACAGCGCCATCGCTCCGGACTTCACCGCGTCGGCCTGGCTCATCAGCTCGGCCCGCACGGCGAGGTTGGCGAGGACCAGATCGTTCACCCGGGCCTCGACGTCGGCCATCACCGAGGCCGGCACGGCGCCGGCCGCCGAGAAGTCGAACCGGAACCGGCCGGGCGAGTTCTCCGAGCCGGCCTGGGTCGCGGTCTCGCCGAGCGCCTCGCGGAATGCCTTGTGCACCATGTGGGTCGCCGTGTGCGACCGCGAGATGGCGAGCCGCCGGTCGACGTCGACCTGGGAGCGCGCGGCGGCACCCGGGCTGATTTCGCCCGCTTCGACGACCGCGGCGTGGACGACGAGTCCGGTGATCGGGGTCTGCACGTCGCGGACCCGGACCCGCGCGCCGTCGCCGAACTCGATGACGCCCTCGTCGGCGAGCTGGCCACCGCCCTCGGCGTAGAACGGCGTCCGGTCGAGCAGGATCTCGACCTCGTCACCGGGACCGGCGGAGGGCACCGTCGAGCCGTCTCGCACGATGCCCCGCAGAATGCCTTCGGACGTCACCTCGGCATATCCGGTGAACTCGACGGGGCGGCCAAGCTCGTCGGCCAACTCGCGGTAGGCGCCGGTGTTGCGGTGGGCGCCCTTCTTCGACTTGGCGTCCGCCTTGGCCCGTTCGCGCTGTTCGGTCATCAAGCGCCGGAACTCGTCCTGATCGACACGGAGGCCCTGCTCGGCGGCCATCTCCAGGGTCAGGTCGATCGGGAACCCGTAGGTATCGTGCAACGCGAAGGCCTGTGCGCCGGCGAGCCGAGTGCCGCCGGACGCCTTCACCTCCGCCGTGGCGAGGTCGAAGATCTGCGTTCCCGCTTTGAGCGTCGCGCGGAACGCCTCCTCCTCGGCATAGGCGATCGCCGAGATCCGCTCCCAGTCGGTGGCCAGTTCGGGATAGGACAGGCTCATCTTGTCCCGGCTCACCGGGAGCAGTTCGGGAAGGACCCGATCCTCGACCCCGAGCAGCCGCATCGACCGGACCGCACGGCGAAGCAGCCTGCGCAACACATAACCACGGCCCTCGTTGCCGGGGGTGACCCCGTCGCCGATCAGCATCATGGCGCTGCGGACGTGGTCGGCGACCACCCGGAACCTCACGTCATCCGGGCTGTCGTCGTCACGCGCCGCCCCGTATGCCCGACCGGCAAGCTCCTCGGCGCGCGAGATCACCGGAAAGATCTCGTCGATCTCGTACATGTTGTTCACGCCCTGCATGAGGTAGGCCACCCGCTCCAGGCCGAGCCCGGTGTCGATGTTCTGCGCCGGCAGCGGGCCGGTCACGTCGAAATCGTCCTTCCGGCGCACCTGGGCGAGCGACTCCTGCATGAAGACCAGGTTCCAGATCTCCAGGAACCGGTCCTCGTCCACGATCGGCCCGCCGTCGGGCCCGTAGGCCGGACCGCGGTCGACGTAGATCTCGCTGCACGGCCCGCCCGGCCCGGGGACACCCATGTGCCAGTAGTTGTCCAACAGGCCCCGGCGCTGGATCCGCTCGGCGGGCAGTCCCGCGACGGACCGCCACAGGTCGATCGCCTCGTCGTCGCCGTCCAGCACCGTCACCCAGACCAGGTCGCCGTCGAAGCCGTATCCCCCGGCATCGGCCGAGCCGGTGACCAGCCGCCAGGCCAGGTCGATCGCACCGGCCTTGAAATAGTCGCCGAAGGAGAAGTTGCCGCACATCTGGAAGAACGTGCCGTGCCGGGTGGTCTTGCCGACCTCCTCGATGTCGAGCGTGCGCACGCACTTCTGCACGCTCACGGCTCGTGAATAGGGCGCGGACTCCTGACCGAGGAAGTAGGGCTTGAACGGCACCATCCCGGCGTTCACGAACAACAGGGTCGGGTCGTCCAGCAGCAGCGACGCCGACGGCACGACCCGATGCGCGCCCACCGCGGCGTCGTTCTCGAAGTGCGCTACGAACCGGCGGCGGATTTCCGCGGTGTCCACGGGCGTTCCTTCCTGCTGAGGCGTGTCATCGGTACCGCGGGGTCCCCCGTCGGTCTCACCCCCAGGGGCCGTCGATGTGCGGTGTCCGGAGAACCCTACCCGTCGGAGCCGAGCGAATCATCGGGCTTCCGGATCGAGTTCCTCCTCGGCCTCGTGGGCGGCATCGCCGCGCACCATCCGGCGCACCCGCTCCCAGCGATCCTTGACGGCGGCCTCGGCGCCGAGGCTGGTGGGCTGATAGTAGCCGCGATCCGCCACGGCGTCCGGCGCGTATTGTTGCGTCGCGATTCCGTACGCCGCGTCGTGGCTGTAGACGTAGGCCGAGCCGTGCCCGAGCTCCTTCGAGCCCTGGTAGTGGGCGTCCCGCAAGTGCGGCGGCACCGTGCCGATCCGGCCCGCCCTGACGTCGGCACTGGCCGCGTCGATCGCCTTGATCACCGCGTTGGACTTCGGCGCCACCGCCAGTGCGATGGTCGCCTGGGCCAGGTTGAGCCGGGCCTCCGGCATGCCGATGAGCTGCACCGCCTGGGCCGCGGCCACCGCCGTCGTCAACGCGGTCGGGTCCGCCAGGCCGATGTCCTCGCTGGCCAGGATCACCAGCCGCCGGGCGATGAACCGCGGATCCTCGCCGGCTTCGATCATCCGAGCCAGATAGTGCAGCGCGGCATCGGCGTCGGACCCGCGCACGGACTTGATGAAGGCGCTGATCACGTCGTAGTGCTGATCACCTTGCCGGTCGTAGCGCACCGCCGCCTGATCGACCGCCGTCTCCGCGGTAGCGAGGTCGACGCTCGCCGCCCGCTTGTCGGCGGCCGCCCCGGCGGCCGCTTCGAGATAGGTCAGCGCCCGGCGCGCGTCGCCGCCGGCCA
>JBOFLE010000357.1:0-4644 GCA_051657705.1 Nocardioides sp. | reverse complement strand
GTGATGCCCACCGCCACGATCAGGCCGGCGATGCCGGGCAGGGACAGGGTGAACCCGGCGGTCTTGCTGAGCAGGAGCACCAAGGCATAGGTCAGCAGCGCGGCGATCCCCAGTGAGGCGAGCACGACGAGACCGAGACCGCGGTAGTAGAACATGCAGTAGATCAACACGAGCGCCAGGCCCAGGCCGCCCGCGATCAAACCCGCCCGCAACTGATCGCCGGCCAGCGTCGCGCCGATGGTCTGCACGTTGATGTCGTCGCTGAAGGCCACCGGCAGCGCGCCGAACTTCAGGCTGGTGGCCAGGCTCTGCGCTTCGGTCTGCGTGAAGTTGCCGGTGATCTGGGCGCTGCCGTCGGTGATCACGCCCTCCATCCCGGGCGCCGAGATGACGAGGCCGTCCAGCACGATGGCGAACTGACGCTCGGTGTTGATCAGGTCCCGAGAGATGTCGGCGAAGATGTCGACGGCCTCACCCTTGAACGTCAGGAAGACCGCCCACGCCGTGGAGTTCTGCGGGATCCCGGCGCTGGCCCGTCGCAGATCGGTGCCCTCGATGGCGGCCGCGGACAGCAGGTACTTCTGGCCGCTTTCGTCACAGGTGACCAGGGGCTTGGCGGGGTCGTCGTCGACCTCGGGTCGCTGATTGTCCTCCGGGCAGGCGAACTTGTCGTACGCCGCGACGGACGCCGCGTCCGGGTTCTTCGCCCACTCGATGGGTTTGTCGACCGGGGCCGGCTCGTTGTCGGCCGGCGGAGCTTGGGACTGATCGCCTTCGGCGGGGGAAGCCGAACTATCGGACGGCTTCTTCGACGGCTCCGGCGACGAAGTGCCGGAGGGCTGATCCGACGGGTCGTCGGAAGGCGCGGCCTCGGGCAGGTCAAGTGCCGGACGCGGGTTGGGTGTGGCCGACTTCTCGCCGGACGGCTGCTCCGAGGATCCGGTGGAAGGCTTCTCGGTCGGTGCCAGCACCCCCTCGCCGGGGGCCTGGTCGCCTTGCTGAGTGGGATCTCCCGCGCCGTCGGATGCCGCGACCCCCGGACCGGTCCGCGCCACCAACCGAAAGCGCATCTGGGCCTGGCGGCGCACGGTCTCCTCAAGGTCACGCCGGGTCTTGCCCGGGATCTCCACGACGATGATGTTCGTCCCCTGGGTGGTGACCTCGGCCTCGGTCACCCCCGATCCGTTGACCCGCTGGTCGATGATGCTTGCCGCTTCCTTCAGGGATGCCTCTTTGACCTCACCCTTGGTCTGCAGGGTGATCCGGGTCCCGCCCTGAAGGTCGAGTCCCAGCTCTGGCTTCCACGAGCCGGCCAAGGCGACCAGGCCGAAGACCAGACCCATGAAGGCGAGGAAGACCAGGAGCGAGCGCCCCGGTCGTGGTTTGCGCGCCATGACCTAGGACTCCGGGTCGGGATCGGCCGGCTGGTCGGCGGCCGCGTGGGCACCGGTCGCGGGCGCCTCGGCCGACTCGACGACCTCCGAGACGGCGGCGCGCGCGATCGTGACGACGACGCCTTCGGCGATGTCGAGCCGCAGCTTGTCGGGATCGAGATCGCGCACGGTTCCGTAGATCCCGGAGGTCATCATCACCCGGTCACCGACGTTCAGCGCGGCCTGCATGCCGGCGATCTGCTTGCGCCTGCGCTGAGCGGGCCGGACGAGCAACAACCAGAAGATCAGCGCGAAGGCGATGATCGGCAACAACGATGCCAGCGTTTCCAAGACAAACCCTTCAGCACAACGCCAGGTGGGCGTGGTCGACAGTGGTGTGGACGGCAGTCCGCCCCAGGTCGGCGGGCACAACCATCCTGGTTGCGACCGGTACGAGGCGACCACCAACGAGGAAGTGTAGCCCGCCTCCGATGATCTACCGGATTTCCCAGCGCGGACCGCCTCGGACTACTCGCCGAAGAGCGTCTCCTCCGGCTCGGCCGGAGGGAGTACCGACCCGAACCCGGCCGGCACCGCCAAGCCGAGATGCCTCCACGCCGCGGCGGTCGCCACCCGGCCCCGCGGCGTCCGAGCGAGGAGTCCCGATCGGACCAGGAACGGCTCGGCGACCTCTTCGACGGTCTCCCGTTCCTCCCCGACGGCGACCGCCAGCGTGGAGACCCCTACCGGCCCGCCACCGAAGCGGCGGCAGAGTACGTCGATCACCGCGCGATCCAGCCGGTCGAGCCCGGACTCGTCGACCTCGTAGAGTTCGAGCGCCGCGCGCGCCACCGCGAGCGACACCGTGCCGTCGGCACGCACTTGCGCGAAGTCTCGCACCCGGCGCAGCAGCCGGTTGGCGATCCGTGGCGTGCCGCGTGACCGCGAGGCGATCTCGGCGGAGCCGTCGTCGGTGAGTTGGACGCCGAGCAGGCCCGCGGAGCGGTGCACAATCTGGTCGAGTTCCTCGGGCTCGTAGAACTCCAACCGTGCGGTGAACCCGAAGCGATCCCGCAACGGACCCGGCAGCAGTCCCGCTCGGGTCGTCGCGCCCACCAGCGTGAACGGCGGGATCTCCAAAGGGATCGCGGTGGCTCCGGGGCCCTTGCCGATGACCACGTCGACCCGGAAGTCCTCCATCGCCATGTAGAGCAGTTCCTCGGCGGGACGCGACATCCGGTGGATCTCGTCGACGAACAAGATGTCGCCTTCGTTGAGGCCGGACAGGATCGCCGCCAGATCGCCGGCATGGGTGATGGCCGGCCCGCTGGTCAACCGGAGTGGGCTGCTCATCTCGGCGGAGACGATCATCGCCAAGGTGGTCTTGCCCAGCCCCGGCGGCCCCGACAGGAGCACGTGGTCGGGCGCCCGGCTACGCTGCCTGGCCGCCTCCAGGACCAGCCCGAGCTGTTCGCGAACCCGGGCCTGGCCGATGACCTCGTCCAGGCTCCGCGGACGGAGCGCGGCCTCGATCGCGCGATCGTCACCGTCGGCGTCGGCCGCGGTCAGGGAGCGAAGGTGCTCCTCCTCGACGGCGTCGAGCTCGGAATACTCAACCCGGTCCATCATGCCCGTCCAGCATGCCGTTGCGCGCCCCCGTCTGGCTCACGTCCGCGGTTACCATCCCTAGGCCTTGCTCAAGGTCTGCAACGCGGCTCTCAGCAGCGATCCGACATCGGGCGGGTCGCCCGCCAGATCGGCCACCGCGTCGATCGCCCGCTCGGCATCCTTGACCGGCCAGCCCAGACCGACCAGGGCCTGCCGCACCTGATCGCGCCAGGGCGACGGCCCGGTGACGGGGCCCACCGTGGATCGGGACCCGACCGGCGCCCCGATCCGGTCCCGCAACTCCAGGATGATCCGCTGCGCACCTTTCTGGCCGATGCCGGGGACCTTGGTGAGAGTCCGTACGTCGTCAGCGGAGATCGCGGCTCGCAACGCGTCCGGGCTCAGCACCGCCAGGATCGACTGCGCCACCTTCGGGCCGACACCCGAGGCCGTCTGTACCAGCTCGAAGACCGACTTCTCGTCCTCGTCGGCAAAGCCGAACAGGGTCAGCGAGTCCTCCCGCACCACCATGCTGGTCGGCATGGTCACGGTCTGCCCGACCCGGAGCGCGGCCAGCGTGCCGGGCGTGCACAGCACATCGAAGCCGACGCCGCCGACCATCACCACCGCCCCGGTCAGGGTGAGCGCGGCGACCTCGCCGCGGACGAACGCGATCATGGAATCGTGACCCTCCTGGCCGCCGCCACGGCGGCCTCGATCCTGGCTTGGGCGCTGCCGCGCCAGATGTGGGTGATCGCCAGCGCCAGCGCGTCGGCCGCGTCGGCGGGCTTCGGCGGCGCGTCGAGTCGCAGGATCCGAGTCACCATGGCACCGACCTGCTGCTTGCCGGCCCGACCGCTCCCGGAGACCGCGGCCTTGACCTCGCTGGGCGTGTGCAACGCCACCGGGATGCCGCGCCGCGCGGCCGCCACCATGGCGATGCCACTGGCCTGCGCGGTGCCCATGACGGTGCTGGAGTCGGATCGCGCGAACACCCGCTCCACCGCCACCGCATCGGGTCGGTGTTCGTCGAGCCAGGCGTCGACTCCGCGCTCGATGGTGACCAGCCGTTCGGCGATCGGGACATCGGCCGACGTGCGGATCACGTTCACATCGAGCAGCTTCAACGGCCGGCCGACGGATCCCACGACCATGCCCATGCCGCACCTGGTCAACCCGGGGTCGATCCCCAGCACTCGCATGCTCAAGCCCCTTCGTCCGAACACCTGTTCTAGCCCCGAACGTTAGTCGTGAATCCGGCGCCGGTTCGGCAGGCGCGCCCGAGTCGAGCGACCCGACAGTGACCGGCGACGCGCCGTGCCCGCTCGCCCCGCAGGTCGACCCGGCAGTTGACCGGCGACACGCCGCCAGTCTGGCCAGATAACTGCCGGGTCGGCGGGCACTGCCGGGTGGGCGGGGGTGGTCAGTCGAGTGCGGCCAGAACGTCGTCGGCGATCTCGGCGTTGCTGAAGACGTTCTGGACGTCGTCGAGGTCTTCGAGTGCCTCGACGAGCCGGAAGAACTTCCCGGCGTTCTCCGCGTCGAGCGCGACCTCGAGGTCCGGCACGAACTCGGCCTCCGCGGAGTCGTAGTCCAGCCCGGCCGCCTGCAGCGCCGAGCGAACCCCCACCAGGTCGCCGGCCTCGGAGAGCACCTGGAACGC
>JBOFLE010000356.1:0-5343 GCA_051657705.1 Nocardioides sp. | reverse complement strand
GTCAGGACAGTACGTCGGGCCTGCGTTTGCTCGGCAATCGGGAGCGGTCTGGTGCGGGCAGGCTGGAGTCTGGTCAAGACCTGCCGCATCGTGCTCTACTCGACCACCGCGCCGGATCGCGCGGCCAGCCGGCATCGGGAGGTGCGTGGAGGTGACCCCCGAGTGGGTGGCAAGGCTTCTGCCGCGCGTCGGCGGCGCCGATCGGTATGTGGACGGTTCCGATCTGCTCGACCGGGTGCCTCGGCTGACGGCCATCGTGTGCGTCGCCTATCGCCTGGTCGCCAGTACCTCCATCATGCTGCCCTGGGCCTGGAGCCCGGGGGTGCGCCGGGACCTCCTGGTGGGCATCCTCGCGATCTCCGCTCTCGTTCATGCGCTGACGTTGTGGTACGCCTGGCGACTGGTCAGGCGCGGCCGGGACTGGCCCTGGCTAGTGCTGTGCGGCGACACCCTGCTGGCGACCTCGGTCTACCTGGGGTTCCGGGAGGTGGCCGATCCGCCGTACCAGCACCTGGCCGGCTGGGTCGCGATCACCGGAACGGTGGCCACCTGGACCGCCGTTCGCGGAGTTCTGCCCGGGATGCTCGTCGGTGTGGCGAGCACCGCGCTGCTCGTGTGGGGTGATTCGCCTGATCGCTGGACCGGCTCGGTGCTGATCGCCGCTGCCGGGCAGTGCCTCGCCGCCGTGATGGTGGTGGGCGCGTTCGTCTCCGTGCTCCGGCACGGCCTGGATCTCTCCGGCCACGAGGCTCGATCCAGTGAACGGGAGCGAACCAATAGGCTCCTGCACGACACCACAGTACAGACCCTGGAGGCCATCAACCTCACCGCGACCACCTCGGTGGGGTCCCCGTCGCAGCGACTGGACCGCATCGCGTCGATGGCTCGCTGCGAGGCGCGGCGACTGCGCGGCTCGTGGTCGTCGAGGGGGCGCGCGCCGAGTCTGCACGCCGGACTGCGGGAGGCCATCGAGGCGGCTCGCCGGGGCGGGACAGCGATAGCCGACGTCACCGAACCCGTCGCGGCCGTCGCCATGTCCGTCGAGGAGGTTGACTCCATCGTCGGCGCGGTACACGAGGCGCTCAGCAACGTGAGCAAGCATGCGGGAGTTCCTGACGCGACCGTCTCCGCGATGGCCGCTGATGCCGCTGTCGTTGTTTCGGTCATCGATCGGGGCCGTGGCTTCGAGGTGGACTCCACTATCGAAGGCTTCGGGATCAGTCAGTCCATCCGAGCCCGGATCGGGGAACTCGGTGGCGAGGTGACGATCGAGTCCGCCCCGGGTCGTGGCACCAGCGTCGTACTCACCGTTCCGCGCCGCGCCCCCATGTCCTTGGGTTTCGTGCCAGGGACCAGCGGTAGCAACCTCCCTACGAACGCATGACCCAGACGTTCGGCTCATGCAAAACCGGCAAAATTGCCTAACCTGCGAGGGCTTGGCCCTGGGAGCATATGAATCGTTCCAATAAGGGAGGCTGGGCATGGGGTCGGACCAGGCGAATCATCAGTTCGATGTCGGACCGGAGTGTTGGCCCGCGGTCTGGCGGGACACGGTGACGGCGCGCGCCAGGCCGGCCTTCGGTCCCGAGATCCTGGACCGGATCCAGCACGTCCTCGCGGCTGGCTGTGTCGCCTACCGATCGATCGCCGGGATCGCCGTACTGCTGCCGTGGCTCGGGATCCCGGGCACGGACCGGGTGCTGCTCCTCGGCTTGGTGCTCGTGGTCGCAATCCTCGGCGGGGTGATGGTCGCGCAAGCGTGGCGGCATATCCGTCACGGCGGGCAATGGCGGATCTCGACCCTCGTCGTGGACTCGGCGATCATGCTGCTGATCTTCCTCGAACTGGGCGTCGCCACCAGCCCGTCCGACACCATGAACGCCGGCTGGACCTTGGTCTGTGGCACGGTCGGGCTCTGGACCGCGGTCCGGGGCGTGCTGGCCGGCCTCTCCTTCGCCGGTCTCGGCGTGGGAGCGCTCCTGATCCGGCACGGCTCGACCGGGGTCGTCTGGGAGGCCCCGTGGCAACTGTCCTTCCTTCCGCTCGGGCAGATCTTCGCCGCGCTCACCATCGTCGGACTGTTCCGGTTCTTGTTCCGTGAGGCGCTGGTCGCCTACGGCGCCGTCGGAGTGGGGCTGGGCGCCCGACACGAGCGGCAGCGCGCTCAGCGACTCATCCACGACACGGCCTTGCAGACCTTGGAGGCCATCAGCCTGATCGCCACCATCCCCGGCCAGGACGCTGAGTCGCGGCTGCGCAAGGTGGCGGCTCTCGCCGCCGACGAGGCCCGCGAGCTGCGCCGGTCCGTCGAACAGTCCTCCGCGAGAGCGCCGAGCATCGACGAGATGGTGCATGATGCCGTCGCGACTTCCCGGCGCGCGGACGTCACGGTGAAGGTCGTGCTCGAGGAGATGGACCGGGTGGACGAGGCCGGGTCGGGGGCCGGGTTGTCGGCGACGGTTATGGACGCGCTCGCGGGCGCGCTGCGCGAAGCCTTGGGCAACGTCGCCAAACACGCGGGAGTCCGGCACGCCGAGGTCCGCCTGGTCCGTCGCTCCCACGGGCTCCGGGTCACTGTCACCGATCAGGGAATCGGATTCGATCCGATAGCCCAGGCGCCGGGCTTCGGCCTCCGCGAATCGATCCGGGCCCGGATCCGCGGGGTCGGTGGTCGCGTGCACGTCTGGTCCCAGCCGGGCACTGGGACGGAGGTGGAGTTGTGGGTGCCGTACGACGAGTCCCGGCGGGGAGCCACCGATCGATCGCGTCCGATTCCGCCGCGCGCGGTCTCGGTGCCGGCTCAGCTATTCCTGAGCAAGGCCCAACTCCCGGGCTGACAGCTCGCGCATCGTGATCGGCGTACACCGCGACCGTCCGGTCCAGGTCGGCGCCGATCGTCTCCTTGAGCAGGCCCTGGCCGGTGTCACCCGTGGCGTACGAGTCCATCGCATGTTCCTGTCGTCACCCGGTTCTCCTCTGATGCTCATCGGGCGGCGCCACCCTCGGACGTCGATTGGTACGCCGATACCCTTTTCCGCATTGGCCGAACTGG
Organism: Nocardioides sp.; assembly: GCA_051657705.1. GTDB lineage: Bacteria > Actinomycetota > Actinomycetes > Propionibacteriales > Nocardioidaceae > Nocardioides. Next base: position 2,291 of record JBOFLE010000356.1, on the reverse strand, counting down.
GGAGAGACGACGTGGATCTGGCGCGGAGGCACGTGCTCAGGGGAGCCGCCTACTCCGTGGCAGCGCTCGCTCTCTCTGGCGAGGATTGGTGGCACCGGATGCCCGAACGATGTCGGGATCGGGCGCCGATCTCTCCGCGGGCCGTCGGCCAAGGCGACGTCGATGCCGTCCGGGAGATGGTGTCGTTGTTTTCGGCTATCGACCAACGTCGCGGTGGGGCGCATGCGCGCAGCGCCGCTATCCGCTATCTGACGACCGACGTCCAAGACCGGCTGCACGGCACCTTTCGCGACGACCAGGTCCGGCGGGGCCTCTTCGTGGCGGCGAGTGAGTTGGCCTATCTGATCGGCTGGATGGCCTTCGACAGCGCCGAGCACGGGTCCGCACAGAGATTCTTCACCAACGCGGTGAAACTGGCGGCCGAAGCCGATGATCCCGCGATGGCGGCGCATGTGCTCCGCGCGATGGCGCACCAAGCTGTCGATCTCCGACATGGACGCCAGGCGCTCTCATTGGCCGCCGCGTCCGTGGAGTCGAACCGTTACACCTCGGCGGCACCGCGTGAACGAGCATTGCTCGGCGTCGTCCATGCGCGGGCGTTGGCTCTGGCGGGCCGGCGATCGGAGGCAGCCGGAGCGCTGCTCCGCGCCGAGGACGATCTCGCCGCCGCGAGCCCGGGTGACGGCGAGCCGGCTCGGGTGTTCTTCTTCGGAGAGGCAAGCCTGGCGCACCAGACCGCATGTACCTTGAGGGAGGTCGGCGACCTGGCCCAGTTCGACCGCAGTGTGCGAACTCGCGAGGCCGGTACGTTCACTCGTACCCATGCGGTGACACTCGGCTACTTCGGCGCGGTCCAGCTCCAGCAAGGCGACCTCGACCGTGCGTGCGATAGCTGGGCCCAGGCATTGGACGCCATGGACGGCGTCCGCTCAGGCCGAACCCGTCAGGTCGCCAACGACATGCGGACCCTGCTGGCGCCGTACCGAGGTCGCGGTAACCGGGCAGCCGCCGAGATTACGGCCCGGGCCGGCGCCTACCTCGCCGAAGCGGCATGAGCCGCCAGTTCGCGGGGGTCGGCGGCCGGCAATCACCGGTGAGTAAGGAGTCAGACTAATGGCACCACCACAGCCTCCGGTGCCGGAGTCCTTTCGCGTCGAAGCCGTCGGTCACGTCATCGGCGGCCGCGCCGAGCCGACAGACGACTACTGGGGCGGCACCACGTCGATCGTCCGTATCGACGGCGCCCGATTTCCCCCGGATGCCGCGACGGGCCTGGAGGACTTCTCCCACCTCGAGATCGTGTTCCGCTTCCACCTGACCGACCCCGACGACCTGAACCTCGGCGCCCGGCCGTCCACGGGACAATCCGGATCGGCCCCCGGTCGGGATCTTCGGACACCGCAACATGCGCCGGATGAACTGGCTCGGCGTCTCCCGCTGCCGACTCGTCGAGGTCGACGGGCTGGACCTGCATGTGGCGGAACTCGACGCGGTGGACGGCACTCCGGTGCTCGATATCAAGCCATGGTTCATCGAGATGGGTCCGCGCGGCGACGTTCGGCAAGCGGCATGGACGACCCAGATGCTCGACCGCTACTACGCCGCGCCCACCCCGGGTAGCGCCACGAGCAAGCCGAGTGTCGACAGGCCCGATAGGCATGGCCGGCCGACTACCTCTCCGCTACGTCGACGGCCGCTCGGCGGGAGCAAGCAGGGAGATCAATCGCGAGAGCAGGGCCTGCCGCTGCCGAGTCACGTCGTCGGTCTCCGGATCGAACCAGGGGCAGGCGATGTCCAGGGCCACCACCCGGCCGGTGTCCACCAGCCGAGCGAGCGCGGCGAGCACTTGGTCCGCGCTCGGGCCACCCGCCACCGGAAAGCGCAGCCCCGGCACCTCGGAGGCGTCGATGACGTCGAGGTCGATGTGCACCATGGTGGGACCGGCGGGTAGGTCGCGCTCGGACAGGTCTTCGGCGCGGCAGCGTCGTACGGCGGCGGTCTCGAGGTAGACCTCCTCCGCCGGATCGAGGTCCCGGGCGCCGACCAGGACGGCTCGGTGTTCGGCGATCGGTGCGATGCCGAGCGTCGCGCCCAGCAGGGCGTGATCACCGCCCATCGCCATTCGCAAGGACATCCCACCGAGATATCCGGAGGCCGACGACGCAACGGTGTGGACGTCGCCGTGCGCGTCGAACCACACCAGCGCGGGATCGAGCCCGGCCCGCTGCAGGCCGGCCAAGGTGCCGAGCGCGGCCAGGCAGTCCCCGCTGATCACCCCGGTGATCCCGCCG
>JBOFLE010000355.1:0-3039 GCA_051657705.1 Nocardioides sp. | reverse complement strand
TGGATCACGATCGACACGTCTCGCGTCGCGTTGACCCTGGCACGCCAGCGAGTGATGGCAGCCCGGCATCCGTGGTATCTCCTGTCGGACAGCCCGGAGGGCTACGCCAAGGAGCAGTCAATGACCACACAGGCGTTGCCGCGGGAGACTTTCGGACAGGACATCCGGCAGGGTTTCGTCTACGACCGGGTGCAACACATCACCCTCAAGTCGATCGCGAACAATCCGGATATCAAAGAGGGGATGTCCCGCGAGGAGATCGACGAGGCCATCAAGCGACATGCCGAGTTCGAGCTGCTGTACGACAAGCCCTTCGAAGACCCGAAGAAGGTCCGCGTCGCCGGCCCGTTCACGGTCGAGTCGCTGAGCCCCCACCGATCTCTGGCCTTCGCCGGTGGTCCCGAGACCGAGCCGCGGTCCGAAGCCGAGGCCGCGAAGGACGCCGACGCGCCGAGCTTCGAGCAGTCGATACTCGACAACCTTGCCAAGGCCGGAGTCCAAAACGGCCGTCGCGACGAACGAATCATGTTCGGAGCCTTCGAGACCTTCGCCGGCGAGTACATCCAAGCAATCGGAGAACGAGCCGCGAACGGTGATCGTGGCAGCGACAATGCCGGGGGTCCGAGCAGGATCGCGATCGCGATCGGCCCGCAGTACGGCACGGTGAGTCCGTCGTACGTCAAGAAGGCCACCCGCGAGGCGATCCACACCGACGGCGTCGACTTGCTCTGCATACTCGGTTTCGCCTTCGATGCTCAAGCCACCGGGGTGACCGAGGCGGACGGCGTCTCCGTAGAGGCTTCGGACGAGGGATTCGCCAATGTCGCCGCCGAGCGCAGCCTCGGCAGTGTCCGCGTGCTGATGGTGCGGATGAACGTCGACCTGCTGATGGGCGAGGAGCTCAAGAAGACCGGCGCCGGCAACCTCTTCACGGTCTTCGGTGAGCCGGACATCGACATGGAGCAGACCGACGACGGACTGGTCGTGCACCTCAACGGCGTGGATGTCTACGACCCCACCACTGGGGAGGTGCGCAGCAACGACACCAGCCGGATCGCCCTGTGGATGATCGACACCGACTACAACGAGGAGTCCTTCTTCGTCCGGCACTGCTACTTCACCGGCGACAACGAGCCCTACAAACGGCTGAAGACAGCACTGAAGGCCGACATCGATCCCGACGCCTGGGACTCGCTCTACCAGACCGTGTCCCGCCCGTTTCCCAGGCCGGAGACCGGCAAGGTCGCCGTCAAGGTCATCAACGACTACGGCGACGAAGTCATGAAGATCCTGGAGGTCACCGATGAGTCTTGACCTGCGATCCGGCTTCGAGGGTGCCGTGCCACAGACCCAGGCCGACATCGAATACGCGCTCAAGGAGGGACTGCTAAGCCTGGACGCCAATGTGCTGCTCAGCTTCTATCGGTACACGCCCGATGCCCGCGCAGCGCTCATCGCCGTCCTCGAAGCTGTCGATGAACGGATCTGGGTATCCCACCAAGCCGCCAGGGAGTTCTGGCGCAACCGAGTGGCGACCATCGACAATCGCTCTCGCGCCTCGGAGGACTTCCATGCCGCCGTCCGGAAGGCATCCGATGGGCTGACGACGGCCGCGAGGACTTGGGCCAAGCAAACCGCGATTCCGCGCGATCAAGCGGACGACGTCATTGCCGACTTACGCAAAAGTCTCGAACAACTGCGCACCCGGATCGATGATCAGACTGACGATGCCAGCGCGGTCTCCCATGACGCTGACAAGGACATCGTCTGCGCCGAGCTCGAACGCGTCCTCAGCGGCCGGGTAGGACCACCCCTCGGAACGGCCAAGCATGCCGAGACCGTCACAGAAGGGAATCGGCGTGCGCAAAACGAGGTGCCTCCCGGCTATCGGGACGCGGCGAAGGCCGCATCGTCGACCCACAATGAGGGAGCGGCCGGCGACTACCTCGTATGGATGCAATCGCTAGAGAAGACCAGAGAGGTCGAACGGCCACTCGTGATCGTGACCGGCGACGAAAAGGAAGACTGGTGGTGGCGGCACCAAGGGCGATTCATGGGGCCGCGTCAGGAGCTCTACCGCGAGTGCCTTGCCGAAACCCGGCAACGACTCTTCATGCTGCGACCGAGCGACCTGATCGACAATGCCGATGTCTTGGCCGTGACCGTCGATGAAGAGATCAAGACCGAGGTTCGACGCGCCGCCGATTCAGAAGCCTGGAGCCAGTCGGCCGTCGTCGAACTGCTGTCTCGTCTCGATGCCGAGGGAGCGATCCAGGCGGAGGTGATCAGGCATGCGGCCGCGAACGGAGGGATCATCGATCGTGCCACGGTCTACTCGGTAGGCGGTTTCGAGCCGGACCGGCTGCTGCGCGGCTTTACGAGACCCTCCGCCCGGATCACCCGCGAGCTCCAGAACGAAGGTTTGCTCTCCGACAGCGTCGAGCCCATGCTCACGCCGGTCTACAACTCCGGGTCCACCGCCGAAGAGTTCGAGATTCCGCTTGAGGTGGTCGAGATCCTCGCCTCCACTGACACTAACTCAGAGCGCTAGACCTATTCGATGCTCGGTTTCCACAATGGGCCTGGCGGCGGGCCGGTGGCGGGTGGTGGGCCTGGTGCCTGTTTGGTGTGGTTGCAGTGTTCGCAGAGGCCTTGGCCGTTGGTGTAGGTGGTGGGTCCGCCAGTCGCGTGGGGGTGGATGTGGTCGGTGTGGCGGATGGGTGCGTCGCAGTACAGGGTGCGGCAGCGCTGGTCGCGGATGGTGATCATCCGGGCGAGGCCGGTGGGGAAGAACCGTGAGCGGGATTCCATAGCGACCAGGTCCCCTGTCTTGGGGTGGGTGTAGAGGCGGCGTAGCCAGAACCCGCCCTTGCCACTGTTGGTGTCGCTGGTTTCGACGAGGTTGCGGGCGAGGGTGGCGGGGATGGGTCCGTAGCCGGTCAGGTTCGCGGGTTGTGGGTCACCGGCGAGGAGGGTGTGGTCGGTCATCACGAGGGTGACCTCGACCGGCACCGCGGAGGCTGTGGTTTGGCCGGTGAG
>JBOFLE010000354.1:0-9654 GCA_051657705.1 Nocardioides sp. | reverse complement strand
CAACAGCAGCGCCGCTTTGGCGCGCAGGGTCACTGTTTCCGGTGCGTGCGCCACGACGTACACCCCGCGGAAGATCGACCGGAAGCCGGGACCACGCAGCTGTTGAGCGGTGATGCCACGAGCCAGTGCCTCCGCGTACGTGAGAGGAGCGTCCATCACCGCACCATCGTGGCCCGATCCCGGCTCGGGCGAGCGCGCTATCCACAGCGGTCGCCAGCGCGCTCTTGGCGAGCGGCACAAAATGTGCGCTTGTTGTCGGGGATCGGCCGGAGTGGCAACATCTTCCGCGCAGTTGCTCCCTTCGCCGTACGATGTGTCGGTGCACCTGCAGCCGGCGTTGGACCGGGAGCACTACGTCTCGCCCGACTCTTGGCTGCGCGAGCGCGAACAGGTGCTCCTGCGGAGTTGGACATGTGCCGGGCGCCTGGACGAACTCGGGCTGGCGACCCCGGACACCGGCAAGCTCGCGCCGAAGCGGCTCGCCGTCGTCGAGGTACTGGGCGAGTCGATCCTGGTGACCACCGATCCGGACGGACGGCTCCACGCGCACTACAACGTCTGCCGGCACCGGGGTTCGCAGGTCGTTCCCGTGGAGTACGGCGGTGAGCCGGTCTGTCGGCGGGCGGCCGCTCTCCGCTGCCCCTACCACTCCTGGGTCTACGAACTGGACGGCCGGCTGAAGCTGGCTCCGCACCTTGAGGACGCGCAGGGCGGACATCTCGAGACGGCGGACCTCTCGCTCCATCGGGTGGGCGTGGACCGGTGGGGCGGATTCCTGTGGCTCAATCTCACCGACGACCCTGACGATCCCGACGAAACCCTTATCCAGGCGCTGGGGCGAGTCCCCGAGAAGGTTCGCAACTACCCGCTGGACTCGCTGGTCGTCGGCCGCACTGTGACCTACCACGTCGCGGCGAACTGGAAGGTGATCGCGGAGAACTACAACGAGTGCTATCACTGCGGGCCGGTCCACCCCGAGCTGACCAAGCTGGTGCCGCAGTTCGGCGAGCGCGGCGGCGCGAACCTCGCGTGGACCGACGGGATCCCGCACCGCGACGGCGCCTGGACCTTCACGATGACCGGCACCAGCGAGCGAGCGCCGTTCGGTGGCCTCAGCGAACGCGAGAAGGTGACGCACAAGGGCGAGCTCGTCTATCCCAATCTGCTGCTCTCGCTCGCCGCCGAACATGTCGCGGCCTTCCGCCTGGTCCCGACCGCCGCCGACCGCACCGCCATCGTGTACCAACTGCTCTTCGCCGCCGACGAGGTCGCCAAGGACACCTTCGACCCGATGGACGCCGCCGAGCTGTGGGAACTCACCAATGCCCAGGACTGGGCGATCTGCGAGGGAGTCCAGCGCGGGATGAGCTCGCGCGGCTACCGCCAGGGGTGGTACGCCCCGATGGAGGATGCCAGCCTGGACATCCGCCGCTGGCTCTTGCCCCGGCTGGGGCTGGAGTAGGCACCGTGACCCGGACCCGAGCCCTGGTCGTCGGCGCCGGAGTGATCGGCGGCGGAGTGGCCCTGGAACTCGCCCGGGCCGGGTTCGAGACGCTGCTGATCGATGCCGCCGGCGGCCCTGGGCAGGGCAGCACCAGCGCCTCGTCGGCGATCGTGCGCTATCACTACGACCACGCACCCGAGGTCGCGCTGGCCTGGGAGGCCGGCAGGCGGTGGCAGGCCTGGGAGCGGTATCTCGGCGTGCGCGACCCGGTCGGCATGGCGTCTTTCGTGCGTTCCGGCGCGCTGGTGCTCGACGGCCCAGGATTCGACCTCGCGGCGCAGGTCCGGCTGATGCGAGACCAGGGCATCGAGGTGCACGAGTTGGACGGCGGCGGGCTCCGAGAGAGATTCCCGGCCGTCGAGCCCCGGCGGCTGGGACCACCCAGCCGCCCGGACCAGGATCAGTTCTGGGCCGACCCACGAGAGGAACTGACCGCGTTCTTCGTGCCCTCGGCCGGGCATGTCGACGACCCGGCGCTGGCCGCTCGGAACCTCGCCTTCGCGGCCACCGCCGCCGGAGCGGCGTGTCGCTACCGGGCGCGGGTCGTCGAGGTACTCCGGGACCGAGACCGGGTGCGCGGCGTACGACTCGACGACGGCACCTCCCTGCGGGCGGACGTCGTTGTCAATGCCGCGGGCCCCTGGTCCGGGCGGCTGAACGAGCTGGCCGGGGTGCTGGGCGACTCCCCGGCCGACTTCCGGACGTCGACCAGGCCGCTGCAACAGGAGGTGATCTCCCTGCCGGCGCCCGACGGATTCACCCTCGGGGCCGGTGGGACCTGCGTGACGGACCCCGACTTCGCGACCTACTTCCGCCCCCATGCCGGCGGCACCCTGATCGCCGGCGGCATGGAACCCGAGTGCGACGAGCTGACATACCTGGACCGGCCCGAGGACGCGATCGAATCGGTGACCGCCGCGACCTGGGAGACCCAGACCCTGCGACTGGCGCGTCGGCTGCCTGCCTTGGGCATACCCGGCCGGCCGACCGGAGTGGTCGGCGTCTACGACGTCACCGACGACTGGATCCCGTTGTACGACCGCACCGGCCTGGACGGCTACTACGTGGCGATCGGCACCAGCGGACACGGCTTCAAGCAGGCCCCGTTCGTCGGCGACCTGATGGCCCAACTGATCGGCGCAGTGGAGTCCGGCCATGACCACGACCGCGATCCGGTGCAAGGCCACGGTTCGTGGACCGGAGTGTCAGTGGACCTCGGGCACTTCAGCCGTCGACGCCGCGTCGTCCCGCAACAAGGCATGGACCGTCGTCGCTGACCCGGCACTTATCTGGCCAAATTGCCGGCGTGTCGAAGGACAACTGACGGGTCACGCGACCATCGGCCGGCGAACCACGTCACCCGGTGGCCGCGAGCGGGCCGTCACAGAGCGCGGCGTATCGAGCGGCGATCAGCTCGATCACCAAAGGATGCGCGCCCAGGACCTCCGCGACCAGCTCCGCGCCGGCGGTGGCCGCGTCGCGACGGCAACGCTCCGCGAAGAACCCCTCCGCCAGCAGGTACGGCGCGACCGCGACCCGCTCGCACTCCGCGCGGAGATCGGAAACGCATTCGCTGAGATCGGCGCCGGGCCCGGTCAGCGTCGCGAACCGGACCGGCCCCTCCCAGAACTGAGCCAGGTGCCGCTCCGCCGATTCGAAGTCACCGGCCGCCGAGAGATTCCGAGATCCGGCGGCCACCAGGACCACGCCGTCCCCAGGCCGCGCTCCGGCCGCCCAGAGCCGTTCCCACAAGGCCCCGGCCAGCAGCGGGTCGGGGCCTAGTGGAGGCGCCAAGCCCACTGCCACCTGAGCGTGCGCCACCGCGGAAGGCAGATCGTTGCGGATGTGGAAACCGGTCGACAACAACAGCGGTACGACAACCGCCGGCCGCTCCAGAACCGCCATTCGGTCGGCCAGCAGCGGCTCGCACAACTCGACGTACGTCGTGAGGCCGGGCACCCCCAAGGCCGCGGCGGCGCCCCGGGTGAGTTCCGCGGCGATCAGATTGCCATCCGGATGGCGGGTGCCGTGGGCGACGGTGACCAGCGTCGGCCGACTCGAGTGGCTCCGCGACCGGCCCGTCATCCGGCTCTTCGTCCGGCCCTTCATCCGGCCCGTCATCCCGCACCGCCCTCGGTCAGCCGGTAGCCGCGCTTGACCACGGTCTGCACCAACCGGGTACCGATCCCCGCCCGCAGCCGGGCCACCGCGACTTCCACCGCGTGCTCCGAGCCCGCGGTGCCGGTCGGCAGAGCGGCCAACAGTTGCTTGCGGGAGACCACATGACCCGGGTTGACCGCCAAGGCGTGCAGTACCGCGAGCGGAGCGGGCGACAACGCGACCTCCGCCCCGTCGACGACGACCGCGTGGCCGTGCAGGACCAGCCGGTGACCGGCCACCTCGATGACCGTGCCGCTCTGACGCGACGGAAGCTCGGTCTCGAGCTGCTTGATCATCGCGGCAAGCCGCGAGCGCACGGGCTGGATGGTGGGCACACCCCACATTTCGAAGGCCGCCGCGGTCACCGGCCCCACACAGGACGCCACCACCTCCGCCTGGAACGAGGCCACCACCTGATCACGCCGGCCGGCAACCCCGGCAGCCTCCATCAGTGCGGCCACCGCCGGTGCCGCCGTGAAAGTCACCGCGTCGACCTCCCGACGCGCGATCAGGTCGACCATCCGGAACAGCGGATCCGGATCCTCGGCCCGGCAGACCCGGTAGATCGTCACCACCGAGACATCCGCTCCCTGCCGGCGCAACGCGTGCTGGACCATCGAGAGCGACTGACCGTGCTCCTGGACGACCACCCGTACGCCGCTCAGCTCGCGGCGGCGCAGGTACGTCAGTACGTCCTCGAAGCACTCCGACTCGGGCGACCACAACTCACGCAGGCCCTGCCTTCGCAGCGCGCCCACCGACTTGGGTCCACGGGCCAGGATCTCCGCCCCCGCGAGGCGCTCCAGGAGGGCCGGCAAAACCCCCCACTCCTCCGCGGCCGCGAACCAGGTGCGCATGCCGATCCCGGTCGTCGCGACGAAGATGTCGATGGGTGCGGCCAGCAGCCGCTCGGTCTCCTCGCGCAGTGCCGCCTCGTCCACCTGGCGCGGGTCCACCGACAGCGCGGGGGCCCACTCGACCTCGGCGCCGCGCCGGGTCAGCAGCGAGATCTGCTCATCTACCTTCCGGGTCGCGGTGACGCCGATCCGGAACCCGGCCAAGGCTCCCCCGTCGACCGCGCCGAGGTTGCTCACGGCATCGGCGACCACCGGCTCGTCTACGAGCCGGATCGGGGCCGAACTGGACGAGTTCGCGGATGCCGACGTCACGGAACCGCTTGCCGATCGCCTACCTGGATCATTCCGTCCACCACCCGGACCGCGTACGTCGCGATCCGGACGTGGGGATCGTCGAGACACTCGCCCGTGCGCAGATCGAACCCCTGCTTGTGCATCGGCGAAGCGACGAACGGGCGCCCGCCCCGGGTACCGACGATCCCGCGCGCCAGCACCGAGGCCTTGGCGAACGGATCGTGGTTGCTGAGCGCGTAGACGGCACCGTCCGCGGTACGAAAGACCGCCATCGCTTGACCGTGCACGAGAGCGGTCACGCCACGCTCGACCTCGACCGCGTCGTAGGGGCAGACCTGCTGCCACCGGTCCTCGGCCGCTTCGCGCTGTTCTGGTTCATGAGCTTGCAGGTCGAGCGCGCCACTACCGCCGACATCCGCGTCCCGACCGACGCGCTCTCTCGCTTCGCTCATGGCACTCCTAGGGGGTTCACGGCACTCCCACGGGGATGGAAACGCCAAGGTCGACCGGCCCGAGTAGTACCGGCTCGTCGTTGATCTCCGGGGCGATCTGCCCCCGTTCGGTGCGGAAGCTGATATTGGGATCGGGCACCCCGGGAGCGTTCACGAAGGACACGAAGCGGCCCAGCTTGTCCGGGTCGTCGAGGGTCGCCTTCCACTCGTCGAAGTAACTGCCCACGTGGCGTGCCATCGCCGCTTCGAGCTCACTCCCGAGGCCGAGAGCGTCGTCGACGACGACCTCGCGCACCCGATCCAGACCGGACGTGGACCCGTCGGCGAGGCTCTCTACCCAGTACGACGTGCGCTGCAGGCGGTCCGCCGTGCGGACGTAGTACATCAGGAACCGATCGAGATAACGGATCAGGGTCTCGGTGTCCAGGTCGCCCGCCAGCAACTGCGCGTGGGCGGGAATCGCGCCGCCGTTGCCCGCGACGTAGAGGTTCCAGCCCTTCTCGGTGGCGATCACCCCGAAGTCCTTGGAGCGCGCCTCCGCGCACTCCCGCGCGCAGCCGCTGACGCCTCCCTTGAGCTTGTGCGGAGACCGCAGGCCCCGGTATCGCAACTCGAGCTGGATCGCGAGCCCGACGGAGTCCTGAACACCGTACCGACACCAGGTCGAGCCGACGCACGACTTCACGGTCCGCAGCGCCTTGCCGTAGGCGTGACCCGACTCGAATCCCGCATCGACGAGCCGGCGCCAGATCTCCGGGAGCTGTTCCATCCGGGCGCCGAACAGGTCGATCCGCTGGCCCCCGGTGATCTTCGTGTAGAGCCCGAAATCGCGGGCCACCTCACCGAGGACGATCAGCTTCTCCGGGGTGATCTCCCCGCCGGGGACCCGGGGCACCACCGAATAGGTGCCGTTGCGCTGGATGTTGGCCAGGTAGGTGTCGTTCGTATCCTGCAGCGCCTTGGTGTCCTCGCCGAGCACGTGCCCGTTGTAGAGCGAGGCCAGGATCGACGCGATCGCCGGCTTGCAGATGTCGCAGCCGCGGCCGGTGCCGTGGCCCTCGACGATGTCATCGAAGCGGCGGTACCCGTGCACCGCGATCACCTCGAACAGCTCCTGCCGGGTCATGGCGAAGTGTTCGCACAGCGACCGGTTGACCTCCTTGCCGATCGCCGCGAAGTGCTCTTCGACCAGCGACTTCACGATCGGCACGCACGAGCCGCACGTCGTACCCGCCTTGGTGCACGACTTCACGCAGGCCACGTCCTCGCAGCCGTCCTCGGCCGCGAGCGCATCCTTGATGGCCGCCTTGCTGACGTTGTTGCACGAGCAGACAGCGGCGTCGTCAGGCAGTCCGAGGTTGGCCGCCGCGCCGTTGCGGACCGGCAGGATCAGTTGTTCCGGGTTGTCCGGGAGCGGGATCCCGGCACTGGTCTCGGAGGCGACCATCGGCCGGAGGATGCCGTACGCCGAGGCGTCGCCGACCAGGATCCCGCCCAGCAGCACGGCACCGGGGTTCTCCCCGTCGACCCCGTCGTTCTCCTTGACCACCAGCTTCTTGTAGACGCCGGTGACAGCGTCGGCGAACACTAGTTCCAAGGCGCCCTCGGTGGCCGCGAAGGCGTCTCCGAAGCTCGCCACGTCCACCCCCAGCAACTTGAGCTTGGTGGACATGTCGGCGCCGGTGAAGCTGCCCGGTCCGTCCAGCATCGCGTCGACGGCGACCTCAGCCATCTGGTAGCCCGGAGCCACCAGGCCGTACATCCGCCCGCCCGGGGCCGCGCACTCGCCGATCGCCCAGATGGCCGGGTCCGAGGTCCGGCACTGCTCGTCGATCAGGATCCCGCCGCGATCCGCGAGGTCGAGGCCGGCCGCACGCGCCAGCGCGTCCCGGGGCCGGATCCCCGCGGAGAACACCACGACCTGAGCATCGATGGTGCCTGCGTCCTTCAGCGCCAGCCCGGTCACCGCCGACTCCTCGGTCGCTCCGACGATCGCCTCGGTCATCACGCCGGTGTGCACGGTGACCCCGAGCTTCTCGATGTGACGCACCAGGGTGGTCCCGCCGGCCTCGTCGAGCTGCATGGGCATCAGCCGGGGCGCCATCTCCACCACGTGGGTGCTCAGCCCGAGCTGCACCAGCGCGTTGGCCGCCTCGAGGCCGAGCAGGCCGCCGCCGATCACGATGCCGGTCTCGGCCGTCGCGGCCGCGCCCCGGATCGCGTCGAGATCCTCGATGGTGCGATAGACGAAGCAGCCCTCGCGTTCGCGGCCGGGCACCGGCGGGACGAACGGCTCGCCCCCGGTGGCCAGGACGAGCTGGTCGTAGTCCACCTCGGTGTCGTCGGCGAGCCGGACCCGCCGTGCCGCCCGGTCGATCCCGGCGACCTCGGCCGACAACAGCAAGGAGACTCGCGGGTCGTCGTAGGCTCCGCCCGGCAACAAGCTGAGTTCGTCCACGCTGCTGGCCGAGAAGTACGACGTCAGCGCCACTCGGTCGTACGCCGGGCGGGGTTCCGCGCCCAGCACCACCACGTCGTATCGTTCGGTCAGGCCACGCTCGATGGCCGCCTGTACGAAGCGGTGGCCAACCATGCCGTGGCCGACCACGACCAGCCGGCGGCGGCGCGGGGCAGCCGGCCGATCGGACGCGTGGGGACCGATGCGCTCTCTCGCTTCGCTCGTTGTCATTTCTTCGCTCGCAGTTCGAGCGCTTTGATCGCCGGCGGACACCTGCGGACCGATGCGCTCTCTCGCTTCGCTCGTTGTCATTTCTTCGCTCGCAGTTCGAGCGCTTTGATCGCCGGCGGACACCTGCGGACCGATGCGCTCTCTCGCTTCGCTCATGACTTCGTCCTTTCGATGCACTGACGGTATGCGGATGTTGTTGTCGGGGCGTTTCGTCGTGTAACAGGAGTGCTAACGGCTGCTCACAGCCCGCGTGGCGGACCGGGTCGCGGCCGAGCTGGGGGACGGGGACCGCACTTCGAAGAGAGCCCGGACCGCGGACTCGCATGTCCCGCAGCCGGTGGCCGCGCGGGTGCGCTGCTTGGCGTCCTCGAAGCCGGCGCATGCCCGGATCCGGCCGGCGCTGACGCCGGCGCAGGCGCACACCTCCAGCTCGTCGGCCAGGTCGCCGGCGAGGTCGCCCGCGCCGTCGAGCGACTCGACCGGTTCGGCGGCGGTCAACAACGCGCCCGGCTCTCCGGCCGACAGCACCGTGCCCTGGTCGTAGAACCGGCTGATCAAGCCGATCCGAGCCAGGTCGCCGACCAGCGCACCGGCGACGATCACGCCGTCGCGAACCACCAGCTTGCGATGCGAGCCGGTCAACGGGTTGGTCATCTCGACGATCTCGCCCTCGGCACGCTCGGGATCGCCCAGCACGGCGACCTCCAGGCCGGTAGCCCGCAATCGCGCGACGTTGCGCGATCCGTCGTAGGCGACGTCCTCGCCACACAGCCGGCGGGCGAGCAGGCCGGCCTGGTCCCAGGCCGGCGCGACGAAACCGGTGGTGCGCCCGCGGTACTCCGCACAGTCGCCGATCGCGTGGATGCGCTCGTCGGAGACCGAAGCGAGTCGCCGGTCGATGACGATGCCACGTCGCACCATCAGCCCGGCCCGCTTCGCCAGGGTCGTCGAGGGCCGGCCACCGGCGGTGAGCACCACCAGGTCCGCGGGGAGGACGACGCCCTTGTCCAGGCGCAGTCCCTCGTCGGTCAGCCGTACCGCCCGGGTGCCGTCGTAGACCTCGGTGCCGAGCCGGCGCAGCTCGCGGCGCAACGCCCGGCCCGCGGGGGCGCTTACCTGGCTCGCGAGCAAGTGTTCGGCGCCTTCCACCACCTCGGTGGCCACTCCGCGAATACTCAGCGCCCGGGCAAGCTGGAGACCCAGCAGGCCACCGCCGACGACTACCGCCCGCCCGCCGGGCGGGAGCGCGGCGAGCGCCGCCTGGAGCCGCTCGCAGTCGGCCAGGCTGCGAAAGGCGTGCACCGCCGGGTGCAACGTGCCGTCGGTGCGGACCAGGCCCCGGATCGGCGGCAGGGTCGGAATGCTTCCCGTCGCCAACACCAGCCGGTCGTAGTCGAACCGGGTGCCGTCGACCAGCATCACCTGACCGCCGCGATCTCCTCGGTCCGGGCATGGATCGATGTCCAGCACCCGGTGGCCGGTGAGCAGCTCGACGCCATGCTCGGCGTACCACGCCGGCTCCCGCATGGTGATGGCCGCGGGCGAGTGCTCGCCCTCGATGACGGCGGACAACAGGATCCGGTTGTACGGCGCCACCGGCTCGTCACCGAAGATCCGAATCCGGCCGGGATAGCCGCGAACGACGAGTTCCTCGACCAGTCGAGTGGCGGCCATGCCGTTGCCGACGATGGCGAGTCG
>JBOFLE010000353.1:0-28005 GCA_051657705.1 Nocardioides sp. | reverse complement strand
CTTCGAGGTGGCTCGGACATCGTCATCGCCACACCCCGTCCCTCGCCACTG
The DNA here is from genome assembly GCA_051657705.1 of Nocardioides sp. Classification (GTDB taxonomy): domain Bacteria; phylum Actinomycetota; class Actinomycetes; order Propionibacteriales; family Nocardioidaceae; genus Nocardioides. The sequence goes on along the minus strand of JBOFLE010000353.1, from coordinate 27,954 downwards.
CGAACGCTCGCGGGCCGTCCGGGGGTGCGGGGCATCGTGACCGGTGCCGAGTGGACGACCGAGGAACTCCGTGAGCTGATCGACCCTGGCGAGGTCCCTGTGGTGTTGCTGATCGACGACGGCGAACTGTGCAAGAACGTGCCGGCCGGCGACTACCTCAAGACATTGCTCCGCACCGGCCGCGACCACCGTCGGGCCGTCGTACTGGGCGGGGACTGCGCCGACGTCGCGAGCGGCTTCACCGGTTGGCAGATCGACGCCAAAGGCCGCGCGGGACTGTTGCTCTCACCCCAGTCGGTGACTGACGGCGACTTGATCGGAGTTCGGTTGACACGGAGCTCGATCGGCACCGGCGGCCCGATCGGCAGGGGCTTGGCGAACCTCGGTGACGGAAAGCCGGTCACCGTCCAGGTGCCGCTTCTCACCTAGGTAGTCCGCCACCTTGAGCACGGGTTTCGACTCCGAACTGGTGCTCAAGGTGGCGGACTACCGGCTCAGCGGATCGCGTTCGCCAACTGCTCGTCGGTGTCGGACATCGCCCGCGCGGCCGCGGTGAGGAACTGCGACATGCCGTCCAGGCCCTCGATGGTCTTCAAGACGCCGGTGTTGAACTCGTCGTACGCCGCGTGGAAGGCCGGCGAGGACTTGCCGGTGACATAGCCCGACGACACCAGGTTGTCGATGTTGGCCTTGAGCTGCGTCAACCGTGCCTCGATATCGGCCTTGCCGCTCACCAGATTGGAAGCGGCGCTCTCCATCTCCGCATAGGTGACGTTCAAATCAGCCATTGCTGGTCTACCTCTCTTTCCCGTGATGTGGAAACCCCCGCCGAGCGGTAGTGCCCGTTCGGTGGCACAGCCGACGCATCAGCCGCCGACTGCTTCGTCCCGATCGGGAACCAACTCGCGCACGAGCGCCTCCGTCGCGGGTTCTATTCTGACTCCGCGCCCGAGCAACGCGGAGTGCATCTGTCGGATGGTGGGCGCTACCTCGGAGGGCTGGTGCCGGGCCATCAACTTGATCTTCATCCGCCACAGTTCTTCGCAGGTCGGAACCATGCCGATGCCCAGTTCGAGCGCTTCCACGGCACGGTCGTCCGCGCCGAGGTGAGTGGCCAGCTCCGCGGCCCGGCGCGCGACCGCGGCCACCAGCAGCCGGGCGATCCGGGCCTCCCTGGAGAAGGTCAACCACGGATACTCGACACCCGAGAACACCTCGTCGCAACCGAGCCGGAGTACGCCGAGGAGGCGATCCAGCTCCGCCGGATCCCCGCTCGGCGACACGCGGACGCTCGATCGCAATACCGCATAGTCACTGACCAGATCGATCGACAACCGGAACCTGCCGTCGGCTTCGAGCCGCAGCCGCGGAACACCGTGCTCGTCGCGGCCGAGCCAGGCGGAGACCTCGTCGATCCGCGAGCGCACGACATCGGACTCGACACCGCGCGGCCACAGCGACGAGCGCAACACCGCTTGGTGTATGCCTTCCGGATGTAAGGCCACCAAGGCCACGGTCTCGGTCAGCGGACCCCGGCGATCGGGAGGCACCCGATCCGCGCCGACCAGCTCGACCCGGCCGAGCAACCGCAGCCGAAGCCGGGCTCGCTGGAAGTCCTCCAGCCCGACCACCGCCGCCGGATCGTGTGCCGGGTCGTGTCTTGGGTCGTTTCCCGGGCTCCCCGCGGGCTCCGGTGCCACCGACGAGGCGGGCTGAGCCAGCTCGACGATCGGCGTCTCGGCGAAGGTGGTCTCGCCCACGGCACGGGCCGCGCCGGCTAGCTCGTACTGGGTGCGGATCTCCCGGATCGCGGCGACGCCGAGCCGGCGAGCGGTGCCGGACAGGCCCAACGCGACGGACTCAAGACCCCCCTGGGCATCGACCTTCAGGCGCCAGCGCGCTCCGGCCGGATCGCCCACACAGACCACCGAGACCGCGGAGCGCTCTCCCGCGGTCAAGCTCGCCAACCGTTGCGCCTGTTCACTGGTCGGAGGCCCGGAGAGGAAGATGACGACCGGATCGAGAGCCTTCGTGGCACCGAGCTGGCGACCGTGCAGGACGCCGGTGAAGCCGAGTTCGTCGAGCGTCCGCATCCGCGCGCCGTCGGCGGCGACGATCGTGTCCACCACCTGGTCGAGCGACTCCGCGACGCGCACCCGCCGGCCGTCGAGCTGACCGAAGGTCTCTCCGAACCCGACCATGACCACGTCGAGTCCGTCGGCCCACGGATGGGTGGCAAGGTCAAGGGCCATCGCCATCGCCAGTCCCCGGCTCACCTCGGGATCTCCGGTCAGGGCGACCATGCCGGGTGCCGATTCGAGATCCAGCAGCACCTCGAACCCATGCATGGTGGCGATGGCGGTGAGCGACGGGTAGGGCGCCGGAGCGGCGGTGGCAGATGGCGAGAACTCGGCATCGCACGGGAGCGACCACGTCAGGTGATCCTCGGACGCTTCCCACGGCGCGGCCGGCCCGTCGGCGGAAGGAGCGCTCAGATGCAGGACCAGGCGCTCGTCGTCGACCAGCGCGTAGCGCAACTCCGGCATGCCGAGTCCCGCCGCGGTACGCGCGGCGGACAACCCCCGCAACCCGGCGTCCACGAATTCGGCCCGACGTGCCGAGCTGGCGGCGGCAAGCTCGGCGGAGGCGGCATCCACCGGACCGAACGGCCCCCGCCGGGCGCGCAACACCCGCACCAGCCCGGCGAGGATGAGCCCGCCTCCGAGCAGCAGTTGCTCCCAGGGCAGTCGGCCCCCGTCGGGATCGGCCTCACCGGCGACTTCGTCGCCCCCAGTCGCCCGCGGCGAGCCCGTGGCGTCGGCGCTCGGCACGCCGCGGGCATCCGTCGCCTCGGGACGCGCCCGATCGGCATCCCGATCGGAGGTAGCCGCACCGCTCGACGATTCGGCCGGGACATCCGGTGTCGATCCCGGCGTCGGGCCGGTCAGCGGCCGCGGCGCCGTACTGCGCACCCCCGGGCCCTTGGCATCCTTCGGCAACAGCAGCTCCCACCCGGGGTGGATCAGGTCGGCGTCCTGGACACGGCGGCCGTCCGGCATGATCCGGTCCCGATTGAGTTCGAAGATCTCGCGGTAGCGGAACGGATCGCCGAGGGTGCGCTCGGCGATGTCCCACAGCGTGTCGTGATGCCGGCCCTCGGGCGGCTCGACGGAGATGTACTTCGGCGGGGGCTCTTCCCGGACGCCAACCCCCCGCTGGGTCCGAGGCTCGGCGCGCGGCTGATGCGAGGTGGCGCTCGCCGCCGGGGTCGCCGGCGGTTCGGCCTCCGGGGCGAAGTCGGAGGGTCCCGACACCAGCCCCTGGGCCAGGGTGGTGCCACCGCCGAGCAGCAGGATCGTCGCGACCAACTGCCGGGCGAGGAGCTGCGAACCTCCTCCGAACGCGATTCTGGCGGGCATCACTCCGCGCCGCATGGTGCGCCACTCCGAGATGAAGCAGATCACGAAATGCGCCCACACCACCCACACCAGGACCGCGAGGATGTTGATCATCAACTGCGGCGTGACCGGCGCGGTGAGCCAGGACCGGTCGGGGAGTTGCGAGGGCAGCGGATTGCCGACGAACCGGAGCAATGCGTAGGGCACGCCGATCAGCAGCAGCGTGGACCCGGTGATCGCGAGCAGGCTCGTCGCCCACGGCCGGGGCGGCGACTCAGGACGTGGCAGATGATCTCGCCGGTGAGTTCCGTGCTGACCACTCCGCTTGTCCAGGGGCTCGTCGAAGGCGGTCTCGGGTACGCGGGTCGGGTTCATGGGCGATCCTCTAGTTGACCACGAGTGTCTGTATCTCGGTCACCGGCACGGTCGTGATCTGCGACTTCCGGAACGCGTTGAATCGCTGCCAGGTCGCCCCGCCGTCCACGCTGAGGTCGACCACCCAATGCGCCGTCATCCAGAGGCGGTAGACGTTGTCGGGCTCGGCCGCGGACGACTTCTGGTACTTATACCAACAGCCGTCATGGGTCGCCGGGGTCTCACCGGGGTCGGCACGGTAGCCGGTCCCGGAGCAGGTGAGGTTCGGCATGGTGCTCCTGCCGAGCGGGCGCACCGACAGCCGCCCGATCCGGCCCCTGAGCAGTACCGATCCGGCGCGCACCGTGACCTCGGAACGATTGGCGTTGTAGATCGAGACGCGGGCGCCGACCCGCGGGCGCGCCATCGGCGAGATGGCCGCGATCGGCGGCGGGATCGCGTCCAGGACGCTGCTGGACTCGATCAGCCGCTCCTGGTTGGGGGTCAATCGCACCACGGTGTCTCCGGGGCCCAGCGCTTCGATGCCGATGGTGAACCGAGGAGCGAACCGGTTGGGTCGTTTGCTGATGCCATCGACGCAGCGACGCCAGTACCAGGTCGTCTCCGGCGTGTTCACCACGTCCATCACCCGCAGATCGGCGTCGCTCATCGCCTCGTGCCAACACGTCGGCACCGGATCGTCGCGGAGGATCTCGGCCACGTCGACGACGTCCCGGCGGCCCCGGCCGCAGTACAGGCCGAGGTACCTCGAGGTGGAGACCACCAGGCAATCCGCATGGTTACCGTAGTTGCTCCCACCGGAGTCCTCGGCTCCCCCGGACGCCCCGTCCGGCACGCCCCCGGCGAAGCCCGGAACCGACCAGGAACACAGCATGGCGGCCACCGCGACCACCGAGACCGCGCGCGCGACAGACCTCGACCTACCTCTCACCACGGCACTCCCACCACTCGGACTTGGTCGCACTTGACCGGGGACTGGTACGCATCGTGGACCTTCCACCGCTTCTTCTTCTTGACGACGACGAACTCGGCGGCGTCGATCCGGCGCTTGAAGGCCGGCAGCTTGGTCTTGGGGTCCTGACCCCAGCCCCGCAATTGCGCGCACACTCCCACCAGCTTGCGTCGACCGTCGCCGGTGACCCGCACCGGCGTCAACGGGATCGGACCCGGGAAGTACTGCCCCTCGTCCTCACGGATGAGGATCGGGAGCCGGCGTTTGGCACGCTTGGTCAGGATCTTCTTGAATCGCTTGCCGTCCAGGCCGGTCTCGCCCGCGTTGACGGCTTTGCCGAGCTTCCGCATGAACACCCGGACTACCTTGACCGACGGATCGCCCTCGAACTTCGACAGCGGCCGTGGCTCGGCACTCGGGCTCTCCGACCCGGTGGGCGTAGGCGTCTGCTCATCGGCCGCGCCGGCCGCGGCGCCTCGGGGTTTCGGAGGCGGGGGATCGTCATCGGAGCCGCAGGAGACCAGGACCGAAACCAGGGCAGGAGCGACCAACCCGGCGACATAGCGCCGCCAGCGTCGGAATGGTCGCATCGTGTCCCCCCGCCACTGTCGCCCACACAGCCACTCACGACACTAACGACTCCGTGCCGACCGAGGCAAACGACGCCGACCGCTGCTCGAGACTCTCTTCTCGACGCCGACGCTCCGTTCGCAACTCCCGACAACTTTTGTCGCGCCTGACGCATCTCAGTCGATGAGGTCTCGACCGCGGCGGCGGCCACCGGAGTTTCCCGGCCGAGTTTCGATGAGAGACCGATCACCCTGGATCAGAGAGGTAAGCAGATGTATCGCAACGTGTACGGACCAGGCCACCGAGTGACGGCGGCGTTGGGTGCCGGCCTGGCGGCAGTATTGGTGGGGGTGCTGGCGCTGACCGTGGGGGCGCCACCGAGCGTCGGCGCACCCGATGCCGTGAGCCGGGGCGACGCCCTGGACTTCCGCGGCCTACCGATGGGGGAAGCCCCGAAGATCGGGTACGCCCGCGGCACTACCTTCAAGCTCCCGGGCGGCCGGAACATCCGCGGCGTGGAGGGCACCGAGATCGCCCGGCTCTCCGACGGCCGGATCGTCACCATCGCCTCGGGAGCGCGGGTCACCTACGTCAACGTCTACCGAGGCTCGATGGTGCGTACCTTCCCGGCGTCGCAACGGGCGATCCCGAGGCTCGCGGTCTCCCGGAGCCACGACACGGTGGTGTGGGTCGGTCGCCGCGGCGTACCGATGGCCCTGCAGGCCGGTCAGCGGAACCCGGTCCGGATGGCCAGGCCGGGACCGAAGGGGATCAGCGTGGTCAGCGTGCTCGGCAGGGACTGCACCCGGGACCCCGAGGCAACCGGACGGGGTTGTTCGATCTTCCTCAGCCAGATCACACCGCGGGGGAAGCTGCGCACCTGGGTGGTGTCCTCGCACGGGTTCGCCGACGTCGTGCCCGGCATCGCGGCGACCGACGTCCGGCGCCGCACCAGCCCGCGCGCGATAGGAATCACGAAGATCACCGACGACAGCACGTGCTCGGCGCGAACCACACTCTTCCCCAAGAGCGGCCGGCCCGATCTCACCACCCGCACCTGCCGAAACGCGCTGGACCAGTTCTCGCCGAACGGCAAGCGGATGCTGGCCGGTCCGGCCTACCGGGACGGCATCGGCGACGGCGAGATCGCGATCTATACGCGCACACTGCGGCGGATCGTCGACCTACGCCGGCTCGCCGGCACCCACGCCGCCTTCGTCAGCGAGGCGACCTGGGAGGACACGAACTCGGTCCTGATCGAGGGCTATCAAGACGGCAAATGGTCGATCGTCCGGCTGAACACCGACGGCTCGATGGAGTACGCCGTAGCTCCGAGGCCGGGTTCGGACGTCGACTCGCCGTACGTGCTGGAGACCACGCCGTAGCCGCGGGCGCGAGAGGTGATGGGGGTGTCGGCGGGTCCGGGATTCAGTCCAGCGGCTCGTCGACACCCTCGACCGGACGGGCTTGGCCGGTGGCGCTGGCCGTCAGCCTGCGTACGCCGACCAGCCCGAGCAGCGAGGTCTCGATCGAGGTTCGCACCTCGGCGACCACCACGATCCGGCGCGGATCGCTACCGGAGACCTCCTGGATCCGGACGAAGCGACAGCCGGCGACCTGATCCAGGCCGGCGACTCGGACACAGTAGTCGGCAACCCGGTCGCGGGCCAGCGTCGGATCGAGCACCAGTTCGTCGGCATCGATGTCGACCCCCTGGGCTCCCGCTCTGGCGGCCTCCTCGGCGAACGCCACCGCTTGTCCGCGCGCATTCAGCTGCCGCGACCCGTCGATGCCGAGGCCGCCGAGCAACAGCAGCGCGAACGCCACGACGGGCACCGCCGGCGCGAGGGAACCGCGCTCGTCTCGGGCGCCTCGCCTCGAATGACGAGGCCACCACGAGCCCGCGGACGTCATCAGTCCACTCCTCGATAGGGATCGAGCATCGAGGTGAAGGACGAGGACGCGCGCACGCTCCCCGGCGCGCCGGGGAGGCCGAGATCTGACAGCGAGTAGCGGCACGACGACACGACGGTGACCGGTTCGCCGGGCTCGAAGCCGCCCACGATCCGGACCTGCAAGGTGCTCCGGCAGCCTGACGGCGCCGCCGCGATCGCCTCCCGGACGACCGCCTCGGCCCGCACCCCGGCCGCCGTCTCCGAGCGGGCGATGGTCGCGCTGCGGGCGGCGTCGCGAGTCCCGGACTCCACCAGGCCGTTGACCTGGCCCACCCGGCCGTAGGCGTAGATCAAGGCCAACAGGAGCAACAGTCCGGGAGCGATCATCGCCAGTTCGATGGCCAGGCTGCCGCGCTCGTCCCGCGAGGGCGGGACGCGGCTCACGGCGCCTCGAAGCGCTCGACCGGACCCTCGGCGTACTCGGTCACCGTCAGGTCCAAGAACGGCAGCAACGAGATCACCCGGCCGCTGACCTCAACGCGGACCCGGCCCGCGGCGTCGTCGTAGGCGGTCTCGGCCGTGGGCGAGATCAGAGACTCGCGGCCGATCGTGGATGCGTAGCGCACGGTGTTGCTCGCTACCTCGCCGCTGATCTGATCGTAGGCCGCCGGGTCCTGGGCGAGCCGGAGTTGGGCCACCCCCTCCCGGGCGGACTGGATGGCGACATTGCGGCCGTAGAAGAACAGCGACGCCTGCACGGCCAGGAAGATCAAGAACAGGAACCCTGGAGCGACCAACGCCATCTCCAACGCACTGGCGCCGTGCTCGTCTCGCGAACCACGGCGGCGGCCGGTCTGGGACGCTCTGGTTAGCACCTTGAGCCGACGGGTTGATTGGCACAACTCTCCAGCTCGGTGCTCTTGTCCTGGACGATGTTGTAGACGACGGCGCCGATGATCGACGCGGCCACCACCATCACGGCCGCGATCAAGGCCCACTCGAGCACCGAGGCTCCGCGCTCCGATCTGCGCTCGTCTCCGAGGCGGCCGACCGGGAGTACCCGCCCCGGCGTCACGAAAGAGATCACGACTCTCACCAACTCACGCAACGTTCGTCCCCCGTTCTCCCGTGTTCGAAGTCAAGCACTGTCGCAGTCAAGCACCGTTCGAAGTCGCGCACCGACCGGACCCTCGCCAGCCGAGCACTCGCAGGATAGCTCAGGCGGATGACGGGCAGTAGTCGTCCGGCCCTCGAATGCGTCATTGCGGTACGCCTCGGGCTGGAGGATCGTGTGGAGCATGCCATCCGCCACGCCGCCCACCACGAGCGAGCCGTCGAGCAGCGCGGTTCCGCTTGCCGCGGTCACTGCCGGCGCACTGGTCGCGCTGCTCGTCGGCGTCTTCGGCAAGGCGCACGACCCCACCCTGGACGGCACCACCTCACTCGGCTTCGAGACGGTCCTCGGCATGAAGGTCGCGATGTCGGTGGTGATCGGAGTGCTGTGCGTGGTTCAGATCCTGAGCGCGCTGTGGATCTACGGAAAACTCGGCCGACCCGCGCCGGCGTGGCTGGGCAAGGCCCACCGCGTCTCCGGCATCCTCGCCCTCGCGCTCTCGCTCTTCGTCGGCTATCACTGCCTCTGGGCTCTTGGCCTGGAGAGCGGGACATTGCCCGACGGCTACGTGGTGCCACTGCGAGCGGTGGTGCATGGTGTCATCGGCTGCGCCATGACGGGTGCCCTGATCACCAAGGTGGTCGCGGTACGATCGCGCCGCGGGCCCGGATGGTTCCTGCCCGCCGCGGGCGGGCTGCTCTTCGCACTGCTGATCGGCGCCGTGCTGACCTCGGCCGCGTGGTACCTGGGCACGAAGGGCTGGCCGGCCTGAGGCATCCGGCATCGTCGGTTAGACACAGACACAGCCACGACCACAGACATGGGCGCTAGGCGCGGAGGAGCTGCGCGACCGCCGGATACCCCAGGAAGATCAGGAACGCCGTACTGATCAACATCTGCGCGACCAGCATGGATTGGGACTTCTCACCCTCCTCGCCCTCGGCCGCGGTGAGTTCGCGGCGTCGCAGCGTGGCGGCGCGAGCCACCAGCGAGCGCCGGATCTTCGCGCCGTCGTCGGCGGCGAGCACCAACGCCCCGGACAGCTCCTCCAGTTCCTCCACTCCGATCTCCCGCCCGAGATCGCCGAGAGCCCGCCACGGCGTGGTGCCGTAGAGCCGGGCGTTCGCCAGGGCCTGCCTGATCCGCACCATCGACCAGTGATCCCCGACGGTCGCCGCCGCCAGCAACGCTTCGGGCAATCCTCGGCCACCGGCAAGGTTCATCGCGACCAGATCCAAGAACACCCCGACGCTGCGCTGGAAGTCCCGGCGCCGGGCGGCGGCTTCGCTGCGCAGGGCCAGGTCGGGAAGGAAGAACCCGACCACGCCCAACGACACCGCGCCGAGCGCCGGGAGCGCGGGCGAGAGCGGAACGCCGGCGATCAGGAGGACCGACCAGACCACCGGTCCCACCAGCAGCAGACCGCATCCGGTCAGCGCCTGGAGTGCCAGGTGACCACCGGAGGTACGGCCCATCAGCGCCAGGTCCGCCCGCCGCCGCCCGAGATCCCAGCCGCGGTCGATCGCCACGAGCTCCAGTCGCTCGGCCAGGATCGCGTGCAGGCCCCGAGCCCGGCGCTCCAGTCCGCCACCGAGCTCGCCCAGCTCGAACGGCGTCGCCGTATGCGGGCTCAGGGATCGCTGCCCGCGATCGATCCGGGCCAGCATGCTCGCCACCCCGGGCGCCGGGGAGGAGAACGCCCGGATCAGGACGAACACGCCCAGGCCGACGACGGCACCGCACGCCAACGCCCAGTTCACGACCGCGTCTCCAGCTGCGTCCGGGCGTCCTGGTCGGATCGTTCGTCGATGCCGTCTGCGGAACCGGGTTCGGACTCGTCCTCGAAGACCAGGAACCGGTCGATCCGTGACGGCGTCGCCAGCGACCGCAACCAGAGCAGGCCGGCCAGGAACAACAAGGCGATCACGGCCAGCACGAGCTGCCCGGTGAGCGACCCGTACGGCTCGACGTACGGCCGGTTGAACACCGCGAGCATGCCCATCATCGACAACACGATGATCAACACGATCCGGACGCTGCGCCGGATCGCCCGCCGCGACGCTTCGATCCGGCGGCGCATGTCCAGCTCCTCGCGAATGGAGGTGGCCAGCGCCGAGAGCACGTCCCGCAGACCCGGACCGCGGAGCCGCGCATTGAGCAACAACGAGGCGCAGATGATGTCAGCGCTCGGGTCGGCGAGATCCACCGCGAATGCCTTCAACGCATCGGGCAGCGGTTCGCGGATCCGCAGTCGATCCACCAGCAGATTCAACGACGGCTTGATCGCCGCCCCGGCGTTGGCCGCCGTCGCCGGAATCGCCTGCTCCAGCCCGATCGCGCCGGCGATGGTGTCCCGCAACGACTCGGTCCAACCCGCGAGCGCCTCCAGCCGGTTGATCGCCTGCTTCTCGGCCGCCGAACTCCCGGCGATCCGGTCCCAGTAGGCCACCAGCCAGCCGATCGCCACGCCGGCCACCAGCCACCTGGTCGCCAGCAGCACGAGCAGGCCCGCCACTCCTCCGTACATCAGGCGCCTGGCCCGCTCACCCGCGCTGAGTGATCGCCGGGCCGGGAGGCCGGCCGGGCGCCCGGGCAGACCGAGCACGGCCAGCACCGCGAAGAAGCAGCCGAGACCGACCGCCGCGCCGGCGCCGGCGGCCGGCAACGCCTCACCCCAACCAGTCACCGGTCGCTCATTCCCAGCGCGCCGAGACGCTGGCCAGATAACCGTGGTCGGCGAGGTCACGGGCACAACTCACCGGCGCATGTGGCATCGACTGGCCCGAGGCGTTGGTGGCGAACACCTCGCTCGACAGCACGCGGCCGTCCACCCCGGTGACCTCGCGCACGCTCTCGACGGTCCGTCGCAGCGTGCCGCCGTCCGCGAAGTCGTTGCGCTTGCGCATGAACACCACGAAGTTGATCGACCCGGCGATCAACATGTGCGTGGCCTCCACCGGGAGCCGCTCGTCGGCTTGCAGCGCGTAGGTGGAGATCCGATTGAACACTTCGGTGGCGGAGTTGGCATGGATCGTCGACAGCGATCCGTCGTTGCCCTGGCTCATCGCGTTGAGCATCGTCACGATCTCGTCCCCGAGGACCTCGCCGACGATCACCCGGCTGGGGTTCTGGCGCAGCGAGCGGCGGACCAACGCCGCCAGGTTCACCCCGCCCAAGCCCTCGGAGTTCGGCAGCCGCTCCTCGAAGGCGACCATGTTGGGGTGCAGGTCGTCGAACTGATCCAGGCCCAGCTCCAGAGCGCGCTCCACGGTGATCAGCCGCTCGTGAGGCGGGATCTCGTTGGCCAGGGCGCGCAGGAGCGTGGTCTTTCCCGAGTTGGTGGCGCCGGCGATCATCAGGTTCTTCCGGGCCCGTACGGCGGCCCGCAGGAACCGGGCCAGCTCCGGGGTCATGGTCTGGTTGGCGACCAGGTCGTCGAGGCCGACCTTGCCCAGCCGGGAACGGCGGATCGACACGCTCGGCCGGACGCAGACACCCATCACCGCCGACAACCGGGAACCGTCGGGCAGCCGGAGGTCGAGTTGTGGGTTGGCCGAGTCGAAGGGCCGCGAGGCCAGGCCGACGCTGGCCGCCAGCACCTGGATGAGTTCGATCAACTCCTCGTCGCTGTCCGCGACCGGATCGGCCAGCCGTTCGCTGCCGTCGGCGTATCCGACGAAGACCCGGTCGCACCCGTTGATGTCGATGTTCTCCACGTCGGGATCGGCCAGCAGCGGTTGCAGCCGGCCGACGCCGAACAGCGCGGCATTGATGGCGGCGGCAAGCGCCTCTTCCGCGTCCGCGCTCGGCGGCGTACGGCCGATCGTGATCTCGCTGCGCGCGTAGTCCTCCAAGACCTGCACGATCAGCGAGCGGGCGAACTGCCGCTCGTCCTCGGCGCTCATCGGTGACCGACCGGCCACCTCGTCGCTGCGGCGCTGCTGGTTGAGACGGTCGGCGACCTGGCCGCGCAGGGTGCGCACCAGCTGCGGGTCGGCGGACCGGCGCGTCACGCCACTCATCGCGCACCCCGATCGACCGCGGCGTAGATCCGAGCGGCCAGCGCGTTGCCGCTGCGCACCAACATCGTGCGCTCGGGTCGGAAGACGCTCCCTCCGCTGAACATGACCGAGGCCTTGGGGTCCCAGGCGACCGTGCCCCAGTCGCGGACCCAGTCCAGCCCGTCCGCGATGTTCGCGGCCGCGGCGGCGACGTCCCGCTCCTGCCCACTGCTAGCGATCCCGACGATGCCAACCACGACTCCGCGCCTGGTCAGCCCGTCGGCCAGCGACTCCAGCCGACGCCGGGTATGCACCGCCCCCCAGGCCGTCGGCGAGTACACCAGCACCGCCGCGACCGAGGAGTCCAGCAGGCACAGGTGCTCGGCCCGCGAATGCACCTGGCCGAGATCCGCGATCACGTCGGCCGCGGTGACCTCCGCGAAGGCGTCGGCCAGGGTCGGCCACAGTCCGCCGATGGCGAGTGCCTGCTCCGGGCCCGCCAGGCCGCACAGGACAGGTTGCCCCCCCATCGCCACCTGGGTGTGTTCGCGGACCAGCTCCGGCGTCATCCCCCGCCGGGCCGCGGGCAACAGGGACATCAGGCCCGCGTTGGGGTCGAGCGCGTGACCGCTGCGCGCGGGGAGCCGCAAGGCCACATCACCGCCCGAGAGGTCGGCATCGAGCAGGATCGAGTCCCGAGGCCAGAGGCCGGCCAGCAGCATCGCGGTGGTGGTCGCGCCGGGAGCACCTTTGGCGCTGAACACGGAGATGATCGCCATCGAGTGACCTCCCCCGGCCTAGCCGCCGCTGCCGGCAGCGTCGGCCGGTTCCTCGAGGTCGACCGCGGGCTCCGTCTCATCGGCGAGCAGCGAGACCGCGAGATTGCCCGAGGAGGCGTAGTTGGCGACCGTTCCGGCGTTCTTCTCCGACACCAGCAAGGTGAGATTGACCGAGTCCGCATCCGCCCCGGTCTCGACCGAGACGACCCGGGCCGCCGGGACCACGGCATCGCCGCCGGCGAACTCCGTCCCGTCGGCGGCCACTTCCTCACCGGTCACGAAGAACACCCGGACCACCTGCCCGGCTCTGGGCACCCGGCCGGGACGCCGCGTCGGGTCGAGGGTGATGCCGACGAGTTCGGCGTTTCGGGGTATGCCGTCCAGAGTCGTGAACATCTCCTTGTTGGCGATCGTGCCGGTGGGAATGAACCCGACCGCGCGAGACCCGACGAAGTTGTCGAGGAATCGGGCCTCGATGACGCCCGGAGTGTCGGCCGCGGCCCGGATCTCGGTGAAGTCCGCCGCGCTGACCTCGGTGCCGATCTCGATGTCGCGCCGAGCGGCCAGCACGCTGACCCGGTCGCCGCTGCGGAAGGCGATCAACGCGCTGCCCAGGGCGCCGAGCAGGATCAACAGGAGCGCAAGGGCCGCCAGCATCGGCCGGCGATCCCTCCGCGTGACCGGAAGCCGACCACGCGTCACCTCGTGTGCCATCACCTGTCCCCCCGGTGATCGTTTCGTGAGCACCGCGCCCCCATCGAGTCACTTGCCGGTGTCTTGCTCCATCCCACTGCCGGACTCCGTCGCCAGGCCACCCACACGATACGCGGCACCCGGCCTCGCCGTCACGACCGCGCCGACCCGGCCTACCCCTCCCCGCCGACCCGGCAGTTGTCTGGCCAGACTCGCGGCGTGTCGAGCCGCCGGAAGTCGAAGCGCGGCTCGTCTACCGGCTCTTCACAATTGGGGGGTGTAGATGGTGCCGGAGCATCGTCGGCTGGGGAATCGAGGCACCCGACGATGAGGCCGCGGATGTCGGTGGTCGGGGGTGCGTCGACTGCTCAGACGATCAGGGCTTTCCAGAAGACGACCTTGTCGTCTCCGGGACCGTAGAAGTCCCGGATCCGTGCTTCCTCCTCGAAACCACGGGCCCGGTAGAACTCCCGCGCACCGTTGTACTGATCGGTGCTTGAAGTCTCCACGATGAGCACCCTGGCCTTGCGCTCTCCGGCCGATCGCAGCTGCCGTTCTACGTGTTCGATGAGCTGGGTGCCAGTTCCCGCACCATGCGCGTTGGGGCTGACCGCGATGAAGTAAAGGTTCCATAGTCGGTCGGCGAAGGGCTCGGGTGCGACGTAGGCAGCGGCGATCACGGTGCCGTCTGTCTGGACCGACATCCACCACTGGTGATCTGGCAGCTCGCCGTTGACCGCGCTCCGGAACATGGCGGCGAGGTCGTCGACTTCGTCGACGCCGAACATGTTGTTGGCGACCGCGAGCTGTGCCATCGCGGTTTCGTCGCTGCCGGTTGCTGGTCGAATCAGGTTGTGTGCGTACAAGGTTCACTCCAAGTCGTTGTGCGCGAGCCTCTCAGGCTCGCGAGGATGGCCGCCGTGGCGGCAAAGGGCGATGTCGCCCCTCCTGCACGATGGCCGAGAGGAGTTACGGCCCCTCGAGAGGGCCGGAGTTCACGACGTGCGCACAAAGCTCCTGATGACGTTGGTGGAACGACAGTAGGCGCACAACCCCGGCAGCCGCTACTGATATCGCACTCACCGCAAAGCGCGCCGGCCCTGGGCGGCGCGTTGGTCACCCATGACGTCGACCAACGGCTCGATCCCGACCGAGACGAATCCGGAGGACTCAGCCCCCACTACGCCCCGAATTGTGAAGATCCCGTTTGCCGATCGACGCGCGAATACGCCGGCGGATTCGACTACCGCGGCACGACGAGCTTCACACCCGGGGACTATCGACCCGGCAGTTGACTCGCGACACACCGGGGATCTGGCCAGACAACTGCCGGGTCGCCGCGGGCGCTCGGCACCTCAATTGACTCAATGTCATCCCCTTTGCGGCGTATCTCAACGGCAGTTGCCCGTCTCGCTAGATGACACTGGAAGTAAATCCCCCGTTATCAAGAGGAGTGAGCCATGTCTACATTCATCAAGCGCGTTGGTTCGGCCGTGCTCATAGGAATCCTGCTCGCCGGCGCATCCGGCACCGCGGCAATGTCGGGATCGGCAGTGGTCGCCGGCGGCCCGAAACAGCTTCCCCGAGGCTAACCGGGAGCGGCGGTCGGGAAACTCGAGGCTGGCCGACGCGGCTTCTCGCCACCGAGAATGGCGCTGGACATCCGGTAGGAATCGAGCGCCTCGTCGAAATGGTCGATAGCCGTCCAACCTTCGGCCAATTCGAACCACAGTTGAGCGGCGTCACGGTTCCTGTCGAGGCGCGCGAGCAGATAGCGCGCCTCGCCATAGGAGCGTGACGCCGACTCGACGCCTCCATCCGCAGCACGGATATGCCCGCGGAGCAACGCTTTCGCCGCCCTGAAATAGGGGATTTGCGCCTCCGCGGAAGGCGAGATGCGGCCGAGGAACATGCTGGCCAGCGAAGAGTCGCCACCGGCGAGACTTGCTCTGGCCTGGCCCAGGAAGTTGCGGGCCAGCTCGACCGGACTCGCCAATGACCACTCCAATTCGCGGCCGGCCAATTCGAACAGCGCCCGAGCCTTGGAGAGATCCGGCGCCGGTGATTCGGTGTAATAGGACGCCAGTTGGGATCGGAGAAGTGCCACGCTCTCGTTGCTGCCCTCTACCTCGAGGCTCTCGAGCGCACGCGAGGTCAACTCGAGCGCCTCATCGATGTTGCCGACGTCGTATTCGGGGGCTGAGGCCATCC
This sequence comes from Nocardioides sp., assembly GCA_051657705.1. GTDB lineage: Bacteria > Actinomycetota > Actinomycetes > Propionibacteriales > Nocardioidaceae > Nocardioides. The sequence continues at coordinate 11,966 of JBOFLE010000353.1, read as the reverse complement.
AGCACGCGGCCGCACGACCCCGGGTCGAGCCGGATACCTCCGCGGCAACCAGCCCACGTGCACACAGCCGGATGGCCTGGTTGAGGTCACCCTTCTCGTACCAAGCGGCCGCCAGCCCGACGATCAGCATCACGTACTCGTACGAACCCTCCAAACCCCGCCCACGAAGCTCCCCACCCACCTCCTCCGCCACCGCAACCGCCCGACCCAACCGGCCCGACTCCCGATAGCACCGCGACAACGCCACCCCCACCGCACCCAACAACTCCCCATCACCAACCACCAACCCCCGCAACTCCTCCAACCCCACAATCGCATCCCCGTACTCACCCTCCGCCTCCAACACCAACGCCAACACCAACAACCCCTGCCACGCCAAATCACACTCCGCACCCCACCGAGTCACCCGCACCACCTGCTCGGCATACCTCCGCGCATTCCCCAACTCACCCGCCGTCAACGCCAACCCCGCATGCGTCAACCGCACCTCCATCGCACCCCGACGATCCACCACCCCACCACACACCAACTCCTCCACCGACAACTCCAACCGCGCCGCCAACAACTCCAACGCCGCCACATCCGGCCGACGCACACCCAACTCGAAACGAGAAACCGTCGACGCCGACCACACCCCATCGGCCAACTCCCGCTGCGTCATCCCCAACCCCACCCGCGCAGCACGAATCCGCACACCCAACTCAACCGCACCCACACCATCAAGAACATCACCCACTACACCCACCACACCCCCACAACGACAACCAAAACACCCACCGTAACCGACACCAACACCCCACACGAGACACCCACACCACACCGCCACCCCACAGCTCACCACCGGCCGGCGGCCGCACCGGCCGCCGGGGTCTCCCTCCCCGCCGGTCCGGGGCTTAGGCTCGGTTCATGGAGCCCGTGCAGACCGTGGCGCTGATCGTGTCGCTGGCGTTCACGGTGGTCGGCATGACGCTGTTCGCGCGGATGGCCGGACACATCGTCTCAGTCGTCCGCGCCGGACGGCCGATCACCCGAACCGACCGGCCGGCGGCCAGGCTCCGGACGACACTGCGCGAGACCCTGCTGCATACCCGGATGTTGCAATGGACGGCGGTCGGCGTCGCGCACTGGCTCATCATGATCGGTTTCGGGCTGCTCTTTCTTACCCTGGTGACGGCCTACGGCCAGCTCCTCGATCCGCACTTCGCGCTCCCGCTGATCGGCCACTCGCCGCCCTTCGAATGGGCCACCGAGGCGCTTGCCTGGGCGATGGTGCTGACGATCGTGCCGTTCATGATCTATCGCTATACCCGGCCCCATGACCGGGTCCGGGGCAACGCCGGACGCCTCTTCGGCTCCACGATGTGGCAGGGGTACTTCGTCGAGTGGGTGATCCTGCTCGTGGGCCTCTGCATCCTGAAGCTGCGGGCATTCGAGTACGCGCTCGCGCAGTACGGCGATCACCCGGAGTACGTCTCCATCGACCACTTCCCACTCACCGGCTGGCTCGGCTCGTGGTGGACCGACTTCTCCGAGTCCAGCCTGGCCACGCTGATCTGGATCACCGCGGCACTCAAGATCGTGGTGTCGATGACCTGGATGATCGTGCTCGGCCGCACCGCCACCATGGGGGTCGCCTGGCACCGCTTCACCGCGCCGTTCAACATCTTCTTCAAGCGGGAACCCGACGGCGGCCCGGCCCTTGGCGCGGCGGCTCCGCTGTCGATCGACGGCCGGCCGATGACGCCCACGGACCTCGACGACCTCGACGAGGACACCCGGCTCGGCGTGGGGGCGGTCGAGGACTTCTCCTGGAAGGCCCGGCTGGACTTCACCTCGTGCACCGAGTGCGGCCGCTGCCAGAGCCAGTGCCCGGCCTGGAATACCGAGAAACCACTGTCGCCGAAGCTCCTGATCACCGCGCTGCGCGACCACACCTACGCCCGCGCAAGCGGTGCCGAGCCGGACCGGCCACTGGTCGCGGACAGCACGGCGTACGGCGTGATCGATCCGGACGTGCTGTGGTCATGCACCAACTGCGGCGCCTGTGTGCAACAGTGCCCGGTCGATATCGAGCACGTCGATCACATCGTCGACATGCGCCGCTACCAGTTGCTGGTGGAGTCCAACTTTCCGGCCGAGCTGACCCAGCTCTTCAAGGGGCTCGAGTCCCGCGGCAACCCGTGGAACTCCTCGCCGCAGTCCCGACTCGACTGGACTCGAGGCCTCGGCTTCGACGTACCGGTCCTGGGCGAGACCGTAGCGTCGCTCGCCGACGTCGAGTGGTTGTTCTGGGTCGGCTGCGCGGGGGCGTACGAGGATCGCGCGAAGAAGACCACCCAGGCGGTGGCCGAACTGCTGCACCTGGCCGGTGTGTCCTACGCGGTCCTCGGCAACGGCGAGACCTGCACGGGCGATGCCGCGCGCCGCGCGGGCAACGAGTTCGTCTTCGCCGGGCTGGCCGGACAGAATGTCGAGACGCTTCGCGAGTACGGCGCCCGGAAGGTCGTCGCGACCTGCGCGCACTGCTTCAACGCCCTGAAGAACGAGTACGCCCAGTTCGGCATCGAGTTGGAGGTCGTGCACCACACCCAACTTCTCAACCGATTGGTCCGGGAGGGCCGCCTCACTCCCATCGGATCGCCGGACGGATCGGCCAGATCCATCACCTACCACGACCCATGCTTCCTGGGTAGACACAACCAGGTCTACTCCCCGCCCCGCGAACTGATCTCCGCGGTCCCCGGGATCGACTTCACCGAGATGCCCCGCCATTCCGAGAGGTCCTTCTGCTGTGGCGCGGGCGGCGCACGCATGTGGATGGAGGAGAGCATCGGCGAACGCATCAATGCCAACCGAACCGCGGAGGCCGTCGCCACCGGGGCCTCGGCGATCGCGGTCGGCTGCCCGTTCTGCCGGGTGATGCTCTCCGACGGCCTGACCGCCGCTCAGGCCTCCGGCGAGGCGCCGGAATCGGTCGAGGTCCTCGATGTCGCCCAGCTCCTCCTCGCATCCGTCAAGCCCGCCGAAGCGTCACAAAAGCTGGCCGACGCGTCACAAAAACACGTCGAGACGTCACCGGCGAGGGCACATTCGACTGCTCCGGCAACCCAACCGGCCCCGCCGTCACCCGCAGACGCCGATCGAGAGACGACACCGGCAGGCCCCGCGCCTATCTCGCTCTTCGACGTACCCGCACCACCTGAGCCCACACCGCCGCCGTCCCTGTTCGAGGTACCTGCACCCGAAACCCCCGAACCCGGGGCGCCCGCGTCGCTCTTCGACGTACCTGATCCGGCCGAACCGGACACAGCTCCGAGTACCGTCTCGGCGATCGTCGCCGGCGCACCGGCAGAGGGCACCGCGCACTCGGTGCGGACCGACGTCGATATCTATGCTCTCGCATCGCTCTTCGACCTGGAGGCCGACGGAGGCTGACCTTGCCGGCGACGCGGCACGCTGTGTGACGCCTCACCGTGCATTTCTGACGCCTCACCGTGCATATGTGACGCCTCGCCGAGGAGTACGACGAGTCCGGCGAATCCGAACAATCGAGCGGCCGGAATCGTGGCGGAGGATCCGGGCTACCTTCTACGCTCCTCTGGTGACTACTTCGCCGCCCGGCAGGGGCGCCCCGAGCCCCCTCGACTGGGGAAACTATGACGCCGTGCTGTTCGACCTCGACGGGGTGATCACCCCCACCGCCGAGATCCACCGGCACGCCTGGGCAGAGCTGTTCACGGCTTATCTCGCCGAACGCGCCGAGCGCACCGGCGACGTAGAGCCCTACAGCAGCGCGGACTACTTCACCCACATCGACGGGAAGCCCCGCTACGACGGCGTGCGCGACCTGCTGGCCTCGCGCGACATCGAGCTGACCGAGGGCGCACCGGACGACGACCCGTCCGCGGAGACCGTGGGCGGCCTCGGCAATCGGAAGAACCGACTGTTCAACGAGATCATCGAGCGCGACGGGGTCCGGGCATACGCCGGGTCGATCGAGTTGCTCGATCACCTGGCGGGCCTCGGCATCCCGCTGGCCGTGGTGTCGTCGTCCAAGAACGCGCCCGCCGTGCTCCGGGCGGCCGGACTCGCCGACCGCTTCCGAACCGTCGTCGACGGAGCCGTCGCGGCCGCCCATGGCATCGCGGGCAAGCCGGCACCCGACATGTTCGAGTACGCCGCGGCTCAACTGGGGGTGGCCGACAAGGGCGCGGTGGTGGTGGAGGACGCCGTATCCGGTGTCCAGGCCGGCGCCGCCGGCGACTTCGCCCTGGTCATCGGCGTCGACCGGGGCGCCGGAGCCGCAGTCCTGGTGGAGGCCGGCGCGGACGTGGTGGTGGACGATCTGGCGGAGCTGGTGCCATGACACCGGGAGAGGCCCGACACAGCGCCGACCCCATGGACCGGACCCGCTTCCCGGCCGATCCGTGGCGACTGCGTGAGACGTCGTACCACCCCGACGATCTGGGGCTGACCGAGACGCTGTTCACCGTCGCCAACGGCTACCTCGGATTGCGCGCCAATCCGAGCGAGGGTCGCGATGCGCACGCGCACGGCACCTTCGTCAACGGCTTCCACGAGACCTGGCCGATTCATCATGCCGAAGCGGCGTACGGCTTCGCGCGGACCGGCCAGACCATCGTCAACGCGCCGGACGCGAAGGTCATCAAGCTGTACGTCGACGACGAGCCGTTCATCCTCGGCACCGCCGACGTCGAACAGTACGAGCGGGTCCTGGACATGCGCTCGGGCATCCTGGAGCGGCGGCTGGTCTGGCGGACGCCGGCCGGCAAGCGGGTGCGGATCGACTCTCGCACGATGGTGTCGATGACCCAGCGGCATCTCGCGCTGCTGTCGTTCGAGGTCACGATGCTCACCGGTGATGCCCCGATCGTGATCTCCTCCCAACTGATCAATCGTCAGGACGGCGAGGACGAGTACCACGTGCCGTCGGCGGCACTCGGCGAAGGCGTGGACCCACGCAAGGCGCAACGTTTCGTCGGCCGGGTGCTGATGCCCCGGATGAGCTACGCCCGCGAGCACCGGATGCTGCTGGGCTACGTGTGCGCTCGGTCGCGGATGACGATCGCGGTCGCCGCCGACCATCTGGTCACCTCCGAGCAGCCGGTCCACACCACGCTGTCCAGCAACGACGACCTCGCGAAGACCGTGTTCCGGGTCGAGGCTCGTGAAGGGCAGCCGGTCCGGATCGACAAGTTCGTGGCGTACCACACCAGCAAGGGCGTGCCGGTTCCCGAGCTGGCCGATCGGTGCGACCGGACCCTGGATCGCGCCCGGACCCAGGGCATCGAACACCAGCTCGCCGAGCAGCGCACCTGGTACGACGGCTACTGGGGCAACGCGGACGTCCAGATCGAGACGGCTACCCCTGAGGCCGACCCGGCAGTTGACCGGCGACACGCCGGGCAATCTGGCCAGACAACTGCCGGGTCGGCGGATGCGCCGTCCCCGGCCGCGCTCCAGCAGGCCGTCCGATTCAACCTGTTCAGCCTGGCCCAGGCCAGCGCCCGGGCCGACCAGAGCGGCGTACCGGCCAAAGGCGTCACCGGATCCGGGTACGAGGGCCACTACTTCTGGGACACCGAGGTCTACGTCGTCCCGTTCCTGACCTACACCATGCCCGAGGTCGCCCGGAATACCCTGCACTTCCGCACCCGGATGCTCGAGTCCGCCCGCGCCCGGGCCGGCGAGATGGCCCTGGGCGGCGCGCTGTTCCCCTGGCGCACGATCAACGGCGAGGAAGCCTCGGCGTACTACGCGGCCGGGACCGCCCAGGTACACATCGACGCCGACATCGCCTACGCGCTGACCAAGTACGTCGCCGCGACCGGCGACCACGGTTTCATGATCCGCGACGGGGTCGACCTGCTCGTGGAGACCGCCCGCATGTGGGCGGACCTCGGGTTCTGGCGCTCCAACGCCGAGCAGACCTTCCACATCCACGGCGTCACCGGCCCCGACGAGTACACCACCGTCGTCAACAACAACCTGTTCACGAACGTGATGGCGCGCTACAACCTTGAGCAGGCGGTGCAGGCGGTCGACGAACTCGAGGCCCATCATCCCGAGGCCCACGCGGCGATGGTGGCCCGGCTGTCGTTGGCCGACGAGGAGGTCGGCGAGTGGCGAGCCTGTGCCACGGGCATGGTGATCCCGTTCGCCCAGGAACTCGGTATCCACCCGCAGGACGACTACTTCCTCGACCGCGAGGTATGGGACCTCTCGCAGACCCCGGAGACGCTCCGGCCGCTGCTGCTGCACTTCCATCCGCTGGTCATCTACCGATTCCAGGTGCTCAAACAGGCCGACGTGGTGCTGGCGCTGTTCTTGCAGGGCGACCGATTCACCCAGGCCCAGAAGCGCGCGGACTTCGAGTACTACGACCCGATCACCACCGGCGACTCCACGCTCTCCGGCGTGGTCCAGTCGATCATGGCCGCCGAGGTCGGGTACCACGAACTGGCCCTTCGCTACTTCTACGAGGGGCTCTACGTCGACCTGGACAACCTGCACGACAACACCATCGACGGCCTCCACATCGCCTCCGCGGGCGGCGTCTGGCGGGCCCTGGTCAGTGGGTTCGGCGGCATGCGCGATCACGGCGGCCAGTTGAGCTTCGAACCCCGGCTGCCGCGAGACTGGTCGGAGCTGTCCTTCCGGTTGCGCTGGCGAGGCTCCCGCCTGCATGTCCGGCTGCGACAGGACTCGCTCACGCTCACCGTCGACGACGGGACCACCCCGGTCGGCGTCCGCGTGCTGGGCAAGCCGTACGACGTCGCTCCCGGCTCGCCGATCACCGTGCCGGTGCCGGATCAGGGTCCCCGGCTGCCGGGAGTTCTCGGCGACAAGCCGCTCATCGGCGGACGCCGGCCGGACGGGACGATGATCACCGCGGGCGTGCCGGAGCCGTCCGTCGGCCCGGACCCGGCGGAATCCGACCCGGATCCGGCCGGAATCTAGCGGCCGGCCGGCTCATCTAGGGCACACTGTGCCGACATGACGACAACGCGGCCCTCGACTCCGTCGTCGAGCGATTCGGCGGGCGGACGGCCGGGGCGGGGATCGACCCGGGCGCAGCGAGCCCGCCGAGCGGCGATCGTCGTCGTCGCCGCCGTGCTCGGCGGGCATCTCGTGGCCGGTTGGTACTACTCCAATCGCATCTACACCGACGCCCTGGACGCCGGGGTACCTTTCGAGTGGCCGCGAGACCTCCTGGTGAACGGCGTCGATACCGAGGAGACCGGCGACGCGAAGCCGTCGGGCACGATCACCCTGATCGACGCCGACGCCGAGCAGGCGAACCAGGACCAGGTGCGCGGCCGAGGCACCTACGGGTTGGTGTACGACGGCGGGTTCGGTCTGATCACCGGCGAGCCGGTGATCAACGGGAGCCGGGTCACGCGCCGGTTCGAAGTCACCCAGGGCGAACCACCACGACTGGGACAGCGGGCCGGGATCAACTCGTTCGCCTACCCCCGAGAGCCGATGGCACCGATGGAGGAGGTGACCTACGACGGGCCGCTCGGACAGTTGAGCGGAATTCTCCAGCCCGGCACCGGCGAGGTGTGGGCGATCCTGGTGCACGGACGCGCCTCGGGCCCGGACGAGACGTTCCGCCTGATGCGGGCGACCGGCGAACTCGGCATGCCCTCGCTCGCGATCCGCTACCGCAACGACCCCGGGGTGCCGAGGTCCGAGAACGACGAGTACGGGTTCGGCGCGAGCGAATGGCCCGACCTCCAGGCCGCGATCGACTACGCCACCTCCCGCGGAGCCACCGGGGTGGTGCTGACCGGTGGGAGCATGGGCGGTGGGATCGTCGCGGCGTACCTGGAGAACGCCGAGGACACCTCACTGGTGCGGGGCATCGTGCTGGACTCGCCGATGCTGGACCTGGACGCCACCGTCAGCTACGGCGCGGAACAGATCGAGGTGCAGGGCCGGAACCCGGTACCGGCGACGGTGACCTGGACCGCGAAGCGCCTGGCCAGCCTGCGGTTCGGGCTCGACTGGGACTCGCTCGACTATCTGGACTCGACGGCATGGGCGAGCGTCCCGACCCTGCTCTTCCACGGCGACGAAGACCTGCTCGTGCCGGTCACGTCGAGTCGCCGGCTGGCCGAGCAGGACCCCGACGTGACCTATGTGGAGATCCCCGGCACCGGACACGTCGAAGGATGGAACACCGACCCCACGGCGTACGAGCTGAGAGTACGACGCTTCCTCGAACCCCTGATCCGTCCGGCGCGAGGGTGACCGGCTATCGCTGGTAGCGCCAGTGGGCGGAGCTGGCGATCGCGTCGAACATCGTGAGCATCGGCTCGCGCCAGATCACCATAGGCGTCGAGAAGGCGAGCTGTACCAGCCCGAGCTGACCGGGGATCTCGATCCAGTAGTCGGCCTGCAACACCTCGGCGGCCTCGAGATCCGCGGCTTCTCGAACCCGGACCCGGCGGAGCGTCTGGCCGGCGTCGAGGGTGGCTCGGGTGAACTCGGCGGGCGAGGGTCGCTGGGCGCCGGCCGACGGCAAGGCCTCGTCGCCGCCGGCAGACTCACCGAGCAGGACCGTGGACAGGTCGCCGAGGTAGCTCCCCGACGCCGGCGACGGAAGCGCCATCCAGTACGCCGTCAACGACGCCGCCACCGGCACCCCGGCCGCCTCCATCAGCGAGATCGCCGTGAATCGAGCGGACGCGTCCCCGGCCTGTGCCGCCACCACCGAGAGCTTCCGGCGCAGCTGGGACTTCAGCAGGGGCTGATCGTCGATCCCGCGGAACTGTCGGCCCAGCAGCCGGTCGATCGCGGCCGCCCGACCCTTCTGGTCAGCGACCGGAATCGACCACCAGTCGCCGGGCAGCACCACCGCGATGTCGACCGGCAGCCCCGCGCACGTGCTATCGGTCATGAGTCGCGGCCCAGCCGCACCCACATCGACTCGACGATCGCCGCGGACTCGGTAGCCAGTCGCTCACCCCACTGAAGCTTCGGGGACACGAAACTGACCTGGATCGCCTCGATCGCGCTCGGCGGGAACACGGTGTACTCGATCCGCTCCTCGATATCGCCGGTGTCGTCGTCCGACACGATCTCCGCGTACCGCAGGGCCGGTCCCGCCGGCAGCTCGATCTCGGCGACCTCGCGCTGATGAATCGTTATCCCCGCGGGCGAGCGGACCGCCATCACCTGGCGGAGCGAGGCCGGGCTGAAGTCCTCACCGGCCTCCGAGACGATCACCTGGGCACCGAAACCTCCCGCTATCCAAGGATTGTCGGCCTCCGGCACCCAGACCCCGAAGCCGAGCCACCAGCCCTCGTCGGCCCGGAGTTCGGCGTACATCCGCGCCAGGTGCGCGGCCATCGCCGGCCGGCGCCGGTGATCGCCGCAGATCATCGCGGCGAGCTCGTCACTCCAGCCCGGGGGCGGCTCGGCCGGGAACGCGAACCACCCGTCGGGCCCGTCGATGTCCCACGCGCCGATCAGCCCGTCGGAACTCACGGCACCACGGGATCGATGTCGAGATTGAGGTCGAGACCGCCGTCCCCGGCGCCGAAGACGTTCACTCCCAACTCGCGCAGGTCGTTGAGGTTGCCGACCGCCTGCGCACCGATGGCCACCGTCGTCGTCAGATTGGTGTAGGAGATCGCGGGCGCGGCGATCGGGTGAGCCAGCACGCGTGGATCCAGGCCCCGCACGAGTTGCCGGCTCTCCACCAGCGCGGTCTGGCCGTACAGCGCCGGCATGCCGCCCCCGGTGAAGATGCCGCGGAACGCCGGCCCCAGACCGGCTCCCGCGGCAGGCCAGTTCCCCGCCGATCCCAAGACCCTGAGATCGCCGGCGAAGTCGGCGGGCATCGAACGCACCGAAGCCCACACGTTGCCGCGACTGAGCGTCGAGGCTCGCTGCCCGGTGGACTGCAGGCCGCGGGCCGCCGCCGCCCGAGTACCGGCCAGGCTTCCCGGAAGCCCCAGCCCGCGCATCGAGAGCTGGCCGCCGCCGCGAGCGGCGACCTGACCCGCGCCGAGTCGTACCGCGCCGCGAGTCGCGTTCGTGCTCGCCCGGGCGGCGGTACCGACGACCCGGCCGACGCCGAAGGAGGCCACCGCGATCGCGTCCCAGACCAGCGCCGACCAATGCTGGTCGCCGGCGGCGACCAACACGGCGTTGCACAACAGCGAGACCGCGGCGGTGATGAGCGCGATCGTGCCCAGGACACCCGCCAGTGCCTGTCCGATGATCGGGATCCACCCCACCGCGAGGGCCAGGATGCCGCACACCATGGAGATGGTGCTGGCTATCTTCTGGATGGCGGAGATGACCTTGCATCCCCAGTTGTCCCACCAGCCGTCGTTGAGATCTCCGGAATCCCGCACCTCGTCGATCGCATCCGCGGCACGCTGCGCCGCCCGATCCCGATCGGCGATCGCGCCCTCGAGCAGGGTGCGGGCGCGACTCGATGCCGCCGACGCGTCGGAGGTCGCCCGCTCGGCCGCCAGGATCTCCTCCGGAGTCGCGGCATGCTCGCCACGCCGCTGCGCCGCGTGCTGATCCTCCTGGGCGGCCTGCGCGTCGAGCAGGGCCCGCAGCGAATCGGCTTGTGCCTGCTCCAGCGCGGGCGCGTATCCGAGGAGCGCATCGCCCACCCCGGCGTATCTCTCGTGTGCCCGCGAGATGTCCTCGGCGACCTCCTCGCACTTGTCGTCGAAGGCATCGACCGCCTTGCTCTCGATGGCGTCCCCGGAGTCGGCCAACCGCCGCAGATTCCCGGCCGCCTTCTCGATCGCCTCGGCGACGGACCGGTAGTGGCGGCCGAGCCGGGCCACCTCACCCGGATCGCCGGGCACCGGGTCCGAGCCGGCCAGCGGGGCCCAGTCGACCGGTCTCGTCATCAGCCCTCACCCCGCAGCGACCGCACGAGTTCGTCCTCGAGCTGATCGAAGGCATCGCCCACGGCGTAGGCGCTCTCCCCGAGTTGCTGGATGTTGCCCATCATCTTCTTCCGGCGGTCGTCCCAGTTGTGCGCGAAGTCACGCACCCGCTCCGCCAGACCGCCATGTCCGACGGCGTCCGCGACATAGTCGCTGTGCGCATTGGCGTGTTCGAACTCGCTGGCGACCGTGCGCAGGTCGGTGCCGAGCTCGCAGAGAAAGTCGGTGTCCAGTTTCAAGTCAGCCACATGTCCCCCGAATCGTCGCCGCTACCCTAGCGACCGATGACTTCCCGTGAACACCCCGACGGGCCGGATCGGCCGATCCACCCACCCCGATGGCCGGCCCTCGTCGTCGGCACCGTCGGCTTCGTCGTGATGGGGGCCGTTGCGTCGGTCTTCTGGACATATCCACTCTCCCGCTGGGCCGGCACGGCTGCCGGCGACAGCCGTACCGGTCAGATTCTCCTGGGCTGGTTGCCATGGGGCGGCTGCCTGCTCGCGTGGGCCGGCTACGCCTACTACCGGGTCACCGCCTGGCTCGCCGAGCGACGCGTGTCCCGCTGGTTCGTCGCGCCGGCGACAGTCCTCGTGTCGTGCTGGACCCTCCTGGGAGCGGCCACCATGGTGGCCAGCCCCCCACGAGGGTCCTCGGCGGTGCGCGGACCGGACGGGACCGACCTCACCGTGGTCGAAGCGATCGCCGCGGGCGGACCACACTTCGCGTTCGTGGTGACCTGGATGGCGCCGGCCTGGATCGTCACGGCACCCCTCTTCGCCGCGGCGCTGGCCTGGTGGTATTTCCGCGGCTCGCCTCGGGCGAAGCCGCCCCGGCCGAGCCCCGCCCTGCTCCTGGCCCTGGTGCTCGGCGTGCCGCCCCTGCTCGTCCTGGTTCTCTTCCTCGCGGTCGCCTGACGCCGGTTCGGTGTCCCATGACATTCCCCTGAGATCGGAGACTCGGGGTTGAACCGCCGCCTCGCACGAGCCAGGCTCGATGTATGAGCGCGACTCGTTCCCTCGT
>JBOFLE010000352.1:0-1117 GCA_051657705.1 Nocardioides sp. | reverse complement strand
GCTGCTCTGGTGATATCGGCGGTGAAGCCGGCTCCGCCGACCACCCCCCGATCTCGGCAAGCGTCCTCTTGTAGAACCGCTCCGTCGAATCGACTAGATCCCTCGAAGACTGACTAAGCTCCCCATACCCAGGACGCTTCCTGATCTCCTCGATCGCCCGCAGCTTGTCCTTCGCATAGTCACGCACATACTCACGATTGTGCGCATGCTCCAGATTCACATCCAACGGCCGCTCATGAATCACCCGATTCACCTGCTGCGCCAACCGCTCCACCACCGGATCCGGCACCCCAGCCTCCGGTTTACCCACCGGAAGCCGATACTCATACGGCAACGACGCCCCCACTTGCGGATCGTTGACGAACTTCAGATTCTCAGCACGGAACCTCTCCAACTCATCCCGCAAAGGAGCATTGCCCAGCAGATCGGAATGACCCTCCAGACCACTACTGCCATCCAACAGATCAGAAGCCTGCTTGAACCTCTGATGCGCTTGATCCTGCGCCCGAGCCACCTCATCCGCTGTCTCCGCAACGCCCTGATCCCCACCCGACCCAGCCAGAAGCCGCCGCGCACGCTCACTAGCGTTATCCAGCCAGAACTCCGGATTCAGGTCATTGCGACCACGAACCGGATACTTCGGCTCCGTCGCCAGGCGATGCTCCATATCAGCGATCGCCCGATCCAAACCATCCCGACGAGCCACCGCCTGGTCATACGCACCAGCCAACTCCGGATACGCCGCAAGAGCCACCTCGACAGGCAACCGAGGACCAGCCTGACCAGGCTCCAAATCATCGACGAACCGCTCGATCTCCTTCACCAAACCATCGACAACAGCCCTATCATCCTCAAACTCCCGAAGCCGCGTCTTCTTATTACTCTCATGCCGCATATCCGGATCAACAACAGTCGCACTACTCGGGAAAGCAGTCGGATGCGGCTTCCCCGCCTCCACATTCGCACGACGAACCAACTGCTGCTCTGGTGATATCGGCGGTGAAGCCGGCTCCGCCGACCACCCCCCGATCTCGGCAAGCGTCCTCTTGTAGAACCGCTCCGTCGAATCGACTAGATCCCTCGAAGACTGACTAAGCTCCCCATACCCAGGACGCTT
>JBOFLE010000351.1:0-3375 GCA_051657705.1 Nocardioides sp. | reverse complement strand
CGACGACGGCAGACCGACCGGTGAGCAGCATCTCTTCCGGCCGGTCGACAGCGACCTGGCACCGTTCGAGACCGACGGTGCTCTGCGTGAGTCGATCTACTCCCGAATCGCTCAGCGGCTGGGGATCCCGGCGCCCGAGGTGGTGATCGCCAAGATCGATCAGCGGGTCGGCTCCCTGCAGCGGGTCTCGGACGGCCCGTCGTCCGCCTGGCCTGGGGTTTTCATCCCCAGCTATCACCCGAACGACCTGCCGCAGCTGCTGAAGATCCAGATCCTGGACTGGGTGGTGGGGTACCGCGACGCGCACACCGGCAACTTCGTCCGGAACAGCCTGGGCGAGCTCGTGCCGATCGACCGTGAGGCCATCGGCATCATCGGTGCCGAGGCGGTGGCGGCAGTGCCGAATCACTTCACGCTGGAAGACGCGCTCGACGTCGACTTCGACCCGATGGCGGGGTACCAAGCCGTCTACCCGACGATGTGGCAGGACTTCGTGGCGGGCAAGATCGAGTTGCCCGATCCGCGCGCCGGAGAGCTGGCGGACTTCATCGAGCGGCTCCAGAGCGTCGGCAAGGAGGGCCTGGAGTCGTTGATCCGGCCGTACCTGATCAACGCCGAGGCACGCGGTCGGCGCTACGAGAGGCGTTCGGCACCACAGGGCGATCCGGTCGACGTAATCGCCGCGCGACTCGCGCGGGTGGGCACGGAGTTCGCCGAGCACTGGTACGACGAGGCCGTCCGGCTGCGGGCGCAGCCGAAGGGCGATGTCCCGCCTCCGACCCGGGGCTACTTCTTCGGCTCGTCCGGGGCCGAGACGTCGCCGCTGCTGCTGGAGAGCCGTGGCCTGATCACGGATCTGCCGGGTCTGAGCACCAACGACGCCGGGAGCACGGTGAACTGCCTGCCGGCGACCTGGGCGCTGCTCCACCAGTTCGCCGGCGGCCGACCGCGACAGGCTCCGGACCAGCAGGGACGGCAGCGAGAGGTCGAACGGTTCCTGGGCCGCCTCGTGGAGCGCGGCTACAGCGCCAGGAGACCCGACGGGAGCTACCTGCTGCGACCGGGGCAGAGGTTCGATATCGACAGCCTTCAGGAGTACGTCGCGTCCTTGCCGCAGGGTGCCGAAGGCGTGGTGTTCGTGCGCTATCCGGACATGCCCAGCGGCAGGAAGGACCAGCGGGGCACGCTGCTTCGAGACAGCAAGGGGGAGCCTCTCAGAGGTCTCGGCCATGCCGTCGCGGTGAAGAACCACCAGGGCAGGGCCCACTTCCTGGACGGCCAACTCCGCAAGGTGCTCCATCCGAAGGCAGTCAGTTCGGGAATCGTCGCCGACTGGCAGCTCCCCGATCCGGTCGAGGTCGGACCTTTACCCAAGGGCTTGAGTCCCCATCAGGAGCGGGCCTGGAAGCGTGATCGGCGGATTGCCGCCATCCCCGATCGCCCCGATGTGGAGTACCGCTTCCTGCGCACCGACGATCTCGACGATGCCGGGTCGATCCCCGAGGACGTCGAGATGGCGGTGGTGATGAGCGTCGGTCGTGACAGGTCATCGATCGAGGTCATCGACCCGCACGACCAGAGACTCGACGAGAACGACAAGCCTGTCACCCGGACGATCGCCATCGCCGGCACGGAGTACCAGCGCGGCGGGCCGCGCCCCGGCGAGAATGTCTACCTCACGCCGTCGGCGGTCCCCGGTGCCGATCCGGTCGTCACCTCGCAGAGCAACGGCCACTGGACGCCGCCTGCCTCCGCGAGCGCCACTCTTCGTACACCGAACCAACGTAGCGAGCAGGCCCCCGACTGGCTGTCTCAGACACCGATGCGCGGTCCTCGGGCCGTCCAGATCGGGAGCCTGGCTGCGTATTCCGACTTCATCGGACGCGAGGAACAGGTGCGCGACCTGATCGAGAGCCAATTGCCCGCCGATGCCGCGGAGCGGGGGGATATCAACCGCTTTATGGACCTGTTCGGTCGCGGGGACATGCGAACGCTGCTGGTGCATGCGAGCGGCACCGTCGTCGGTGCCGCCTCCGCCGTACGTGAGCGGGACGGTCGGGTGCGGCTTCAGCAGGTCTTTCTGGATTCCGAGGCCGAGCATCTCGTCGCCGCCGACTGGGCCGCTGCCCTCGGTGCACCCGCCTATCAGCTCGACGCGTCCGCCGCGACACCCGGCCGCCGGGTGGAGCGGATCCTCACCGATCGGGTCGAGGGGTTCGAATTGCGTCTGACCGAGGAACTCCGGAGTTGGCTCAGCGCTCGCAGCGACGCCGCTCTGCTGGGGGTCGACCACCTCGGCATCGCGATTCCCGGAGTCACCCTCGTGGCGCCATCGGCCGATGATCCGCTCGCCGAACCGGTCCGGACTCCGATGTCGGACATCGGCCGGGTCGTCCTGGGCCGGGACCTCGGGCTGGAGTGGGAGGAACCGGTGCATTTCGGTGGCGGCCGACCCGTGGAGCCGGTCCGCATCGGCGAATGGACCGTCTATCGGGACATGGCGGGGCAGGGCGAACGGATGTCGGACTTCCTGACGAGCCAGCTGCCGAGCGATGTGCTCCCGGACCTCAGTTGGTCCGACCGGCAGGTGCTGATCCAGGACCAGGCCGGAACCGTGGTTGCCCTCGCCACTGCCAACGACATCGGTCCGGATCGTGCCTACCTCTCCGCGGTGTACCTGCATCCCGACTACGAGCCGCTGGCGACCGACGCCGCCATGTGGGGCGACGCTTTCGGGATCGGCACGATCGATGTGCACGACGCCGGTCTTGTGTCGAGGGTCAAGCAGGGTCTGCTTCCGCTGGTCCGGCGCGATGGCACCAATCCGGAGCTTGTCGTCACCCCCGAGGTCGAGGCCTGGCTCGACGACCTTGACCAGCGCGACCACTCCCAGGGTGCCGTCCTCGATGGTCTGAGATCCCTGGCTCACCTTCGTGGCAACCGCGGTCTCACCCTGGTCATCGGCGGCTCCGGAGCGGCGACCGAACCGGTCAGGATCCCGCTCGCCGAATGGGAGGAGTCAGTGTCGGGCCGGTTCCCCTGGCGTGTCGACGGTGACCATCCGAACGACGACGACCCCGATGACGAGGGCCCGAGCGGCGGAAGTCCGGTCGCGGGGAGCGATCCCGATGGTGGGGTAACCCCGTCGGGCGGTGATGGCGAGGTCGAGTCGGTTCCTGGGTCGGAAACGGTTGGCGAGCCGATGACGGATCAGGGTAATGCCGGCCTCGCACGGCTCGCGGGATCCGCCTGGGGGTTCGTCCGCGAGCTCTTCGCAGGCACCGAACAGCAGCCGAGCGAGCACGGCGAGGAACCCCAGGGGGTTCCGGGCGCGGAGTCCGCGCAGGAGCCGATGGACTGGAGCTCGGCGAGTCT
>JBOFLE010000350.1:0-3860 GCA_051657705.1 Nocardioides sp. | reverse complement strand
CCGACTATCGAGCCGACCGCGTGGATCATGCGGTGCTGGGGACTCCCGAGGTGATCTCGGTGTGCCGGCACCTGACCGGCCTGTCGGTCGCGGACCGGCTGACCCTGGGCTACGTCGAGTCCGGGCGCGCCGACGTGATCGGTGCCGGCGCGCTGATCGTGGAATCGATCCTCCGGCGGTGCGCCACCTCGTCGGTGATCGCCTCCGAGGCAGACATCCTGGAGGGCATCGCCGGGTCGATGTCCGAAATCGGAGCCTGACTCGCCCCTCTCACCAGAGGTGGCGGAGCCTCCGCTCGACTCGTGCCGCGATGGCCGCCTGACCGGGTGCGGTGGGGTGGGCCCAGAACGAGGTGTTCGTGTCTTGGCCGATCGGGTACACCCAGGGGTCTTCCGTGCAGAGTTCGTGACCCCGCAAGCTCTTGCGGACGCCGACGTATCGGGCTCCGGCGGCGTAGGCCTCGGCGGCGATCGTGTAGTTCAAGGCCCTGGCGGTGCGGTTCAGGGCGACGCGCTCGTCGTCGCTCAGCCAGGCGCAACCGGTGATCGGCCGGTCGCCACCCGGGAAGAGTTGTGGGTAACCGACGACCAGTACCTCCGCTTCGGGAGCTGAGGCCGAGACCTGGGCGTACGTCGAGGCGAGCAGGCCGGGAAGTTGGTCGGCGATGGCGGCCTGAGCGGCCGCGACCGTCCCACTGGCGACACAGTCGGTCTGCAGGCAGGCACCGACGAGCTGGCTGAATCCGGCGTCGTTGCCGCCGATCGTGACGGAGACGACGTCGGCCGCGGGATCGAGCGCGGCGAGGGCCTCGGACTGCGGTGCCTGACCCTTGAACGACGAGGAGAAGGCGGTCGTGGTGGCCCCGGCGCAGGCGAGGTTGGTGGTCTGCCAGCCGAGGTCCGCTCCGACGAGCTGCGGCCACGCGACGGCGCCGCGGTTGCAGTCTCCGGCGGCCGGATCGAACGGCGGATTCGCCTGGCCGGAGGCGTAGGAGTCGCCCAGCGCCGCGTAGACCACAGCGTCGGTGGTCTCGGTCTTCGCCGCCTGGCCGGCACCGGCGAGCGGCGCGGTCAGCGCGACCAGCGCGGCCGTCGTGCTGACGGCGGCGATCGCCTTGGCGATGGAGGTTGTTGCGAATCGGCCTGTCACGGTCATCGGCTCCCTTGATCGGTCAGTCGTCGCTCCAGACTAGGAAGCCGATCGCCGCACCCATCAGGGCAGTCTGACCCCATTTCCCGCCCGCCCCCTGTGCTGGGGGCGCATGAGGTAGGCGGCGAGGTAGAGGAGAGCGCAGACGATCAGCAAGGAGCGGTAGCCGGTGGCCAGGGCGAGATATTCCAGGCAGCCGCCGACCATGGCACCCAGCAGGTTCGCACCGAAGGCCAGCGTCGGTTCGGCGGTGTCGGCGAACCGTTTGGCGAAGATCACGTTGGCGGCCAGAATCGGGACGAACGCCAGGACGACGGCCACGATGAAACGCGCAATCGTGGGCAGTCCCAACACCCACGAACTCGGCACCAGCCAGGCGAGCAGCAAGCCGCCGAACAACACGGCGTACATCGTCGGCAGCGGTGGAGTCCGGAACCGACGGGTGATCTCCACGGCCGCCAGCACCGCGAGCAGCACGCCCGCGAAGACCAGCGCGTTGACCAGCCAGGTGGTGCCGAAGTAGAGCGCGAAGCCGGTGACGTTCTTGGTCTCCAACAGCAGGAAAGCCGCGCCGAGCGCGAAGAGGTCGCGATAGCTCCACATGCGCCGCAGGTCGCGCCCGGCGACCGACCCGATGGCGATCACGCTGACCAGCAGGATCAGGCCGATGGCCACCAGGTAGATCACCGGGATGCCGAAAAGCCCCGCCCCGTCGCGCACGTAGAGGAACGGCTGGTCGTCGGTGGAGGGGTTCGGCGCGTCGTCGGCGAGTGACCAGGTCTTCTCGCACGTCTGGTCCGCCGGCGTCCGGCCGGCCACCAGCACGGCGAGCGAGATCGCCTCGGGAACCGACAGCAGGCACGGAGCGTGCCCGAAGGTTTCGTCGAGGGTGTTCGCCAGCCGGTCGACCAGCCATGGCTCCCGGTAGAAGTTGTACATGGCGAAGGCGCCGCCGGGGGCCAGATGCTCACGCGCGGACGACATCGCCTCCCGGGTGAACAGGTAGCTCTCCAGCCGCAGCGCACTGGCTCCGGAGACCAGGGTGAGCGAGTCCGGCAACGCGAACAGGATCAGGTCGTACTTCTTGTCCGTGCGCTCCAGGAACGCCCGGCCGTCGTCGACGTGTGCGGTGACCCGTGGGTCCTGATAGGCCCGGTCCGGGTTCTTCTCCTTTCCGAAGCGGAGCAGCCGCGGGTCGATCTCCACCGCGTCCACGCTCTCCACATCCTCGGACAGTGCGATGTCAGACAGGGCGATCGAGACATCGGTTCCGGTCCCCGCACCGATGATCAGCACGTTCTTCGGCGGGTTCGCGGCCCGCGCGTACGGCTCCGCATAGAACGGTTCCTGCTCCAGGCGGGTCTCCGCGGAAGTCAGTCGTTGATGCGGGATGCCGTTGACGTAGACCTGGTACTGCCGTCCCCCCGCGCCGTCGTCCTCGGCGAAGGTCGAGACCTGGTAATACGGCGACCAGAAGACCCGATCGTCACCGGAGTTCGAGGTGGCCAGCGGATAGGCGAACATCGCGAGCAGCGCCACCACCAACGTGACCGAGACTCCGGTCGCCCGGCGACCGAGCAATACGGCGTACGACACGCCGATGACCGCGAACCAGACCAGGGGCGGCGTACCCAGGAAGGAGCAGGCGGTGAACGCCACGACGCCGCCCAGAGAACCGAGCAGATCGTACCGGTAGGCGTCGAGGCGGGGCAGTTCGCGGAAGCAGTCGGCGACCAGTTCCCCGGGACCGGCCAGCGCGGCGGCGACGGCGACGAAGATCAACGGCAGCGTGACCCAGATCGGCGGACCGCTGGTGGACAGTGAGGTGAAGAAGATCACCGACTCGTCGGTGCGGTCGACGGTGACCGGGTACGCCGAGACGAAGCTGATCAGGGCCAGTAGGGCGACCGGGGAGTAGTAGGGGAGGCCACGATCGGGCTTCGCCGCGCGCAGGAAACCCAGGCCGATGCCCAGGAACGAGCCGAGCAGCACGAAGTTGCTGAAGTAGCTGAGATGGATCACCGCCGATCCGGCCCACCGGATGAGAGCCAGCTCCAAGAACAACATCAAGAAGCTGGCTAGGAGCAGCCGGACCCGGACCGACACGTCGCCCTCCATTCGTGCTGCACACCAGATCCCGTGCCGGGATCGCCGCCGAGCCACGCATCATGCCACGGCTGGCCGGTCGCGGCACGCTGGCTCGGGGCGAGGGCGTCATGCACGACGTCCGGGGATGACAACCGATCGCCTTCCTCCGTCGTTTTCTCCCATGACAAGGCACAGTGGAGTCACCGATCGGGAGTGTGAGAATGCGAAGGTCCAAGCGCGAGGCGGAATTCACCGAGTTCTTCGCGGCTCGGCGGCTGCACTTCCGCAGGATCGCCTATGCGTTGTGCGGCGACTGGGATCGGGCCGACGATCTCGTGCAGCACGCCTTCACCAAGTTGTACGTCTCCTGGCCGCGGATCCGTCGGGACGGGGCCGAAGAGGCGTACGTACGCCGGATCATCGTGACCGGCAACATCGACGAGTCGCGGCGGGCGTGGCGCCGCCGGGAACTCGTCGGGCTGCACGACGTTGACCGCCCGGCCAAGCCCGGCCTGGCGGCCGAGGATCGGGACTCGCTGGTGACCGCGCTCCTGGGTCTGCCGGTGATGCAGCGGCGAACCGTCGTGCTGCGGCACTGGTTGGGGTTGTCGGTCGAGGAGACC
>JBOFLE010000349.1:0-1070 GCA_051657705.1 Nocardioides sp. | reverse complement strand
TGGTGATCACGATGTCGTGGGCGAGCGCGACGAGCGCGGCCAACGACATCTTCCACTCCCGGAAGTAGGCCCAGATGAAGGCCACCACCAGGACCAGGAAGACCGCGAGGCCGATCGCCGATCGCTTGGCCACTTCCTGACCCCAGCTCGGGCCGAGTTCGGTCTGGGAGATCTTCTGCGGGTCGGCGCCGGTCGCCTCCGTGATGGCCTCGACGATCCGCTTGCTCTCGGCGGCGCTGACCGGCTGGGTCTGCACCAGGATCGCGGTGTTGCCCGAGGTGTTCACGGTGGGAGCGGCGGCATTCTCGACCCCGGTGCCGGCCACCGCTTCCTTGACCTTGTCAGCGTTGTCCTGGGTCACGTCCGCGGTGGCCAGCGAGACCCGGTACTCGGAGCCGCCGACGAACTCGATGCCCATATCCAGGCCGTTGCGGACCAGTCCGGTGATCGACAGCGCCAGGATCACACCTGACAGCACCGCCCACCGTCTCCACTTTCCGACGAAGTCGATCGACTTCGTTCCGGTGTACAGATCGTTGCCGAGACGCGAGAAGACTCCCATCAGGCCCTCCCTCCTACCGGCTCGCGCAACCCGGCCGCATCGATCCCGAGGGTCCCCGCGCTCAACCCGGACAGCCGGTGCCCGGAGTTGAAGAATCGGTAGTGGCCCAGCCAGGACACCATGGGTTTGGTGAACCAGAAGAACACGATCAGGTCGATGAGTGTGCTCAAGCCGAGCGCGAAGGCGAAGCCCTTCACCACGCCGGCGGCGAAGATGTAGAGGACCACGGCCGCGAGCAGTGACACCGCGTCGGCGGCCAGGCAGGTGTTCCGGGCCCGGACCCAACCAGCTTCGACAGCGACCTTCATCGATTTGCCGTCTCGCATCTCGTCGCGGATTCGTTCGAAGTAGACGATGAAGGAGTCCGCCGTGATGCCCACCGCCACGATCAGGCCGGCGATGCCGGGCAGGGACAGGGTGAACCCGGCGGTCTTGCTGAGCAGGAGCACCAAGGCATAGGTCAGCAGCGCGGCGATCCCCAGTGAGGCGAGCACGACGAGACCGAGAC
>JBOFLE010000348.1:0-1520 GCA_051657705.1 Nocardioides sp. | reverse complement strand
CGGAAGATGTCAAGCAGGCTGAGACAGGTCTCGTTACGCAGTCTGTATGAGCGCCTCCGGTGATGGCTGGTTGATCCAAGCGGCCTGGGGCAGTTTCGGTGCTTGGGGTCGACGGTTGCCGAACCGGGTGGGGTGAGCGGCGTGGGCTGCGTCGAGCGTGGTCTGGCGTTGGGCGCGGATCTCGGCAGCGGTGCCGTGGTGGACCGACGCGGGGGTGTGCAGCCCGATCCCGGAGTGACGGTGTTCGTGGTTGTAGTAGCTGAAGAAGACCTCGCAGAACGCTCGGGCGTCGGCCAACGACCCGAACGCTTCGGGGAAGACGGGTGCGTACTTGAGGGTCTTGAACGCGGCCTCGCTGTAAGGGTTGTCGTTGGACACCCGCGGCCTGGAGTGGGACCGGTCGACGCCGAGGTCGAGCAGCAGCTCCGCGACGGGTTTGGAGGTCATCGAGGTGCCCCGGTCAGCATGGACCGCGCCGGGGATGCCGTGCACACCCATGGCTTGTTCGAGCATCGTCTTGGCGATCTCGGAGTCCTCGACCCTCTGCACGGTCCACGCGACGACGTAGCGGGAGTAGATGTCGAGCACGACGTAGAGCTGGAACCAGGCCCCACGCTGTGGGCCGCGGAGCTTGGTGATGTCCCACGACCAGACCTGGCCTGGCCCGGTGGCCAGCAGCTCGGGCTTCTTCCTGGCCGGATGGGTGGCCTGGCGTCGGCGCTCACTGGCCGCACCATGAGCACGCAGCAGGCGGTGCATGGTGGACATCGAGCACCAGTAGGTGCCCTCGTCCAGCAGCGTGGCCCAGGTCTGCGCCACCGACTTGTCGCAGAACCTCTCACTGGTCAGCGTCTTCAGGACCTGGCTCTGCTCGGCATCGGTCAAGGCGTTCGGTGGTGTCGGTCGCTTGGGCGCCGGCCCGTACACCGGCGGCTGCTTGGCGCGGTAGTGGCTGCCACGGGCACGCCCGGTCAGCTCACACGCCCGTTTGACCGAGACATGCCCGGCGAGCTCGTCCACGGCCGGGTTGATCACCGCGGCGGCGGCTTCGGCGTGCCCGTGCTCTCGGAGAGCGTCTCCAAGAGCGCGTGTGCTTTTCCCACGATGTCCAACGCCGCCCTGGTCCGCACCAGCTCGGCCTCGGCCCGTTCTGCGCGTGCCCTGAGCCGTTCGATCTCGCGATCGCGCTGGTCCCTCGACTTGGCACCCCTCGGCCCCAGCGCCGATATGGCGCCCGCCTCGGCGGCCTTGCGCCACTCGGTGATGTGGGAGGAGTACAAGCCCTCGCGTCGCAGGATCGCGCCTCGCTCGCCGTGGTCGGCCGCGTCGTACTCGGCCACGACCTTCGCCTTGTACTCCGCGGTGAAGGTGCGTCGCTTCGGGCGGTCTGCTCGTGGATTCACCGCTCCATCATCAAGCGCGGCGTCAGCCAACGTCATCGTCATCAGGTGTCTCGCTTCTCGCCCCGTGCAAGGGATCGAACTCGGAAGTGGTGTCTCACCTCAGCCTGACGCACAGGG
>JBOFLE010000347.1:0-3396 GCA_051657705.1 Nocardioides sp. | reverse complement strand
CGGGCCGAGGAATGGACCGACCTGGCCTCCCTACCCCCGCCGACGCGTCACAAAAACACGCCGAAGGGTCAGAAAAGCACGCCGACCCGTCAGAAAAGCACGCCGAGAAGTCAAGAAGACAGGCCGACACGTCACAAAGGCCACGGTTCTGACTCTTCGGCCGTCCGGGAGATGATCGCGGCGCTCTACGACCCGCCGCGATCCTCGCTTGTCCGCCCGGTCGCGGCGGAGATGGTTCGCGATGCCAGGGTGGCCGGACATCCGGTCGGCGTACTCACCAACGATCTCTCCGCTTTCCACAGCCAGGACTGGATCGACCGGATGCCGATCCTCGAACAAGCCGACACGATCGTGGACGGATCGGTCGAGGGCTACTTCAAGCCGGATCCGCGACTCTACGAGGTGATGTCCGCACGACTGGGCGTGCCGTTCGCCGCCATGGTCTTCGTCGACGACCAGGCCAGCAACGTCCGTGGCGCCGAGCGGCTCGGCATCCCCACCGTCCTGCTGGATCCACGCGATCCGGACGCGGCGTACGCCGAGGCTCGGCGCCTCCTCGATCTCTGACGTCGACCCGGCACTTATCCTTCGACACGCCGGCAATCTGGCCAGATAACTGCCGGGTCAGCTGGTGGTCAGTCGGGTGGCCATCGCCTTCTGGAACACCGCGCTGACGTCTTCGGGGCGTCGGGCGATCAGGCTGAACCCACCGGTGGCCTCGGCGATCTGGCGCAAAGCGTCGGCGTCGGCGTCCTCGCTGATCCCGATCGTGATGATGCTGACCGGGCGTTCGGGATCGGCGAGCCCTTTCAGGGTCGCCACCGTCTGGGCGAGTTCCGGGCTCCCCGGGTCGTCGTTCTGCCCGTCGCTGAACAGCAGGATCGCGTTGACCGCGTCCGGGTCATAGTCCTCGATCATCCGGCGGTAGGCCGCGATGGCCGTGTCATGGAGCGCCGTGCCGCCGCCGGTCAACCTGGGCAGCTCGCCCAGCGTACGGAGCAGGACCTCGCGGTGAGATCCGCCGTTCACCTTCTCGTCGAGCCTGCGGACCGGATCCACCTCGCGGTAGTCCTCGCTGCCGCCGAGCCGGCTCCCGGCCGGACTGGAGAATGCCCACAGACCGACCGAGGCGGTGTCCGAGAACAGCGTGAGCCCGAGCTTGGTCGCGGCGACGGTCAGGTCGATTCGAGAGCCGCCCTCGGACACGACGTCCATCGAACCGGAGACATCGATCACCGCCAGCGTCCGGCTGGGAACGGCAAGACTGACCCAACTGGACTGCAGTGTCTCGGTGGCGAGCCCGGCCGGCTGGATCCGGCGGACCTCGCCGATGCCGGCGGCGTCGGGCTGGCCGTCGAACAGCTTCCCCCGCGGCGCGCGGAAGTGGGCCTCGGCCAGGCGTTTCCGGAATGCTTCGGACCTGACGACTCCCGCCAGAGCCTTGGTGGTCGCGGCCAACTTCTCGCGGCGCTCGGGAGTGGCGGGCAGCGCCAGCGGGTACTCCAGGAACCAGGTCTTCTCCCCCGGCACCGTCGCGGTCAGCTCGCTCTCGCCGGCGAGCAGTGCCTGCTCGGTGACGGCGGTCACCTTGGTCTTGTCCGCCAGCGTGACGGCGAGCCGTGCGTCCGGTTTCGCCAGCGCGCCGGCGGGCGCGTCGGGGGCTTGTGCGCGCGGGGCCATGGCGGCCACCGCCTCCGAGGTCGACAGCTCCGAGGTACCCAAGGCGATCGCGGCGAACGAACTCGTGTCCTGCAGTGGGTTTCCCAACACGAGATCGCGATCGTTGACGGCCGCGGCCCAACTGTCGACGGCCTTCTCGGCCGCCGCCAGGACGACGGGGCTGGAGGCCACGGAATCCACCACCAGCTCCGGCGTACGCTCCGTCGTCGCGGCGAGGCGATCGAGCCACAGATTCGAGTCGGGGAGCCAGTAGTCGGCAGGCTCCTTGCCGGCGATGAAGTCCTGGAGTTGCGTGGTCGGATCGAACGACTCGGCAATGGTGATCGTGGCACACCCTTCGTCGCGCAGGGCCCGCCGAAGGAGCGAGGCCATCTCGGATCCGGTGGCGATGGTCGCCCGAGGCACGGCGCATCCGGACTCGTCGGCCTCCGTCCGGGTGTCCGGTTGTCTCCCGCTCCCCAAGTACACGGCCGTGGAGATCCCGAGCGCCAGGGCCAGTCCCAGCAGCAGGAGGGTACGCCGGGTGGGCTTCCGCGCCCGCGCCCGCGCCCGCGGCGCCATGGCGCGATGGCGCGCACGGCGCAGCCGATCGGAGTCGTGTCCCCCCATGTCAATCCGTCCTAGGTGTGTGTAGGCCGAAATGACTATAGGGGGATGGCGTGGCGATGTCTCTCCGCGCTAGACGTGTCGGGGGCGCTCCCGATCGACACCGGCGCGGTCATCGTGATGGGTGGTAGAGCTCGGATACGCGCCGTGATCGTCCCGGGTGACCCGGGTCCGCGGTTCGACGCGAGTCGCCCGTTCGGCCTCCGGCACAATGGGCGCATGGAGGTCTGGCTGCCGCCGCCGAATGTCCGCGAGATCAGCCGGCTGGGCGAGTTCGCCACTTGGCTGGAGGCCGACCGAGGTCTGCGTTTCGATTCCTACCCGGACCTGCATCGCTGGTCGGTCGACGAGCTGGGCGAGTTCTGGACCGCGCTCTGGGAGTTCTCCCGGATCCCGCACACCGGAAGCCGGTTCCCGGCCCTGCCACGCGCCGAGATGCCGTTCGCGGAATGGTTCCCGAATGCCCGGGTCAACTTCGCCGAGGCGATGCTGGCGATGCCCGGCCGCGCCGACGGCGACCGGGTGGTCTTGTCGCGCTCGGAGACCCGGGGCGACGAGTCGCTGACCGCGGCCGAGCTGCGAGACCGCGTCGCCCGAGCCCGGGCCGGCCTGCGGGCGCTGGGGGTGGGTGCGGGCGACCGGGTCGCGGCGTACTTGCCGAACATCCCCGAGGCGCTCGTGCTGCTTCTGGCCACGGCCGGCCTGGGCGCGATCTTCACGAGTTGCCCACCCGAGTTCGGCGTCACCAACGTCACCGAGCGCTGGACGCAGATCGAGCCGAGCGTGATCGTGGCGATCGACGGCTATCGCTACGGCGGGAAGGCGATCGACAAGCGCGCCGAGGTGACCGAGATCGCCGCGCGCCTCGGCCTGGCGGACCGGGTGGTCTGGCTGGGATACCTGGAGCCGGCCGTCGGCCCGTCGACCTGGGACGCGGTGCTGAACGCCGACCCGGAGGCCGTCGACCGGGGGGTCGAACGGGTCCCGTTCGCCCATCCGCTCTGGGTGCTGTTCACCTCCGGCACCACCGGGCGGCCCAAGCCGATCGTGCACGGACACGGCGGCATCGCGCTGGAGTTCTTCAAGTCCCTGGCGCTGCAGTCCGATCTG
>JBOFLE010000346.1:0-6975 GCA_051657705.1 Nocardioides sp. | reverse complement strand
GGACGGCAGCGGGCTCGCTCTCGGACAGGTCGCGAACGCCCACGGCAACCACGACATCCCCTCGACCTGGTGGGACATCGCGATCTCAGGAACAGCCGCATCTCCCACGGAACTGGAACCAGCCGTCGTCTTCGACGCGACTGCCGCGGACGCCGACACCGTCTACGCGACCAAGACCGGACTCTCCGTCGCGGGCTCCGCCAAGACCGATCTGATCAAGTCCCGGGCCATCCGCTTCGTCGCCGGGTAGGGATCTGAGAGGTTCCGCCAGGAAGCCGTGACCAACCTGTGCGTGGCCTCACGGGCCGGTCACAGAGTGTGGTGCTT
Source organism: Nocardioides sp. (assembly GCA_051657705.1). GTDB lineage: Bacteria > Actinomycetota > Actinomycetes > Propionibacteriales > Nocardioidaceae > Nocardioides. The sequence goes on along the minus strand of JBOFLE010000346.1, from coordinate 6,648 downwards.
GCCTGGAGTCATGCGAAAGAACACGTTGCGTCTTGTCCAAGCCGCCGCACTCGCGGGCAGCCTCGCGGTCCTCGCCTCGGCGTGCGCGAGCGGCGTCGCCGCGTCCACCTCGGGCGACAATTCGGATCCGGTGGCCTCCGAGGCGGCACCGACCGATAGTTCCACGGCCGTCGACACCACGGATGCCGTCGAGGCCGCACGGTGGAGCGACAACGTCACCATCACCGTGGGTGAGGGAACCTTCACGTTCGAGTCGAACGGCGTCCCCGACCATGAGCTGCCCGATCAGTACCTGATCCCGCAGGGACAACCGGGAGACCCCGACGCCGAGTTCGCGGCCACCGACACCGAGGATGTCGTGACCGAGACTCCGCTCGACGTCGACATTCCCCTCAGCCCGACCTACAGCGACGAGGTCACCCGGACGAACCTCGGACAGATCGGGGTGATCATCAGCGGCGCCCAACTGTTCAACGACTACGAGGACCCCGAACTCAGCATCGTCGCGATCGAGGACAACATGACCATCGGCGGCGTCGACTTCCTCGACGCCTGCAACGGCCATCCACTGGCCGCCAGCGGCGACTACCACTACCACGGCGTGCCCTACTGCATCACCGACGAACTGGACACCGAGGGCGAGCACTCGACGCTTCTGGGCTTCGCCCTGGACGGGTTCCCGGTCTACGGACCACAGAGCGAGGGCGGCGCCGAGGCGACCAACGAGACACTCGACGAGTGCAGTGGCGAGACCGGTCCCACTCCTGAATTTCCCGACGGCATCTACCATTACCACCTCACCGACGACGCGGCGCCGTACTCCCTGGACTGCCTCCACGGTGAGGTCGAACTCACCCAGGGCGAGGGTGGACCTGGCGGCGGCGCTCCTCCTGGCGGCGGTGCCCCTCCCGCGGGTGACGGCGACGACAGCGCGCCGGCCCCGGAGCGGCCATGACGTGACCGGGCCACCGCACCACCGGACAGCTGATCCTGCTCGCTTGTGGAGATGCGGCCGCAGCGACGACTGCCGCCACCCAAAGCCCGGTCGTCAGCGGCGACGTAGTGGTGGGTTGAGTAGGCGGGCAGGGTGTCGTTCTTCTCGGGTGCGGCGAGGTCGCCGTCTGGAGCGACCGCTCGACGGTGACATCGGTCTCGTCACGTCCAGCCGGATCGTTGTCGAGGGCGCGACGTGGGCCGACGCGGGCCGACGCGGGGCCGGAGACCAGGTGAACGCGACAGTTGCAGGTTCTCAGGGTCAGTTGCTGCGCGGGAGGGGCGTCGACCACGTCAAGTCGGCGCCATTTCCCACACTGCTATGTCTTTGGCTAACGACGTTGGAGCCACTGCGATAGCGAAATGTCTGCTCGACAGTAAATGGGTTCAGACGTGCCCGGCCACCCCATGTTCTGCTGCAGGCGGAGCTGGCGGTATGCGTTCCAAGAAAGCGTCCTACGTATCGGATAGGTGAGATAGCGCACGCCCGCGGGGTAGTATGTCTCGCCAGTTCGGTAGGTGAAGGTGCTTGACCCACTACTAATGAAGCCGCCTGCTAGGGTGACGCCACGGTGGTTGGTAAGGCGCAGCGTAACCGATTCCAGGTAGACGGTTGATGTCGAAACCTGGCGAACGTTCCAGGTCGCGTACAAAACGGCGTACGTGGATGCGAGACACTCGGGGCCAGCGTCGCTCTTGGCATTGTAGACGGCGGCAGGTGAGTTGACAGCGAGTAATGTGGTGCTCGTCCGGACGCTCACGTAGCTCACAGCCACAAAGGGGGCGGCTTGAGCGGGAGCGGCTGCGCCCCCGAGTACAACGAGGGTCAGCAGAACCGCGCCTACCCATCGCCTGACCAGAGGACCGGCGGTATTGACCGAGCTAGTTTCTGCGACGCGTGATATCGACATGCTCGAATCTCCTTTCACTTTGTGATGCCATGGCGAACCAAGTGAACAGATGGCTACAAGACCCGCCGTCGACCTTTAGATAGATCAACGTGTAATGAGATGCGGACAGTTGGTTGCCGCGATCATCGGGGTGTGTACGGGAAGGCGTATGCGCCCCAGGTCGATACGTATCTGCACGACCCAACGGTCCAGCTGCCGTCCTGTTGGTAAGCTCGTCTTTCCGCATTGCATGACTGAAGTGAATTAAAACAACACCTCCACCACGGAGCGGCGCTAGCAGTTTCGAGTCCTGCGATCATGAGACTCGCCAGTACTACCGCAAAGGCGGCGGTTCGTTGAATTGTGCGCATGCGAACTGTCCTCCTATTTATCATGAGTATGATTCGGTTAACCGCTGCCATCTCTACTGAATCTTCAATACCAATTCAGCGGCTTGTGAAGCTACACTGGCTTCCGAGAATTGCACGTACGGCACGGACTGGGAAGGACGTTGGCGGACATCCGCCAACGAAGTCCCGACTCGTAGGTTTGTCACCAGAGTTGCGGGTTGTGATCTGGGTGACGTAGGCGTGTCTGGTCCGTGGCCGTGTGGGGTCCTGACTCAATGCCACGCAACCTGCCGCCCGAGATCGATGGCGACGCTTGGCCGGTTGACCAGCGAGGAGGTCGCCGAGGTCAAGCGGTTGCGCCGGGAGAACGCCGAACTCGGGCGGGCGATCGCGATCTTGACGGCAGGCTCGACCTCTTCTTCGCAACCGAGGCCAACCGGCCACACGGCGGGGCGGTTCAGCGTTGCAGGGTGCCGGCGAAGACACCGCCCGCGATCAACCCTGCCAGGCCCACGGCACCCGCGGTCAGCCAGTTGTGCTTTCCGGTTTCTGCGTTCACCTCGTCCTCCTCAGGACTCGTAGTGGTGTTCTGAACCCGACGTTGCCGCGCCATGCTGTCCGCCAGCCATCGGCGGGCTATGGATCGGCTGTGACCACCAGCCACGGATCGGGCCCACCAACCCACGACTGCTCACCGGGTGGCCCCGAAGTCCTCACTCGGCGTGCCGGAGTAGCAGGCCATGACGTAGGGATACTCCCCGGTCAGGCGGTAGCCGTACTGGCCGTCGATGGTCATGCCGTTGCACTGGTCGAGATCGCCGGCGCCTTCGATGTATTCGTAGTCGCCGATGAACTGCCCGTTGTACTCCTCGCTCCGCACATTGCCGGCGACGTACGGCGTGGTGTGGCCGTCGACGTCCTCACGGGTGCCGTTCTTGACCTGGTAGCTGCTTTCGGCGGCCCGGACGGTCCCGTCCGAGTCGGTGAAGCACGGTCCGTAGATCGGGAACCCGTCCCGGGCGAACCCGACCACCGGGGAGGCTTCGGCGCCATCGCAGTCCTGCTCGTAGAGCGCCACCGGCTCGCCGTGGTAGTGGTAGAGGCCGGTGGCCTGGGAGTGCGCGGAGTAGTCGTCGAGCTCGAAGGCGTTCAGATCCGATCCCACGTTGTAGCGCCAGGGGTTGTCCAGTTGGTCACCGCCGCAGCCCACGGCCTCGGTGCCCGGCTCGGCGGGCCCGACATCGAAGCAGGCGGCCGGATAGGCCTCCCAGGCGACGCCGTTGAGCAGCACCGCGTTGACGGTGAACGTCAGGTCGGTCGGTTCGTCGGCGACGGCGGGCTCGGACGGGACGACGAAGGTTGCCTCGACCTCGGCCGGGTCGTTGGGGCGGCGCTCGACGCCCTCGCCCAGGTCGTGGTTGGGGATCTGGTTCGACGCCAACGTGCACGACCCGTCATCGGCGGTGATCTCCAGGGCGCCGGTGAAGTCCTGGCCGGTGGGTACGTCGGTCACGCTGGAGGTGTAGGTCCCGGCATAGGATCCGCAGCCCGGGTCGGTCGAGGTCAGCAGTGCGTCGGTGAGGTCGATCGCCTCGCCCCCGACGCCTTCGCGGCCCCCGCCGTCCCCGCTGTCACTGCCCGTGGTGACCTCCTGGGCGATGTCGGCCCACGGCATCCGCTCGGATCGATAGATTCGCTCCTCGGTAGTGGCCTCCCACACCCTGTCACCGTCGCGGTTGACCTCGATCAGGTGAGCGACGTCGTCACTGCCGGGCCCGCCCGAGGTCATCAAGATATTGCCGCCGTCGAGTTCGTCGACGTCGCCCAGCGAGCGCGTGTACTTCGGGCCGACGTGCTCGAAGGTCTGGGACGCGGTGCCGGCCTCGGCGTCGATGTCATAGATCACCGCGCGGCTGTTGTCGGTCTCGCCGCCGGACTCGTTGCGGTTGTCGTAGACCAGCAGGTCGCCGTCGGCGGTCCAGGTCGCGGCGTGCTGGGCGGTGGTCCAGGTCCCGGACTCCAGGGTCAGGAACGGCGCGTCGTACGGCGCGTCGACACCGACGCTGTCCCCGGCGATCCACCTGATCTCGCCGGTGGCATGGTCGATGTTGACCACCCAGCCCTGCGAGCGGGAGGAGAGCAGGATCTCGTCGGACTTCTCGTCGTAGAACACCGCGTTCGCGTGGGTCCAGTCCAGGCCGCCGGTGCGTGCCTCGGTGGTGGACAGCTCACCCGGGAACCGGCTGGTGTCGAGATGCTCGAACGACGACCACTCCCAGACGACCTCGCCGTTCTCGTCGGTCTCCGCGATAGTGTCGCCGCGCAGGTCCGCGCCGTCGATCGTGCGGCGCGCAGGCGCCAGCGCCAGGACTCCGCCGCCGGGCATCAGCACGGCGTCGTGGTGCCAGCCCTCCACACCGGACATGTCCCAGGTGCGCACCACCTCGCCGCTCAAGGTGAGCTGCTGGATGCTGTCGGCGAAGAAGGCGAGCACCTCGCCGTTGCCGAGATCGCGGATCACCGGGTTGGGGTTGGCCCGCTCCTCGCTGTCGAGGTACCACACGACCTGCCCGTCGGGGTCGACCCCGACGTACTCCGGGCCCTCGGCGGGCTGACCGGCCTGTCCGCCGACTCCGAAGAAGGTGATCCCCGACTCGGAGCCCTGCCCCTCGCCGGACGGCGCGGATGTCGAGGCCTCCACCTCGGGCACCCCCTCGGGGAGCGCGCCGGTCGGGAACGAGACCGGGGCGGACTCCTCGGTCATCTTGTCGTCCTGCTTCGCACCCGGGTTCAGCCGCGCCGCCGCGAACGCGTACTCGGTCTCCGCGCGCAGGCCCACCACCGTGAAGCCGTGCACGTTCTGCTTCGCCGACGAGGTGAGCGCGCGCTGCGCGGTATCCGCCGAGGCGTACTGCAAGACGACACCCGACGGCTCGTCGGTGCGCACCTCGACGTGCAGGATGAGCGAGTTGTCGGGATCGGGAGTGACCTCCACCTCGACCGGCCCCGAGGCCGAGGACGCCGAGGTCTGGGTGGTCACCTCGGCGGCGGACTCCGAGGTGTCACCCGAACCGCAGCCGGCGGTGAGCCCGGCGAACAGCAACGCCAACGGCACCCCCGTCATCGGAGAACCCACGAAGCGTTGACGGATAGCGGTGATCATTCCCAGGCCTCCCAGCAGGTCGCGGTCAGTGCGTCCTGCCAGTCTCAGCAGGCGCACCTGGCAGGACGCTGTGACCAACTCGTGCGGGTCCTGTGAAGGCGTCGTGTCGTGAGCCTGTTCGGGAACCCGAGGCACTGCCCGGGCCGGAGTGTAGTGGTCGGAGATCTTGCGGTGCTCAAGCTGGCACGTACGGTTTCCGGCGCGCTCGATCTCCCTACACCCGCGTGCCGACGGCCAGCAGGTACTCCTTCTCGAACCGGGCCGGTCCCGACTTCGTCGAAGCACTCGTCGCGAACGACGACTGCTGGCCGATCCGGCACCCCAGCTACATCGGTCACCGCGAGCACTGGCAGCGCGCCGGACTCCCGCCGAACCGTGGCGAGCTCCGGGCGCTCTTGACCCGATGACGGTCCGGCGACACGCCGGGCGTCGATGACGGCCACCGCGTCACACCACTATCTGGTACTCACTTGCGGCGGCGGAGAAGATCGCGGGGATCTACAAGGCCCAGGTGTACCGGTTCACCGTCGATGCCCGGCGCCCGAAGTCGGTGGTGCGTCTGGGTCTGGTCGTCCGTGACCGGCTCGGTGTCGCTATCGAGCCGGGTGGTGTGGGTCCAGGTCCGGTCCCGTAACGGTCTGCAAGCCGCGCTCGACCTCGACGGGCTGGATCTGGGCATCCCTGCCGTTGCTGGGGATGCCGCATGAGCCTGACCATCGTTACAGACTCCCCGGCACCCGTAGCTGGGCATGGTGCGGGTGCTGGGGACCACAACGACCGAGGCGAACCAGCCCCTCGAAGTCCCCGCCAACGTCGCCGCCGATGTCGCGGCGCGGTTCGCTGACGGCACTCGGCGGGCCTACACCGAAACCGCGGAATCGGTGGGTTCTGTGCCCGCCCGGTCCGGCTGGTCGGGTCCTCACGCACCTACCAACTCGACCGTACGGTGACCGGGAAGCCCATCGCCGGGCAGTGGTCGCTTGGACTCGCCCGGGCTGAGTTCGAGGTGCCGTTGCCTTGCGACTATCGGACGGGGTCGGGCTATTCCTCGTCGGGGCCTGCGGCTTCCTTGGACTTGATCAGGTCCATGACGGTGGAGTCGGCGAGGGTGGTGACGTCGCCTACTTCGCGGTGTTCGGCGATGTCTTTGAGGAGGCGTCGCATGATCTTGCCGGAGCGGGTCTTGGGGAGTTCGGGGACGATCATGATCTGTCGTGGTTTGGCGATCGCGCCGATCTGGTTAGCGACGTGG
>JBOFLE010000345.1:0-4457 GCA_051657705.1 Nocardioides sp. | reverse complement strand
TGGCCGGAGCCCTGTCGATCACCACGAGTCGGGTCCAGTTCACACCCGACCTGATGCCCGGCGACATCACCGGCTCGATGGTGATCGACGGCGGGACGAGCCAACTCACGTTCCGGGAGGGGCCGGTCTTCACCCACCTGCTGCTAGCCGACGAGATCAATCGCACACCGCCCAAGACCCAGTCGGCCCTGCTCGAGGCCATGGAGGAAGGCCAGGTATCGGTGGACGGCGCGTCCCGGGCACTTCCCCGGCCGTTCCTGGTGGCGGCCACCCAGAACCCGATCGAGTACGAAGGCACCTACCCCCTGCCCGAGGCCCAACTCGATCGCTTCCTGCTCAAGGTGGTGTTGCCGATCCCCGACCGCGACGCTGAGCTCGAGATCCTGCGGCGGCACGCCGAAGGGTTCGATCCCCGCAACGTCGCGGCGGCAGGCGTACACGCGGTGGCCGACGCCGGCGACATCGGCGCGGCCCAGCACGCCGTCCGCCGCGTGCAGGTGGCGCCTGAGGTGGCGGCGTACATCGTGGACATCGCGCGAGCCACCCGCAACTCACCGTCGGTGAGCCTCGGCGTCAGTCCGCGTGGCGCGACCGCGCTGCTGCGTTCCGCGCGAGCGTGGGCCTGGTTGTCGGGACGAGACTTCGTCACCCCGGACGACGTCAAGGCACTCACGCACTCGACGCTCGCTCACCGGCTGGCGCTGCGACCCGAGTCGGAGCTCGAAGGAGTACAGGTCAACCAGATCCTGGCCACCGCGCTCGGCTCGGTGCCGGTTCCGCGTTGATGAGCCACCCAGGACATCGCTGATGGCGGCTCCGATCTCGCCTCGGACGAACTCCCGAGGATGGTCGCCGGTGATCACCGGGCGAGTCCCGCTGCTGCTGTTGGCCGGAGTAGTGCCGGTGATGTTGCGACCCGGGACGGGGACCGTGTGGCTGTGGGCTCTGCTGGTCGGGCTAGCCACGCTGGCCGACTGGTGGGTCGCGCCGCGGCCGGAAGTCCTGTCGATGTCGAGGCCGGCAATCGGATCGCTGCGCCTGGGCGAGCAGACCCGTACCTCGCTGTCGGTGCACAACAGCGGTGCCCGCCGGGTCCGTGGCCTGGTTCGCGACGCCTGGCAGCCCAGTGCCGGCGCCGGTGCCAACCGCTTCCGGATCGCGATCGGTTCCGGCCAGCGGCAGCGTCTCGTCACCTCACTGCAACCCCGTCGGCGGGGAGACCTGCGGGCCCAAGGCGTCACCGTTCGTCTGCTCGGACCGCTCGGGCTGGCCGGCCGGCAGCACACCCGCGACGTGCCGGGCTCCGTGCGTGCCCTGCCGCCATTCGACTCGCGTAAGCACCTACCGTCCCGCCTGGCCCGGCTGCGCGAACTCGACGGCCGGTCGGCGATCCGGGTCCGCGGCCAAGGCACCGAATTCGACTCCTTGCGGGAGTATGTACGAGGCGACGACGTGCGGTCCATCGACTGGCGCGCGACGGCCCGAACCCGGAACATGGTGGTGCGCACCTGGCGCCCCGAGCGCGATCGGCGGGTCGTGTTACTGCTCGACACCTCGCGCACGTCCGCCGGCCGGATCGGCGATGTGCCGAGGCTGGACTCGGCGATGGATGCCGCGCTGTTGTTGGCCGCGTTGGCGTCGCGGGCCGGTGACCGGCTCGACTTCGTCGCGGGCGACAGCCGACTGCGCACCCGCCTTCGGCTCGGCGCCTCGCGCGAGGTGGTCGCCACGATCGGCGAGGCCATGGCCACCTTGCAACCGATCCTCGCCGAGGCCGACTGGACGACACTCGCCGGCGAGGTCTCGGCGCTGGGACGGGCTCGCGCTCTCGTCGTACTCCTCACGCCGCTGGAGCCGGCCGCGGTCGAGGAAACCCTGCTGCCGGTCCTGCCGACCCTGACCAGATACCACCGAGTGGTGGTGGCCTCGGTCCGCGACCCGGAACTGAACGCGCTGGCCGCCCGACGGGAAACCATCGACGAGGTGTACGGCGCTGCGGCGGCCGAACAGGTCATCACCCGGAGGGCCGGGACGGCCGCGGTCCTGCAGAGTATGGGGGTGACCGTGATCGACGCCGATGCCGAGTCGCTGCCACCCGCGCTCGCCGACCACTACCTGATGCTCAAGGCGAACGGCCTGCTCTGAACCCCGGAGCTGTCCGGCGGAACACCGGGCGATGGCCGATCAGGCCACCGAGGCCACCTGGTCCTCGAGCAACCGAGCGTCGATGTCGCCGGCCTCGCCATCCAGGTGCGCTTGTCGGCCCCAACCGAAGACGTAGGCGAAGAAGGCCAGCTCGGCGAGGATGCCGATGCCGACTCGAGCCCAGGTCGGCAAGCCGGACGGCGTGACGAAGCCCTCGATCAACCCGGTGACGAACAGGACCAGCACCAGACCGAGTGCGACCGTACCGGCCGTCCGCCCTTCACGAGCAAGCGACTTCGTGCGAGACAGGTCACCGGGCTCGATCCAGGACCAGAACAACTTGGCGCCCACCCCGCCGGCGACGAATACCGCGGTCAGCTCGAGCAATCCGTGCGGGAGCAGCAAGCCCCAGAAGTGCCCGGCATGGTCGTTGCGGGTCATGATCGAGCCGATGACGGCCAGGTTGGCCATATTCTCGAACAGGAGTGTCACCACCGGGAAGCCCAGCACACCGAAGGCGATGCACAGCGCGGAAACCCAGGCGTTGTTGATCCAGACCTGCGCGGCGAACGCGGACGACGCGGACTCGCTGTAGTAGTTCTCGAAGTCCTCGGTGACCAGATCCTCGATTTGCTGCGGCGTCAACAGGGACTGCTCCACGTTGGGATGCTCCAACAGCCACCACATCATCACCGCCGTCACCACGACGTTGACGGCCATGCAGCCCAGCCACCACCACCGCAACCGGTACAGCGCCGCCGGGAAGCGCCGGAACAAGAACGTCTGCAGGCCACGCCAGGCGATGATGCGAGTCCCGCTGGTCCTATTCCGTGCCCGCGACAGCAGCGACGAGAGGTAGGCCACGATGTCGGCGTCCGGCGCCGACGTACGCACGACCGACAGGTGGGTCGCCGCCCGCTGGTACAGCTCGACCAGCTCGTCGCTCTCCGCCCCGGTGAGGCCGCTCTGATTCGTCAGCTGCTCCAACCGTCGCCACACCGGCTGATGCGTGAGCACATACGCATCCAGATCCACGCCTCCACCGTACGCTGATCTCCATGTCCGTTCCCACTCACCCGTCGCCGGACTCCGGCCTTGACGACTACCGCAGCCTGCTCGGCCTGGGCGACGACGACACGATCACCGGAGAGGCGGTGGCACTGGACCTGCCGCCTGCCTCGCTCGGCGCCAGGATGGCATCGTGCGTGATCGATGTGATCATCACATACCTGCTCCTGATCGCGGTCCTGCTCAGCTTCCTGTTCGCGGCGTCCGGCGCAAGCGAGCGCAACCTCGAAGCGCTGGGGTGGGTGGCGGTGGTCAGCAGCTTCATCGTCACGCTGCTGCTGTTCCCGGCCACCGTGGAGACGCTGAGCCGCGGGCGCTCGGTGGGCAAGCTGGCACTGGGCTTGCGCGTGGTGCGCGAAGACGCGGGCCCGATCAGCTTCCACCACGCGTTCGTCCGGGCCCTGATCGGCGTGGTCGAGATCTACGCCTTCCAGGGCGGTCCGGCCTTCTTCGCGGCGCTCAGCACCAGGCGAGGAAAACGGCTCGGCGACCTGGCGGCCGGCACCTACGTGGTGCTCGACCGACCCCCGATGAGGCTGGGAGTCCACGTGGCGATGCCGGCACCGCTCGCGAGCTGGGCGGCGACGGCCGATATCCGTGCTCTCCCGACCCCGCTCGCCCTCCAGGTGCGCACCCTGCTGACTCGCACGACTACCCTCCATCCCGCTGCCCGCCAGCGGCTGGCCGTCCGCCTGGCCGAGCTGGTCACGCCGTACGTCGCTCCGGCACCACCACCCGGGACGCACCCGGAGACGTTCCTCGCCGCCGTGGTCGCCGGCCGCCGCGACCGTGACCTGGCCCGCCTGCGACTCGAGAACGACCTACGGCTCCGGTACAGCCGATCCCCCTAGCTGCGGCCGCCCCACCCCCCTACGCCGACCCGGCAGTTATCTGGCCAGATTTCCGGCGTGTCGAAGGTCAACTGCCGGCTCGACCTTGTACGTCGCGTGCTTGCGATCTATCGTCGGAAGATGGCGCTGGTAGCGCTCCGGGTCACCTTCACCGCCGGTTTCATCGTGGTCACTGGTGTCGCTTTCCTACGCCTGGTTTCCGGCTGGACAACCAACACGACTCTCACGCGGTGGCGAGCTTCGCTGATTCCTGTTCGTAGCGCGCCCGTCCCAAAAGGACGACCGATAGAGGTGATCGCCACTCATGCTCGACGCCTGTGCCGTCAATCACGTCTGCCCGAACGAGGGCGCTCCTGGGTAAAGCAGATAGCCGTCCAGCAGGCCTATGACGGC
>JBOFLE010000344.1:0-1525 GCA_051657705.1 Nocardioides sp. | reverse complement strand
CTGTTCCCGGCGATCTCCGCCGGGCTCCATTGCGGCCCGGGTGACCGCGGGGACCTCGTAGCGGATCAGTAGTTCTGTTCCCGGCGATCTCCGCCGGGCTCCATTGCGGCGGCGCAGAGGTCGAGGACGGTCAGGTGGGTGGTGGCTGTTCCCGGCGATCTCCGCCGGGCTCCATTGCGGCCAGTAGGGCGGGGATGTCGGCGGTCGGGATGGGGTCGCTGTTCCCGGCGATCTCCGCCGGGCTCCATTGCGGCTGCATCCGCCACCCAGGGTTGTCGGGGGCGACCGTGACGCTGTTCCCGGCGATCTCCGCCGGGCTCCATTGCGGCCTCCTGTGGGGACTGGTGCTCGGGTTGGGTTGGTCGCTGTTCCCGGCGATCTCCGCCGGGCTCCATTGCGGCGAGTTCGGCTCGCGGAATCAGCCGCCGCACTTGGACTGTTCCCGGCGATCTCCGCCGGGCTCCATTGCGGCCAGTACGCCAAAGTGGCGGAGACTCAGGCCCGGGGTCTGCTGTTCCCGGCGATCTCCGCCGGGCTCCATTGCGGCTCGACCACGTACGGCAGGCCCGACTCGTCGAGCCGGGCGCTGTTCCCGGCGATCTCCGCCGGGCTCCATTGGCGGCAAGTTCCAGAACAAGGCTGACCGGAACCTGTTCGGGGGCTGTTCCCGGCGATCTCCGCCGGGCTCCATTGCGGCCCCACACAGCGTGGCGACGGAGTTGAGGTCTTCGGCTGTTCCCGGCGATCTCCGCCGGGCTCCATTGCGGCCCGTCGACGTCGTTGAGGATCTCGTGCACCGAAGGTGGCTGTTTCCGGCGATCTCCGCCGGGCTCCATTGCGGCTTCTCCTTGGTGGGGGTTGCTGCACCCGCCGGCCCGGTGCTGTTCCCGGCGATCTCCGCAGGGCCCCGGAAAGGTCGTGTTTCAGCAGGTGAGGGCGCATGTGATGGCTCGTTGTGGGTTGCGTGAGTGATGTCTGGTTGCGGTTGCGATGTCGTTGAAGCCGGTCAGGCGCAAGAGGTTCAGGGCGGTGTTCCGCAGGCTCGCCATGACTCGAGGTAGGGCGGCGCTGCGGACTTGGGAGCGGTCCTCATCGAAGGTCACGTCGCGTACCCAGTGGAGTTTGTTCTCGATCGACCAGTGATTTTGGGTCCAGGCGGCCAGGTCGGCGGGTGGTGCGTGGTGGCGTGTGGCGGAGGTGATGAGGTAGACGACCTCTACGGTCCTCTTCCCTGCGCGGGTGACGGTGCGGCGTAGTTGAGCGACCTGGGCGGCGCCGGTGAACTCGGGCCAGTCTGGCAGGTGTGGGTTGTCGATGACCTTGATGGTTCGTGTTGCCCGTCGGCCGTGTCCGTGTTGGGTCGAGCGGGAGCCGACTGGGATCTTGTTCCAGGGCAGTGCTTTGAGGGCTGCCAGGAGCTTGGGACGGTTCGCTTTGACGGTGAACACGTAGTCCGCGCAGGCGTCGAGAATGTCTTGGGCGGTCTCGTCTTGGGTGTGCATCGCGTCCAGGGTGATCACGCATC
>JBOFLE010000343.1:0-1146 GCA_051657705.1 Nocardioides sp. | reverse complement strand
CACGGTGACCATCACCGCGACCGCGATCATGGGGGAGGTCCGGGTGATCGTCGATGCCCACACGCACGTCGAGGTGGATGGTACGCCGATCATGGGCGACTTCTCGCAGGGCAAGGACAAGGTCCGGGCGCAACTGTCCGCCGATTCGCCGGTGGTCAGGGTCCGGGGCCTCGCCTTGATGGGCTCGGTCTCCGTGGTGCGGCACCCGCCGCCCGGCTCTCCTCGGAAGTTCCTCGGAACCTACTGAAGGCGCCGAGGGGCAGCACCTCGACGCGGGTCGTTTTCTCTCGCGGATGGTCTCGTTGGTTACGTCGGCGTTGCGCAATTGTTACGCATTCGCATTGACATAGTGTCCGTGTAAGCGCTTGCATCAAGGGGTCGGCTGAGAAGGCCGAAGCTCGCGCCCGAGCATGGTGCGCGGTTCTCACCGAAGGAAGGTCTAGATGCGATCAATTAGGGCAAGGCGCGTCATAGCGCCGATGGCCGTTCTCGTTCTGACGGGACTCGGCCTCACCGCATGCGGCGGTGACGATGATGCGGGTGGCGGCGAGGTGTCCGGCAAGGCTCCGGGTGCCGGTCGCGCCGAATGCAAGCAGTTGGAGCAGTTCGGGGACCTCACCGGCGAGACCGTCGCCGTGTACACCTCGATCGTCGACGTCGAGGGCGACACCCAGAAGGCGTCGTACAAGGTCTTCGAGGACTGCACCGGCGCCAAGGTGGAGTACGAGGGCTCGCGTGAGTTCGAGGCGCAGTTGCTGGTCCGGATCCAGGGCGGCAACCAGCCGGACATCGCCTACATCCCACAGCCGGGTCTGTTGAAGACGGTGGTGCAGGACACCGGCGCGGTGGTGGAGCCGCCGCAGTCGGTCGCCGACAACGTCGACGAGTTCTTCGGTGAGGACTGGAAGGGCTACGGCACCGTGGACGACACCTTCTACGCCGCTCCGCTGGGTGCGAACGTGAAGTCGCTGGTGTGGTATTCGCCGAAGACGTTCACCGACAACGGCTACGAGATCCCGGAGACCTGGGACGAGTTGCTGGCGCTGTCGGACAAGATGGCGGCCGACGGGGTCAAGCCCTGGTGTGCCGGTATCGGTTCGGGTGACGCGACCGGTTGGCCGACCACGGACTGGCTGGAAGACGTGA
>JBOFLE010000342.1:0-2030 GCA_051657705.1 Nocardioides sp. | reverse complement strand
TTGGGGTTGTGGCTGGCGGTGACCATCACGCCGGCAGCGCAGCCCAGTTCGCGGATCGCGAAGGCCAGCACCGGGGTCGGCAGCGGGCGCGGAAGCAGCATGGCGGTGTGGCCGCCGCCGGCCATCACCTCGGCGGTATCGGTGGCGAACACCTCTGAGTTGTGCCGCGCGTCGTAGCCGATCACGACCGGGGCGCCCCTCGCCGCGCCGGTGTCCCGCAGGTACCGCGCCAGCCCGGTCGCCGCCTGGATCACCACGACGCGATTCATCCGGCGAGGCCCGGCGCCGAGCGCGCCGCGCAGGCCCGCGGTCCCGAACTCCAGTCGCCCGTCGAACCGGCCGGCCAACTCGCTCGGATCCTTGCCGGCCAGCACATCGTCGATCAACCCGAGCAACTCGGCCCGGGTCACCGGATCGGGATCCTCGGCCGCCCAGCGCCGGGCCCGGACCACCAACTCCTCGGAGCCGGATCCAGCTCCGGGCGTGGGCGGGAGTCCCGGCCAAGGGTGGGGGCGTTCGGGTTCCTGTCCTGCCGCCTGGTCGTGGCCGAGCACCGCGTCTCCGTCCCCGGTACCGCTGCCCGTCATGCGACCCACCGTAACGCCGACCCGTCCCTATGTTCGCGAGGCCGCGGTCTCCGGTCGCCAGAAATGACGCCGAGAAGTGAGGCCGGGGGAACCGCCTGGCCGGCTCTCCGGGTCCGCTGTCCCGCGCACCGCGGCCAGGCGATTGATGAACGGTGGCCTAACGGTGTGGTCGGCCGCGGATGGCCGCCACGTAGTCCTCGGGCGCGTCGGCGGCTTGGGCGGCCTCGGCCAGGAGTCGGACCATGCCTTCGGACGGCAGTCCGCCCTCGTACGCGTCGAGTACGTAGGCCCAGGCCACCTGGTCACCGGTCAGCGTCGACACCCGGACCTTGGTCTTGCGGAACAAACCGGTATCCGCGGACTCCCAGCCGTCCAACAGCACCTCGTCTTCGGCGCTGACGTCGTAGATCACGACGAACACCTGCTCCAGGGGATCCTCCACGATCGTCGGCAACGCGCCGTCCCAACCGAGGTCCTCGCCACCGAAAGTCAGTCGCCAGCCGACGAGCCACCCGGCGGTTTGCAGCGGCGAGTGCGGACACCGTTCGCTCATCCGGGCCGGGTCCAGATTGCTGGCGTACGCCGCGTACCAGGTCACGAGGCCTAGGGTATCGGCGGCGCTTCCCCGAACATGCCTCCCCCGAACATGCCGGAGAAGAGCGTCCATCGGTTGCGCCACGACTCCCGTGTGTGGTCGTAGGTCGTCTTGTCGTAAACCGGCATCTCGGGTTGCTCCGCGTCGGGAGTCACAGGCTCCTCGGCATCGGGGGCCTCCCCGGCGGGCTGTTCCGTCTCCGGAGCCGCCGGCTCGGCCTCTTCCGGCGCATCGGCTTCCGGGGTTGCGGTCTCGGCAGGCACGGCTCCGCCGGCTCCCGAGCGCAGGTCCGGCACACTCCACTGGGTGTATCGCACCGTGCCGTCAGTGTTCGCCATGCCCTCGACCGCCCACACCAGTTCGGTGATCGGGCTGTTCTCCATGCCCTGCGCACGCCAGACATCGAGGTGGTCCTTGACGTCGACGGATCCCGAGGTGGCCGGCGTCTCGCGGACGCTGAACCACTGCTGATGACCCATCGGGTGCACGCTGTGGAAGACGTTGTAGACGACGCCGTCGAAGGTGTAGGAGCCCTTGGCCTCCATGCCGGCCTCGGTGCTGGGCGGTGTGCCGCGCCAGCCCTGGACCACGTAGAACTCGGTATGGTTCGGTCTCCCGGCGTCGCCGAGCCAGCCGTAGAGTGTGATCCAGACAGGGCCGTCCATGGCCGGGTCGCCGGGATCGAAGGTGTAGGAGAAGCCGGCCGGCAGGCTTCCCGCGGTCTCGTCGACCGGCGTGGCCCATTCGCTGTCGAACTCGGCTGACTTTCCGATCCGGGTAACGTGGCCATAGTTCGGCGCGTTCCAGGAGACCTCTAACCACGATGCGTCGTCCGCCCGGGTGGTCGT
>JBOFLE010000341.1:0-4966 GCA_051657705.1 Nocardioides sp. | reverse complement strand
CACGTCGTACACCTCTCGTTTGGGCACGCCGACCCGCCTGGCCACCGCCCCGATCGCCTCCTTGCGGGTCTGGCCCTCGGCCTCGGCATCCGCCACGGCGGCGCGAAGGGTCGCGGAATCGGTGTCCGCCGGCACCTCCGGGGCTCCGGCAACCACGATCGTGACCTCGCCCAGGACTCCCTGTCCGGCCCACTCGACCAGCGTGACCAGTTCGCCGCGGACGATCTCCTCGTGAGTCTTGGTGAGCTCGCGGCAACCGACGGCGGCGCGCTCCTCGCCGAAGGCATCGGCCATCGCCGCCAGGGTGGCGTGAGTGCGGTGCGGCGCCTCGAAGAAGACCATGGTCCGCGGTTCGGCGGCCAGGCCCTCCAGGCGACGTGCGCGCTCGCCGGCCTTCCGTGGCAGGAACCCCTCGAAGCAGAACCGGTCGACCGGCAGCCCGGACACGGCCAGTGCGGCCAGCACCGCCGACGGACCCGGCACCACGGTGACCGGGATGCCCCGGGCGGCGGCGGCCTGGACCAACCGGAACCCGGGATCCGACACGCTGGGCATGCCGGCGTCGGAGACCAGGACCACCCGCGACCCTTCCCGCAGCGCCTCGAGCAACGACCGGGTCCGAGTCGATTCGTTGCCCTCGAAGTAGGACACCACGAGACCCTCGATCGTGACCTCCAGATCGTGCGCCAGCCTCCTCAGTCGCCTGGTGTCCTCGGCCGCGATGATGTCGGCACGGCCCAGCTCCTCGACCAGACGTGCCGAGGCGTCCGCGACCCGCCCGATGGGGGTTGCGGCCAACACCAGGACCCCCTGTGTGGTAGTCGGCATCGCCCTACTATGACAGGTTCCCGGCTCGACGCTCCCGGTAGAGTTCCCCAGTGACCATCGGCGGGGGCGCGTTCGAGTTGCACCCCCGCGAGCTGACCGGTCTCTCCAGCACCGCCGGCGGTCGCGGCGTACCGCTCGCCGGTGACCGCGCGCGACCGCGCAGGCCGCCGCTGGGGAGCCGCTTCTGGGGGTGGGCGGGCCCGCTGCTCATCGTCGCGGTGGCGTCGTTCTTCCGGCTGTGGCGGCTCGGGCAACCACACGACCTCTCCTTCGACGAGACCTACTACGCCAAGCACGCCTGGTCCCTGCTTCACTTCGGCTACGTCCGAGGCTACGTCGAGAAGGCCGACGACCGGATCCTCGACGGCACCACCACCGGCCTGTGGACCGCCGATCCCGAGAACATCGTCCACCCCGAGGTCGGCAAGTGGCTGATCGCCCTGGGCGAGCACTTCTTCGGCATGAATCCGTTCGGCTGGCGGGTCAGTGCCGCGATCGCCGGAAGCCTGATGGTGCTGGTGATGTGCCGGCTCGCGCTCCGGCTGACCGGCTCGGTGCTGCTGGCCTGCCTGGCCGGAGTATTGCTGGCCTTCGACGGCCTGCATCTGGTGCTGTCCCGATTGGCCCTGCTGGACATCTTCATGGCCTTGTTCCTCTTGTGCGGCGTGCACTGCGTGGTCGCGGACCGCTCCTGGTTCCGGGCCCGCCTGGCCCGGACCTCGGTGGCGGTGCCGAGCATGTCCGGCACGACCGTCACCGGCCTGGGCCCGGTGCGCCGACTCGTGTTCCGACCGTGGTTGCTCGCGGGCGGGATCAGCTTCGGGTTGGCCATCGGCACCAAGTGGACGGCGTTGCTGCCGCTGGCCGCGTTCGGCCTGCTGGTGTGGGCCTGGAGCGCGGGGGCGCGCCGCAGCTTCGGCGTACGACGCCCCTGGCTCGCCTCCGCGGTCGCCGACGGCATCCCGACTTTCGTCCAGCTCGTCGGAGTCGCCGCGCTGGTGTACGGCGTGAGCTGGACCGGCTGGCTGCTCCATGCGAACGAGTACGAGCGCACCCTCTCCGACACGCAGTACACGCAGTACGACGGCGGCGACCCGTGGCCGACCGCGAGCGAACCCGACGCGACCGGTGTCGGCGAGGTCGTCCAGTCCCTTCGCTCACTGGCGCATTATCACCGCGACGCGTTCGTCTTCCATGCCCACTTCCTCGACGACAGCTCGCACACTTACGGCTCCAAGCCCCGGGGCTGGTTGCTGATGAATCGCCCGGTGGGCGTGAACGCGGAGACCGGCATCCAACCCGGCGAGCAGGGCTGCCGGGCGCCACCGGGATCGGACTGCCTGCGGCAGGTCCTGCTCATCGGCACTCCGGTCATCTGGTGGGTCGGCGCGCTGTGCCTGCTGTACGCGATCCTCGCGTGGCTGGGTGCCCGCGACTGGCGATTCGGGCTCTGCGTGGTGGGGGTGGCCTCCACCTGGCTGCCGTGGTTCCGTTACGACGACCGGCCGATCTTCATCTTCTACGCGATCGCCATCCTCCCCTTCACGATCCTCGCGATCACGCTGACGATCGGGAAACTCCTGGGCCCGGCCGCCCGGCCCTCGTCCCGGCGGACCGTCGGCGTGATCGTGGCCGGGTCGTTCCTGGTGCTGGTGCTGATCAACTTCGCCTGGTTCTGGCCGATCTGGACCGACGGCCTGCTGACCCACGATCAGTGGACCGACCGGATCTGGTTCCGCCGCTGGATTTAGGGCGATCAGACCTCGCGGGCTCTCCGGAGGATGTCTCGGCACTCGTCAAGGAACTCTCGGCCACCTGAGCCCGGATCACGCCGGGAACGGTAGGCCTCAAGAGCGAGCAGTGCCCGATCGAATCGATTAGCAGCCGGGCGGTGGTGCACGCGACGCCAGTAGGCCAGTCGGATACGAGCGGTTGCTGAATCACCGAAGTCCTTGCGGAGCACCGCACCCTTGATCTCGATCCGTCGCAGGTTCCGATAGGAGTCGAAAACCTCGCGGCGAGCGACTGCGCCATCCATCGATCCAGTCATCGGAGGGCCTGGGGCGTGGTCAGGCGAGCGGGGGCAAACACTGCAGACACCACAGATATCCATCCGGCAACCTGGACGAGAACTCCCGTCGTCACCATCTGATGCTCCGAAACTATGCGATCTCTCATCGGGCCTCTCCTCTTGTTTAGGTAACCTAAACCAACGACGTAGCATTGGCAATCAGTTGTTTAGGTAGGCTAAACAACGCTATGCCTCGCGCCAGGAGATGTCAAGGCGCCTAAACTCTTGGCGTGTCAGACGAGGAGGACTTCCATGCTGTGCGGCATGAGTCCGACCCGGTCCGTCGCGCCAGACGCGCGACCGAGCTACTGACTAAATACCAGCAGCGAGCCGCCGAACTCGCCCGCCTGCGACGAGAGGCCATTGAGTCCGCCCACCGAGAGCGCGGAATGAGCTACACCGAGATCGCTGCCGAGCTGGGCATCACCAAGGGTCGGGTAACCCAGATCCGGACTCGCGCACCTCAGCCGGAGCGGGCATTCTTCGGTACCGGTCCGATCACGGTCGGGACGCCCTATCGGTACCACGTGGCCGACCGCGAGCAGCCCGTCATCGCGGCAGAGGACGCGGATGCCGCCGATCATCTGGAGCGGCTGCTGAGCGGTTTGGGATTCTCCCTCAACCGGTTCCGGATCGAACCCGACCTCGGCGATCTGCCGGACTCCGATGCCGTGGTCATCTGCGGCCCGAAATCCGCACCCGTGGCGACGCGGCTCATCGGCCAGGACCCCGCCTTGCGCGTCATCGAGGCGGACGGGCTGTGGTGGATCAGGGAGACGCAGTCGGGCAAGCGGCACGGCTCACCGTCCGACCAGAGCCCTCCGGAACAGTCAGATCTGGCCTACGTCGCCCGGCATCACGGCCGCAGGCAGACCATCGTTCATATCGCCGGTCTGCACGCCATCGGTTCGCTCGGCGCCGCGCACTACCTCGCCCAGCAAGTGGGATCGCTCTTCCGGGAGGCCGGGGAACATTCCATGTCGTGTGTCGTACGCAGTCACCACGACGGACTGGAGATTACCGGCAGTGAACTGATGGCCGGGCCGTTCGTCTGGTGACGACCGATCAATCGCGCTTGTCGAACCGGTCCGGATACTTGGGGGGCCGCGGGACTCGCCGAGGGGCGTTCCAGGCCAACACCGCGACAAGCAGGAATCCGGTGCCGACCACCATGCTCAGCACCGACCGCCGGCCGCCCTCGTGGACGAGGTTCATCAGGACGCCGATCACCCCGCACACCACCGCCGCCGCCTTGACCAGCGTCCGGTTCCGGCCGATCCAGTCCCCGTCGCCCGGCGCTCTGGGCGGCGGCGCGATCGGCTCCATCGTCGACTCCTTCCTCATGCCCGCTCCGTCGTCCATGGGCGCCGGACCGACCTACTCTCAGGCTAGTTCACCGCCGAGGCCGCAGCGAGCGGGCGAACGCGGTTCCACCTGATCCGGGGGTCCGTCGCAGTCCTCGTCAGTTGGTGCACGCAGTTGTCGCCGATGCAATATTTGGTCATACTTATGACCATGAATGAGACCAAGTCCGTCGCCGAGGCCAAAGCCCACCTGTCGGAACTGGTGGCACGTGCACGGGCAGAGCACGAACGGATCACCGTGACCGTGCACGGTCGGCCCGCCGCCGTGTTGCTGGCGGTGGAGGATCTGGAAGTTTTGGAAGAGACCATCGCGATCCTGGCCGATCCGGCCGCGCTGGCCGCACTGGGCCAGGCCGACAGTGAGTTGGCGCGCGGCGAGGGCGAAGACCGCACCGCGCTGGACGAAGCCATGCGGACCAGACGAGCCACTGCGTGACCGACGCCGGCTACGAGTTGGTCATCGCGCCCACCGCACGCCGCCAACTCTCCGAGCTACTGCCCGAGCCG
Source organism: Nocardioides sp. (assembly GCA_051657705.1). Taxonomy (GTDB): domain Bacteria; phylum Actinomycetota; class Actinomycetes; order Propionibacteriales; family Nocardioidaceae; genus Nocardioides. The sequence continues at coordinate 196 of JBOFLE010000341.1, read as the reverse complement.
GTCGCGGTGGCGGCATACGAATTCGTCGTCGGCGCGCTGCTCGAGAACCCCCTTCGGGTGGGAAAGCGCCTCCGGCCCCCGCTGGACGACCGCTTCAGTGCACGTCGCGGCACCTATCGCGTGCTGTACCGGATCGACTGCGACGCCCGAGTGGTGACGGTGGTGGGCGTCTTTGCGCGCGCCGAGGCATACCGGA
>JBOFLE010000340.1:0-1114 GCA_051657705.1 Nocardioides sp. | reverse complement strand
TGGAACGGTCGGCGCCTGCTGCCGGAAGGGTGGGTCACCGCCTCGACGAGCCGGGCCTTCGAGGTGCCGGAGCCGCTCGAGCCGTGGGACCTCTACTACGGCTATTCCTGGTGGATCGACGGCGACGGGCCGTACTACGGCGCGCATGGCAGGGGAGGGCAGTTCATCATCGTCCTGCCCCGGCAGGACACGGTCGTCGTGATGACCCGGGACCCGGCCACCCCCGACGAGGAGTTCGCCCGCCCGCAGGAGCTCGTCCGCGAGTACGTCGTACCTGCCCTCGACTGAGCCCGGTGCGGCGGGACGAGCCAGCGGTCCGAGTAGGCCAGGATTGCCCCCATGGCGGACGAGTGGTTGCCCCTGGCCGGGGTGGCGTTGGGGGCGTTGCTGGGGTTTGTCGGGTCGAGCTTGACGGACTGGCGAGCGCGGCGGGAACGGCGGTTGACGCGGTGGGACGAGATCCGGGTGCGGGCCTACTTCGAGTTCGCGGCGGCGATCAAGACCGAGATCCGGACCTGCGACCGGATCGCCAGCGAACTCGGCTACCGCGACGGCGCTCCGCCGCTGAGTCCCGCCGAGGGGTTGACGCGCTTGGTCGCGGAGCAGGACCGTCGAACGACCCTGGTCGAGCAGGTGCTTCTCATCGGATCTCACCCGACCGCGGCGGCCGCTCGCCGGTGGCAAGACTGCGCGGTGAGCCTTCACGAGGTGCTTGCGGACCCGGCCGACGGCGCGGCAGAGCGATATCGAGCCGCCTTCACGGAGGCGGGGATCGCCCGCGACCGGTTCTACGAGGCCGCCCGTGGTGAACTCGACGTACGCGGCGGGTCTACCTCACTGACCGACTGACCTGTCCGTGTCCGCCACGCGCTTCATCTGGTTCTCCGTATGCCGGCCGTACCATCGCCCAGGCTTCAGGTCCGTTGTCCGTTCGCGCGATTGGAGCAGTGACTTCGAAGCCGAGAGAGCGGTACAGCTCGACGTTCGTGTCGGTGTCGGTTTCGAGCCAGGCCGCGAGTCTGCTGTGATCGACCGTCGGTAGTCCCGCGCTGATCGTTGCTCGCGCCAACCCGCGGCGCCGGTACTGAGGCAGTGTTCCCACGCTTGCGAGCGT
>JBOFLE010000339.1:0-15540 GCA_051657705.1 Nocardioides sp. | reverse complement strand
GCCGACAAGGCCGCGCTGGCACACGAGGCGATCGCCGATCCGGTCACCGCGATCATGTCGCTCACCATCACCGAGGCGGGCTATGCCGAACCGTCCGCGGCCGATCAGCGGACCACCATCGACACCCTGGTCGACGGGTTGGAACTCCGTCGGCGGCGTGGCGCCGACGGGCTCACGATCCTGTCGTGCGACAACGTGCCGGGCAACGGCGACATCGCTCGCCGGGCCTTCGCGGCGGCGGCCGATCGCCGAGCTCCCGGGCTGGCGGCCTGGCTGGACACCGAGTGCGGCTTTCCCCACACGATGGTGGACCGGATCACCCCGCAGACCACCGACGCCGACCGGGAGTGGCTGCTCACCACCCACGGGCTGGTCGACGCCTGGCCGGTGGTGGGCGAGCCGTTCCGACAATGGGTGGTGCAGGATCGGTTCGTCGCGGGCCGCCCGGACTGGCACCGGGCGGGCGCTCTGTTCACCGACGACGTGGGTTCGTGGGAGCTGTACAAGCTCCGGCTGTTGAATGCCGCGCACTCCTCGATGGCCTATCTCTGTGCGTTGGCCGGCATCGTCTACGTCGACGAGGGTCTGGCCGCCCCGGTCGTCCGCGAGTATCTGACGAGGCTGCTACACGAGGAGAACCTGCCGACGCTGACCGAGATCGCCGGTCACCCCGGCGTGGACTACATCGACGTGGTGCTGGAACGCTTCGCCAACACCGGCGTTCGGGATCAGGTCGCCCGGCTCTGCATCGACGGCACCGCGAAGTTCCCGACGTTCCTGATCCCGGCGATCGCCGCCAACGTCGCGAGCGGGGGTCCGATCCACCGAGGATGCCTGGCGCTGGCCGGCTGGTCGGCCTACCTGACCGAGATCCCGCGGGCCGAGCAGGCGTTCGACGCCGCGGGCGAGCGTCCGCGCCGGGCGGCCGAGGCGGCGCTCTCCGACCCCGGTGCCTTCGTGGACTTCCGCGAGGTCTTTCCCGCCGTGCTGGCGGCCGACCCGCGATTCCGCGCCACCTTCGTGGCGGCCCGGGACCTGCTCGCCCGGGTCGGCCCGATCCAGGCGATGGCCCGGGTCGACGAGTTGGCCCCGGCCGGCGGCCGTCACGGGCGGGGCCACGACCAACGCTAGGGTGGCGGCCATGAATCGGGGGGTTGCCGGCGTGCTGGTCGCCGGATGTCTCGGCCTCGGCGCGGCCTCCGGCTGGTTGGCCGACCGGCCGCCGGAGGTGGAGACCAGGTCGATCGACCCCGGTCCGATTGTCGCGCAGTCTCCGGCCCAACCGCAGGAGGCCCTTCCATCGGAGCAGCCGGACGTGCCCGGGCTGCCGCTGTCCGGCGAGTTCGAACTCGCGCCGACCACCGTGGGCGATCCCGTGCTCTTCCGGCTCACCGCCCCGGCCGGATGGACGGCGATCCCACTGGCCAGCCCCCGGGGCATCATCGAGACGAAATGGGTGCCGCCGGACTACGTCGACGAGCTCTACTTCGTGCGCGCGCGCGGCGTCGGCTATCTGGGCAACTCCCCGGAAGAGCTGAGGACGAACTTCGAGAAGCTCGTCGCCGAACGGCGGGGATATCGAAGGGAGGAAGGAAGCGGCCCGGACACGCTCCTGTTCAGCTATCTCGACGACAGGGCATACCGTCGGTACCAGGTCATCTCGTGGACTTCCGGTGACTCCGACACGGCCCAGGCGGAGATCGCCGGCACCGGTCGCAGGGCCGATCTCGACGGCATGAAGGACCTGGTTCGCCGGATCACCGACAGCGTCGCGCCGCCGGGCTAGGTTCGCGAAGCCTCGTCAACTCGATCCGGAGACCGAGTCCAGTACGCGGCGCGCGGTCCGGACGTCGTCGGCGCGTACCTGGACCCACAGCACCCGGTCCTTCGTCAACGTCTTCACATGTTCGACGATCACGCCGGGGCAACGCCTGGAGATCTCCGTGTAGCTGTCGGCGGGCGTGTCGCCATCCGACCTCTCCGTCGAGACTTCCTGACAGGCCGGATGCCCCGGCAGGTCGCTGTCGACGTCCTCGATGGGGACCGTGGTGAGAAACACGCCCGACTCCTCCGACCCGTTCTCGCGCCATCCCGGGCCGGAACCGGCCGCGAGGGCGGGGAAGGTGCCTCTCGACTCCGCGGGAGCCCAGGTGCTCTCCGCTACCTGCGTCAGCCAGGTCTCCGGGACCGTGACCTCGAGCGTGCCGCTGTCATCGATCAAGGTCTTCATGGCCGGCTCGGAGTCCGGCCAGGTGTAGCCGGCGACGCCGCCGCCGCCCAGGGCCAGGAGGGCGGCAAGGAGGACAGCCGGGGCGGACACTCCTCGGCGATCCGGTGCGAGCGTCTCCATCGCCGGCCCCGAAGAATGGCCCGGAGACTGGCCCGAAGACTGGTTGAGCGTGGCCGGCGCGCGCGATGCCAACGCCGTGCGCTCGCCGAGCTCGAATGCGGCTCCCGGCGGTGCTTCGGATGTCGTGGACCCGATGCCATTGCCGGAATCCGCGGTCAGCTCGGCGTCGAGCGCGGTGGCAAAGCCGAGGATGTCCGGCCAGCGCTCGGTCCGGCCTCTGCTCAGCGCGCGGGCGATGACCGCCTGTGCGGCCGGGCTGAGGCCGGCCACCTCGGGGGGTGGTTCCTTCGCGATGGTGTCGCCGATCGCGACGTAGGGATACGGCGGTCTGCCGGCCAGCAGTCGGTAGGCCACCGCCGCCAACGAGTACTGATCGGTCCGGGGGTCCAGCCGTTCTCCCATCGCCTGCTCCGGGGCCACGAAAGCCGGGGTCCCGCCGATCATGGTCAGCTTCGACGTGGCGTCCAATGCCTTGCCCAGACCGAGGTCGCCGACCATCGCCCGCATGCCCTCCGGACCGGTCCGGAATAGGACGTTGGCGGGCTTGACGTCGCGGTGCAGCACCGCGTGCCGATGCAGGGTGTCGAGCCCGGCCGCCACCTGCGTGATGATCCGGGCGGTGTCGGCTCGCGAGACGGGCGGCTGGTCGCCGGCCAACCGGTCGGCCAGGGTCCCGCCGTCGGCGTAGGTCATCACCAGGTAGGGGCGACCGTCCTCGAGTTCCCCCGCGTCGTACACCGCGACCACGTGCGGAGACTCCACGCGACGCAGGAATCTGCCCTCCTCGAGGAACCTGCGCCGGACGTGGTCGTCCGCGGCCCAGTTGTCGGCCAGTACCTTGATCGCCACGGGCGAGTCGAGTTGCTCGTCGTAGGCCAGCCACACGGTGGCGAACGCACCGGCGCCCAGCCGCCGCCGGACGAGGTAGCGGCCGATGCTCTTCGGGACTGACACGAGTGCATTATGTTGCACGGGTGAGCGAACCACCTGGTCCGGACGAGATCGACGCCTTGGCCGCGAGGGCCAAGGACGGTGACGAGTCCGCGCTCGACGCGTTGCTCAGGGCCGTGCGACCGCGCACCCTGGCGATCTGCCATGGGGTGCTGCCCTACAGCTCGGACGCCGAGGACGCCTGTCAGGAGGCGTTGCTGGCGGTGGCGACCAAGCTGCATCAGTTCGCCGGCCAGGGCCGGTTCACCACCTGGATGCATGTGGTCGCGCTCAACGCGGCCCGGTCCACCTACCGGCGACTGGTCCGGCAGGCGGCGCCGGTCGACGAGGTGCGCGAGCGCCCCGATCCGCGCACGACCAGCGTGATCGCGGGCACCCGGCTGGATCTGCTCGACGCCCTCGACGAACTCGAGAAGACGCACCCGCGGCTGGTCGAGCCGTTGGTCCTGCGCGATGTCTACGGACTGCCCTACGACGAGATCGCCCGGTTGCTCGACACCCCGCTGGGCACCACGAAGGCGCGCATCCACGATGCCCGTGCCCGGGTCCGGCCGATGCTGAGACCGCACTGAGGGACGGGTCGGCCGCTACTACGGGACGGGTCGGCGGGGAGCTCAGGCCGGGCCCGAGACCCGCCGCGGCCACCAGAACTTCTCGCCCATCTTGATCGCGATCGCGGGCACCAGCACGGTGCGCACGACGAGGGTGTCGAGGAGCACGCCGATGCAGATCACCGCGCCCAACTGGGCCAGCACCACCAGCGGAAGCACGCCGAGCACCGCGAACACCGCGGCCAGCAGGATGCCGGCGCTGGTGATCACGCCGCCGGTCGCGGTGAGCCCGCGCAGCATCCCTTCCCGGGCGTCGCGGCCCGCGGCCTCCTCGGCGGCGCGGCTGACCAGGAAGATGTTGTAGTCCACCCCCAACGCGACACCGAAGAGGAAGGCCAGCAGCGGCACGCCGACATCGAGTCGCTCGAAGCCGAACACCCCGGTGAACAGCCACCAGGCCAGCCCGAGGCTGGCGAAATAGGTGCCGACCACGGTGGCGACCAGGATCAGCGGCGCGACGAACGAGCGCAGCAGCAGCATGAGCGCGATCAGGACCAGCGCCAGGATCGCCGGGATCAACAGCAGCCGGTCCCGCTCGGCGGCGGCGTCCGCATCGATCGCCAGGGCCGCGGTCCCGCCGACGTAGGTATCGTCGTACTCGGCGAGCCCGGACCGCAGCGCGGCGATGCCCTCCCTCTCCTCCGCCGAGCCGGGCTCGGCCGTCAGCGGCACGTCGATGCGCGCGAGCCCGTTGCCGCGGGCCGTCACCTGAGCGGCGCTGACCCCGTCGACCTTCTGGGCGGTGGAGGCCACGGCGGTCGCCAGGTCGGCCCGGGTGAGGACGATCGCCGGATCGGCCGCGCCCGCCGGGAAGGACTCGGCCAGCCGTTCGGCGCCGGCGATGGCCTCGGGCTTCTCCAGGAACTGGTCCGACTGGGACAGGCCGGACCTGATCTGGGTCACCCCGGCCGACAGCGCGGCCAGCAGGACGACGGTGCCGATCACGAAGAGGCCGGGCCGTCGGCTCACGGCTTCGCCGATACGGCGCCACAGCGAGCGGCTCTCGGTCAGGGTCGGCTGGCCCACCCGAGGCGTCAGCGGCCAGAAGATCCAGCGGCCGAAGAGCACCAGGAAGGCCGGCAGCAGCGTGAGCACGAAGACCGCGGCGACTCCCACGCCGACGGCACACGCCAGCCCCAGCGAGCGGTTCGACGCGAACAGCGACAACAGCAGGGTGAGCAGCCCGACGAACACGGTGGTGGAGCTGGAGATGACTGCCTCGGCGGTGCCTCGAAGCGCCGTTCGCATCGCGTCGTACCGGTTCTCGAAGACCTTCAGCTCGTCTCGGTACCGGGAGATCAGCAACAGCGCGTAGTCGGTGCCCGCGCCGAACACCAGCACCGACAGGATGCCGACGGTCGACTCGTCCCAGGACATGTCGAAGGCCCGGAGGACCCGGGTGGCCAGCACCGCGGCCACTTGATCGGCGAGCCCGACCACCGACAGCGGGACGATCCAGAGCAGCGGGCTGCGGTAGGTGATCAGCAGCAGCAGCGCGACCACGCCCGCGGTCGACGCCAGCAGCCGAACGTCCGCGCCCTCGAACACGGCGGCCAGGTCCGCCTGGATCCCGGCCGGTCCGGTGACTTGGGCGGTGATCCCGTCGGGCACGTCGTCGACCGTGGCGCGGACCTCGTCGACCACCTCGGCGATCTCCTCGGCGCCGTTCTCCCGCACCGGTACCACCCCGAACGCGGCGGTGCCGTCCTCGGAGACCACCAGGCCGCCCGGAGCCAGGTCCGCGACGAGCCGGTCGAGCGTCTCGACGGTTCGTTGGTCCAGCTTCGCCGCCGCGGAGTCCTCGACGCTGAACACCACGATCGCGGAACTGCCGGATGCCTCCGGCAGTTCCTCGCTCAGCGCGGCCACGGTGGTGCTGTCGGCGTCGTCGGGCAGGCTGTCCGTCGGTCCGGCCACCCGCTCGGCCTGGCCGAGCCCGACCAGCAGTGCGGTCCCGATCGCGGCCATCACCAGCGCGATCAACCAGGACCGGCCGGGCGTCACGATCAGCGAGATCAGCCTGTTGTCCACCGCGCGTCGTGCGGGTGGCTCCACCGGTTCGATGGCCGGCGCGTGAACGGAGCGACGAGGGTCTCGCATATCTATCCTTCGCGGGTAGCACGGCGGGTCGCGGTTGGCCGGGCGCCCGGGGACCTCAGCGCCGCGACGATTCGACAGCGCCCGGCAGCCCGGCGAGGGCGGCGAGCCCGAGGGCGCTACGAGGAGCGTACGCCGCGCGCCACAGCCCGCCGTGCACGGCCTGGTCGGCCTCCGCTTCCCAGGGGTGGGCGAACCGCTTCGGCGGTGCCTGGTCCTGGGCCATCAGGTCATGGACGAGCAAGGCCGCCATCAGTGCCCGGGTGGTGGCCGGCTCGAAAACCTCGACGCCGAACCGGGCGGCGCCGCCGTAGGCCGCCGCCAGCGCTCGGTTCTTCAGCACCGAGCGGGTCCCGGTCGGCGGCGCGACGTTCAGCGACGCCGAGTGCCCCGCCGCGCGGTCCACGGCCGCTCGCCATCGCTGGAGGCGTTTGGCGAGCGCGTAGTTGGGCCCTTGCTGGATCACCAGTGCGTCGTGCAGGCCGGGTGTCTCCCCATCCGGATACTGGGGGCCCAGCAGCCGGCCGCCGCTGGCCCGGCGGGCGAGCCGGACGAGCGGTCCGCGGCGTCCGAAGGCGGTTCGCGAGGCGGTCACCACCTCCGGGGGCACCGCGAAGACGTCGGTCGGCGTCGCCAGGTGGGCCGTGGCGACCGCGATGCCGGCGTCCCGCAGCGCGACGGCCACCCGGTCCGCGGCGAGGGTAAGCGCTACGTGTGCCCAGCCGTCGGCGTAGCCGTAGTTGCCGATAACGACACCGTCCTTCGCCCCACTCTCCGAACCGGCATCCGGGGCCCGCTCCAGCAACCAGGCCGCGACCGCGGGCCACTCCAGCCGCAGATCGACACCGGCTCGTCCGGTCACCTCGCCGCCGCCGACCCGGCAGGGAAAGTCGAGCTGCCCCCCGGACTCGCGGGCCGCGCTCGCCAGCCGGCGCCAGATCCACGGTTCCGGCACGTCGACGGCGAGCACGCGTGCCCCCCAGCTCAACAGGGGACCGAGCGGCCCGGTCTCGGCGCCGGCGCCGAGGCAGGTCACGGTCCACCCGGGGAGCCGCAGCCAGTCCGGGTTGGCGAGCACGGCCTCCAGGGAGACCGCGGCCGACTGCTCCATGGTGCCGGCCGATACCCAGCGCGCCAGTTGGGCGCGGAGCGCGTCGCCCCGGAGGTGCCGGTCGCCGTAGGGCACGACCAGTTCGCGCAGCGCCGGCCCGACCCCGACGATGGATTCGGCAACCAAACCGCTGCCACCCTGGGTGTGCGGCACCGACGACAGGGGGCGTTCGCCGAGGTCGTCGGCGAAACGTGCCCGCCGATGTGCCTCGCTCAGTCCGCCGGCCGCGATCGACTCGGCGAGTTCCGGCGCGGCAAGCCCGGCGGCGACCGCCCGTCGGAAGGCCTCGACGTACTCCCGGTGCCACGGCCGACCGGGTCGCCGGCGCTGATCGCGCGGCACTGCCGATGGGCCGGTTGCCGGGGCTGCCGCGTCGACCGCGGCGGCGATCACCCGACGGCCGTAGTCGCTGGTGCTCCGTCGGCCGTCGTGCTCCGGGCAGATGATCCCCCATGATGGTCGGTGCGGCGGTGGTTCCTGCGCGCCGGTCACGGGCCTCAAGCTACTGCCGGTCGGGCTAGTGCCGATAGCCCACTGTGGGGATATCGGTGGATGTGATGACACGGGCATCCGTGCTTGACTGACAATTTGGACACGCCGTCCTGACGTGGGGGAGACGCCAGGGCCGCGAAACGAAGGCCGGCTCGCGGACGTGACCCGGCGCGTGGCAGGGGGGTTAACTCGAATGAGCAAGAGAAGGTCCGAGGAGAGTCAGCGGCGAGTCGAGATCTGGTGGCTGTTCGCGGCGCTTCCGGTGGCGGTGGTGCTCGGCTTGTCGCTCGCGCTGGGGCTCGGCGCGGATCGAGACGATGCCTCGTCCGGTACCACCGAGACGGGGACGACGTCGGTGAACTCGGCGACCAGCCCGGGAAACGACGGGGCCGAAGAGAGCCGAGAGCCCTCCGGCGCGGAGGCGAAGGCCGCCTGCCAGGCCGAGCTCCAAGCAACATCCGGGGTGGCCCGGGCATACCGCCTCGGCGTGGCGAATTGGCGCGGACACGTGGCGGCCCGCCAGGCCTGGCTCGACGGCGACATCGACGAGGAGGAGAAGAAGGCTCGGTACAAGGCGACCAGGCTGCGCGGTCCGGCCGATCTCGCTCGACGAGACGCCGCCCTGGCGGCCTACCGAGAGGTGAAGGGTGGCTGCGCGGCGATGCCGGAGGATCAGCCCGGAGTACGTTCGTGTATGAACTGGCTCGACACGGCCCGAGGCACCCTGGCGGCCGGCAAGGACGCGTTCGGCGACTGGGAACGGCACCTGGCCAACATGGCGGCGCATGCCGAGGGCGAGTTCGGCGACGAGATGGCCCAGCAGATGTGGGAGAAGTCGCTGAGCACGGCCCTGCCGAACCTGCAGGCCTATGCCGACGCCCGCCGGGACCTGCGACGCTCGTCGACGTGCGATCTCGCCTGATCGTCGGTGATCTCCGGGCTGCCGGATCGGCTACTCCGGATTCCGCGGCAGGCCCGGTGGCAGGCCCAGGGCCACCGTGAACCGCACCAGGGTGCGGGGGTCGTCGAGTGCGTCGCCGTATCGGTCTCGCACCTGTCCCATCCGGTACCGCACGGTCTGCGGATGCACGTACAACGCGGCTGCCACGTCGTCGCGACGCCCGTGATGCGACAACCAGGCGCGAAGCGTCTCGACCAGCTTGTCCCGGGTGGCCTCTTTCAGGCCGGCCAGCGGGGCGAGCACCTGTGCCCGCAGATCCGACAGCGCCTCGGGGTCGGCATGCAGCACGAGCTCGACCAGATGTTCCTCGGTGTCGACGGGTCGCGAGTCGCCCGGTGGGTGACCGGACAGGTGGCCGGACAGCCGTAGGGCGCGGAGCGCTCGTCGATAGGAGCCGCTGACCTCCTGCCACGGGCGGTCCGGGCCCACTACCGCCGATCGGCCGGCAAGCGTCCGGAGCAGCGACCGCCGGCCCACGCCGTGCGCGTCGGGCACCAGGAGGACGGCCAGGTTCTCGGTCAGGTCCCCCCACTCCTCGGTGGCCTGCAGGGTCCTGGGGTCGAGCGCGCCGAGCGCGGGCCGCACCTGGGCCTCGGGGAGGATCACGGCGGTCAGCGTGCGCGGCACCGCCCAACCGGCTCGTTCGCTCGCGGCCTTGAGGACGTCGGCCGGCTCCGCGCGCAGAAGACCGGCCGCCAGCCGCGCGAGCGCTCGCTCGCGTACCCGGTCGCTGCTCGCCAGCTCATCGGTGTGGCCGGCCACGCTGGACGCGGACAGCGCATCGATATAGGCGAAGACCAGTTCGGCGAAGTCCGCCAGCACCGGGGCCGGCACTCCGGCCGCCACGGCGGTCGCCGACAACTCGCGCCAGGACACCCGGGCGCCGACCCGGTAGGCCGCCAACAGCGCGTCAACGGAACGGCCGTTGCGGGCCTCGCCCCGGCCGAGCTCGTAGGCACCCTCGAGGGCGGGGGCCAGCGGGGTGGCCGGGTCCTCGGCCGGTCCACGGGTCGCCAGCCTGAGAAAGCCGGCCAGCGCCATCGCGACGGCGTCCTCGATGTTCTCGCCCATCCGCCCGCTCAGGGCGCCGGCATAGGCGGGGACCTCCCCCATGATCGCCGCCACCGTATCTCCGGCGACCTCGCGGAGTCTCTCGGCGAGCAGGCCCGTGAGTTCCGGATCCAGGGTGAGCACCCGGGAAGCGGAGGGCGTCGATCCATCGCGATCGATCTCAGACATTTATCCTCGGTGAATAAAATATGCTCGGATTTTCACTCGGCATGGTCATGATTTTACACATCAACCTCAGGCACAGTGGGCAAGGTGAGTCCCCCCGCACTGAAGAGCACTCTCGCGTCAGGGAGCCGGAGCGCTCGCCTGGCCAGGCTGGCCGAAGCCGCCACCACGCCGCTGCTGCCCGCGGACTACCTCGACCTGTTCGCGCCGCTGCGCTCCGGCGCGCCGTTGCGAGGCCGAGTCGAGTCGATCGTCGCCGAGACGGAGCAGGCAGCCACCCTGGTCATCAAGCCGGGCGCCGACTGGGCCGGGCACCTGCCCGGCCAGTACCTGCGGCTGGGGGTCGACATCGACGGCGTGCGCCAGTGGCGGGCCTACTCGCTGACGCACGGTCCGCGCGCCGACGGCCGGATCTCCATCACCGTCAAGGCGGTGCCCGACGGCCTGGTGAGCACCTATCTGGTGCATCGCGCCCGTCCGGGCACTCTGGTGCACCTCGAACAGGCCGCTGGTGAGTTCGTCCTGCCGACGGACCGGGCCGGGAGCAGGCTGCTGTTCGTCACCGCGGGCTCCGGGATCACCCCGGTCATCGGCATGCTCCGCAATCTTTTCCCAGGCAATCTGTTTCCGGGCAATCTCTTCCCGGGCAATCGCGCGCCCGGCCGGCCGGCGTACGACCCGGGCTACGACATCGTCGTGGTCCACGTGGCGCCCACCGAACCCGACTCGATCTTCCGCCGCGACCTGCGGGCCCTCGACGCGGCGGGTGCCATCCGGTTGATCGCGCGGTACGACGACACGCACGGGGTCCTCGACATCGCCGACCTCGCGACACTGGTGCCTGATCTTGCGGACCGGATCACCTTCGCCTGCGGGCCGGCCGGACTGCTGGCGGACCTGACCGACCACCACGGCCGGCGCGGCCTGCCGCTGTTCATCGAGAGGTTCCGCAGCACGCGGCTGGTCGCCGGCCAGGGCGGCACCGTCGAGTTCGACGACGGCACGGTGGTGACCGCCGACGGGGCGACGCCGATCCTGGACGCCGCGGAGGCGGCGGGCGTGCTGATGCCCAGCGGATGCCGCATGGGCATCTGCTTCGGCTGCGTCCTCCCGCTGCGCGAAGGCGTCGTCCGGGACCTGCGCGACGGCACCGTGACGATCGCCCCGGAGAGTACGGCGACCGCCGACGTCGTGCACATCCAGACCTGCATCTCCGCCGCCGCCGGCGCGTGCCGGCTCGAACACTGACCAACACCGACCACCCGATCCGTTCCGGAAGGAATCCCATGACCGCCATCCAGAAGAAGTCGGACAACCCGATCGCGCACCTGACCGCGGACGACATCGAGGAGTTGGGGCGCGAGCTCGATGCCATCCGGCAGCGTTTCCTCGACGAGCGGGGGGCGTCCGACGCGGCGTACATCCGCGGCATGATCACGACTCAGCGCTACCTGGAGCTCGGGTCCCGGGCGGTGTTGCTGTTCAGCTTGTTCCCGCCGGCCTGGCTGGCCGGGACCGCCGGGCTGAGCGTGGCCAAGATCCTGGAGAACATGGAGATCGGCCACAACGTGTTGCACGGGCAGTGGGACTGGATGCGCGATCCGAAGATCCACTCGACGACCTGGGAGTGGGACTCGGCCTCGCCGGCCGCGCAGTGGAAGCACGCGCACAACGAGGTGCACCACAACTACACGAACGTGATCGGGAAGGACAACGACCTCGGCTACGGGATCTTCCGGGCCGACGAGGATCAGCCCTGGGCACCCGGCCACCTGGCCCAGCCGTTGTGGAACTTCATCAACGCGCTGATCTTCGAGTACGGCATCGCGGCGTACGACCTCGAGCTGGGCGCGAAGGCGAAGAGGAAGCAGCTCGACGATCCGACGTTCCGCGCCAACTCCAAGGTGGTGTTGAAGAAGATCCGCAGGCAGGCCGCCAAGGACTACCTGGTGCACCCCTTGCTGTCGGGACCGTCGTTCCTGCACACCCTCGGCGCCAACGTGGTCGCGAACGTCGTCCGCAACGTGTGGGCGCACTCGGTGATCATGTGCGGCCACTTCCCCGAGGGCGTCGAGACGTTCGAGAAGCGCTCGATCGAAGGCGAGACCAAGGGCGAGTGGTATGTCCGGCAGATGCTCGGCTCGGCCAACATCTCCGGCTCCCGGCTGATGCACGTCATGACCGGGAACCTGTCGCACCAGATCGAGCACCACCTGTTCCCGGACCTGCCGAGCAACCGGTACGCCGAGATCGCGCCGCTGGTGCGAGAGCTGTTCGAGAAGTACGACCTCACCTACTGTGCGCGGCCGCTGCTGCCGCAGGTGTACTCCGCGTGGCATCGGGTGTTCCGACTGTCGCTGCCCAACGGCTGGCTGGACACCACGACCCGGCGCAACGTGGGCTCGCAACTGGTGAAGCTCTACAAGATCTCGACGGCCGACAAGCGCACCCGTCGGGCGGCCATCGCGTTGCTGGCCCGCGAGGGCCGCAAGGTCCGTGAAGCCCGGGAGGCGGCCAACCCGCCACGGGTCCGCCGGGTGCGCCGCGACCCCGCCCCTGTCGCCGCCTAGCCGCCGACCCGTCCCGAAGTAGCGGTCGACCCGTCCCTTGGTAGCGACGCGGCCACATCCAAAGCACCCGATGCGCCCGGATCTCGGCCCGCTGGACGGCTAAGCGGGCAGGGCATCGGCGGAGATCTGCCGGGCGACGTACGGCGAGGTCATCGCACGCAGGAGTGCTGAGTAGTTCATGCCGAACCGGACCTCGGTGCCCGGTGACAGCCGACCGGGTGTCCGCACGGCCAGATGATCGCTGCTGGCGCCCAGCAGGGCGATCCCGCGCGGCGGCATGAGCCCATCGGGATCCACGTCCTGACGGCCGATGTTCAACAGCGTCTGCACGATCGGCCCGACGTCTGTCGCCTCCGTGACTTCGCCGAAGGGAGTCCGGGACCGCTCGCCCCAGGGTTTGCTCGGCTTGCGGAGCGACTCGATGACCGAGGCCACCAGGGTGAACGCGTCATCGTGCAAGCCGGGTATGGGTACCCCGCTGACCGGGTCGGTGCCCAGGAGAATGGCCTCGCCCAGCCGGAGGTCGGTGATCGCGTGTGTCTTCGGCAGGTCGCGATCGTCTTCGGCGAAGGCCCACGCCAGGTTGGCCGAGTTGCCGCCCGAGATGAGCGGCAGCGGCAGCGACAGCTCCCGACGTATCGTCCCGGCCAGATCGCCCAGGATGCTCATGTGCCTCGCCGACGGGACGACGCCGTTGCGGCAGGCCAGGTTCGTCCCGATCCCGGCCAGGGACACGTGCCCGAGCAGGTCGATCCTCCTGGCCAGCTCCATCAGGCCCCCGGGCAGCACCCCCTCGCGAAGGTCGCCGAGCTCCACCATCACGACGATCCGGTGGGTGAGTCCGCGCTTGCGTGCCGCCGCCGACAGGGCATAGGCGAGATCAAGTTCACTCACCAGGGTGATGTCGGCGCAGGCCACCACCCGCTCGCATTCGTCCGGCGTCGGAGAGCGAGTGAGCATCAGTGGTAGGTGGATCCCGGCCTTGCGAATCCGCTCCAGATTGGCGATCCGGGAGTCGCCGAGGCGGGTGAGCCCGCCCGTGACCATCGCCTCGGCGACGGCGGGAAAGCCCAGGGCACCTTTGGTGATGCCGGTGACGCCGATGCCGCGCCGGGTCATCAGGATCGCCAGCGTCCGAGTGTTGTATTCGATCTTGCCCAGGTCGATCTCGACGCGAGGGCTGATCACGCGACGACGCGGCTCTCCGGGGAAAGCAGGTGCGGGAACGCGGCGGTGACCATGGCGACGAGTGCGCCGGGTTCGCCCCACAACGGATCGGTGGCCGGCAGGCCGAGGGTGTCGGCGTACTCTCCGGCGACGGCCGTGACGCCGTCCTCGGTTAGGTTCTCGTGGTTGATCGTGATGCCGATGACGCGAGTCTTGCCGAACTGTTCGATCAGCATCCGTTCGCTGTCCGGAGTCGGCATCGGGACGGCCGGGTAGTCGCTGAGTACCCGGCGTCCGGGTGCGTGTTGCAGGATCACCGCATGGGGCCGGCTGGCCCGGAGGATCACGGTGGAGCTGAGGTAGGCCGGATGGCTGAGCGCCCCCTGGCCCTCGATCACGATCACGTCGGGACGCGTCTCGTCCCAGGCCTTCACCACGGCCCCTTCGAGCTCGCCCACGCCGAACTGGGCCGGGATGGCGTCCAGCGCGACGCCGTACGCGGCGCCTTGGATCAACCCGGTCTGGCCCGTGCCGACCATCACCGCGTGAATGCCGGCCTCGTTGAGGCTGCGCGTGAGGATGGTCGAGGTGGTGCGTTTGCCAATGGCGCCGTCGGTGCCCAGAATCGCGATCCGCACGGATTCGACGGCGTGGATGGCGCCGTCGAACATCCGCAGGTCCTTGGTCGCTCGCGGTCGGCGTACGTCGAGCAGGGTGACGCCGCGGGTGGCCGCGGCCGCCGAGATCTCCGGATCCTCGTTGAGGAACTCGTGCAGCCCGGACACGATGTCCAAGCCGGCCAGGATGGCCTCCAGGACCGCGGCTCGGTCCGGTCGGGACATGAGCCCTGACAGTGGTGCCAGGCCGAAGATGAACAGCTGGGGAGCAGTGCGATCGACCAGGACCTCGGCCAGGGACGCGACCACCGGGATGCCCGCGTCGACTCCGTCGAGGACCTGGCCGGCGTCGCGGCCGGCGTGGGTGCTGTCGATCACGGCGACGATGCGGTACCGCTCGCTGCTGCGGACCAGGCCGTTGGCGGTCTTGCCGTCGATGGCGGCGAAGTTGCCCTCGCAGTAGACCACGGCACCGGGTCGCTGGTCGTCGCTCGGGGCCTCGGCGCCCTTGGTCGGGGAGAGGGTGGGAAGGGTCGGTGCGGGCATGCCACATCCTTGAGTAGTGCTCAGAGGTGGCTTTCCGGTCGGCCGCGAGAGGGGGCCGAGATCAACAGGAAGGTCCCCGCTAAGGGTGAACTGTTGTTCCGAGGGTACCCGGTCTGTCGTGAACGCCTCGTCCTAGTTGCCGGACCGGAGTGGGTGCCTGAATATGATCACGCGATGAAAGCCGAACAGGTCGACGAGAAGATCCGGATCGTCCTCGGCGGGCACGACCTGATCGACACCCTTGAGCCGCTCTGGTTGACCCTGTTCGATCACCATGCCGAGGTCGGCGGAGGCGGCCTGCCGGTCATCGACCGGGATCGGTCCTGGCCGGCCCGGCGCGCACTGTACGAGCGGTTGTTCGCCGACTCGCGCACGTTCGCGATGGTGGCCTATCGGGACGAGCGGGCGGTGGGCTACGTGCTGGCGCATGTGATCGAGGGCCCGGACGACACGTGGGACACCGGCGACCTGATGGGTGAGATCGAAACGCTGGTCGTGGTACCCGACGAGCGAGGCACCGGTCTCGGCACCAGGCTGCTCGACCGGGCCGAGGCCAGGCTCTCGGAGCTGGGTGCGGGTGCGATCTGGATCAAGACACTGACCGGCAACGATCGCGCGCGGCGCTTCTACGAGGCGCGCGGCATGACGCCGGTCGTCACGGCGTACCTCCGGTTGCCTGAGGTCACCTGAGGTCACCCTGGCCCTGGCGGCTGTGCCGAGGCGAACCGGTCTCACTCACTGATCGGCGCGAAAGCTCATGGCCCGAGGTGTCGTCCTGACCGAGCGCATTGGACTCGAACAGCCGAGATCTTCTCCGAGTCGGAGCCCCCA
>JBOFLE010000338.1:0-51429 GCA_051657705.1 Nocardioides sp. | reverse complement strand
GACCCGTCTCAAAGTAGCTACTTTGAGACGGGTCGACCGCTATTAAAGGACGGGACAGCGACACCCCGCCAGGTTCCGGGCAACGGCCTTACACATCCGCAACGCGTTCCTCGCCCAGGTCGGGTCGCCACCGGCCAGGCCGCAGGCCGGCGAGATCCCGAGCTGATCGCCGCACTCGGCCAGGTCCAGCCCGAGCATGTCCAGCCAGCGCCGCACTCGCTCGATCACGACGCCCTCGGCCGGCAGTCCGGCCGGCGCATGAGTCGGCACCACGCCCAGCACCACCCGGTCACCGGCGTCCAACGCCTCCGCGAGCGCGTCGTACGCCGCGGCGTCGGCCAGAGCCAGATCGACCGCGATCCCTCGGAAGCCCGCGCCGCGCAGCAGTCGGATCGGCGCCTCGGGCGCGCAACAGTGCGCTACCGGCACGACATCGGCCACCGCATCGACGGCCTCGGTCAGCCAGGTCAGCGCCCCGGACGCGGTGGCGGCGTCCACACTCCGATGCCGGTGCAGTCCGGAAGCGGTCGGCAGCCGGCCCGCAAGCACCGCCGGCAGGAGCGGTTCGTCGACCTGCAACACGAGCTCACTCACCCCCGGCAAGCGGCGCCGCACATCGCCGATGTGCGCGACGACCCCCTCGGCGAGAGCCTGCGCCAGGTCCCGACGGGCCCCGAAGTCAGCCAGGACGCGATCACCGCGCGGCTTCTCCACCGACGCCGCCAGCGTCCACGGACCGGCCACCTGGACCTTGAACGGACCGGCGTAGGACGCCCGGTGTCCTTGGGCTTGCTCCTCGAGCGCGTCGAGATCCTGCGCCAGTAGAGACCGCGACCGGCGCAGGTCGATGCCCGGATGGTCGGTCAGCCGCCAACCGGCCGGCTGCAGGTCAGCGCCGAGGTCGAGCATCGAAAGAGTCCGGCCGACCATCGCGGCCCCAGGGCCGCGACCGGGCAGCTCGGGCACGTGCGGGAGCTGCGGAGGGTCGGCCAGCTCGTCGAGAACCAGCCGAACCGCCGCCGTATACGCGTCGGCGTCAGCTCCCGGCAGGGAGCCGATCCCGGTGGCGAACACCTCAGCCGACCGGTTCCAGCGCCGCGCTCCGCGCGGTGGCGCTGATGATCGCGGAGCCCACCACGCGGGTGCCGTCGTAGACGACCGCAGACTGTCCGGGCGCAATTCCCTGAGCGGGATCGTAGAGCCGGATCGAGACGTGCTCCGGATGCACGGTCACCACCCCGCGGTGTTCCTCGCCGTGAGCTCGCAACTGGACCGTGGCCCGCAGCGGGGCGGAGGGCGCCGCGCCGCACCACAGCGGATCGACCGCGGTGATCCGGTCGATGGTCAGCTCCTCGCGCGGGCCGACCCGCACCGTGCCGGAGACCGGCTCGATATCGAGAACGAAACGTGGTTTGCCGTCCGCCGCCGGCACGCCGAGTCGCAGCCCTTTGCGTTGTCCGATGGTGAATCCATAGGTCCCTTGGTGGGTCCCCAGCACCTCCCCCGTCGCGTCGTCGACGATGTCGCCACCGTGGTTGGGCGCCCGTTCCGCCAGTTTCTCGCGCAACCATCCGGCGGTGTCACCGTCGGCGACGAAGCAGATGTCGTGACTGTCCGGCTTGTCGGCCACCAGCAGCCCGCGCTGCGCGGCCTCCGCGCGCACCGCCTCCTTGGTCGAGTCTCCGAGCGGGAAGAGCGAGTGCGCCAACTGGTCCTGGGTGAGAACCCCCAGCACGTAGGACTGGTCCTTGGCAGCGTCGTGCGCCCGGTGCATCTCGATCATCGAATCGGACCCGGTTCGCAAGCGTGCGTAGTGACCGGTCGCCACGGCGTCGAAGCCCAGCCCGAGCGCGCGGTCCAGGACCGCGGCGAATTTGATCTTCTCGTTGCACCGCAAACACGGGTTGGGGGTGCGGCCGGCGGCGTACTCGCTCATGAAGTTCTCCACCACGTCCTGGTGGAAGCGCTCGGAGAGATCCCAGACGTAGAACGGGATCCCGATGACGTCGGCGGCCCGGCGGGCATCGTTGGCATCCTCGATCGTGCAGCAACCCCGAGCACCGGTGCGGTAGGACTTCGGGTTGCGCGAGAGCGCCAGATGGATGCCGGTGACGTCGTGGCCGGCCTCGGCCGCGCGGGCCGCGGCGACCGCCGAGTCGACGCCGCCGGACATCGCGGCCAGGACCCTCACCGGCACACCCTCACGATCATGACGACCGGCCCTTGCGGACCGAGGCACGGGCACGTTCCACCACCGGCCCGATGGCGCTGACCAACGTATCGATATCGGCGTCCGTCGAGGTGTGCCCGAGCGAGAACCGCAAGGAGCTTCGCGCGAATTCCTCGGCACTACCCATCGCCAGCAACACGTGCGACGGACGCGGCACGCCGGCCGAACAGGCCGAGCCGGTGGAGCACTCGATGCCCCGCGCGTCGAGGAGCATCAACAGCGAGTCCCCTTCACAACCGGGAAAGTTCAGGTGAGCGTTGCCGGGCAGCCGATCGACCGGGTCGCCGTTGTACACCGCGTCCGGAACTTCGCCCCTGACCTCGTCGACCAGCCGGTCCCGCAGTGCGCTGATGCGCGCCGCGTGCTCCGGCTGATGACGAACCGACCACTCGACCGCCGCCGCCAATCCGGCGATCGCGGGGGTGTCGATGGTGCCACTTCGTACTTCGCGTTCCTGCCCGCCGCCGTGGATCAGCGGGGTGACGGCTATCTCACGCCGTACCACCAGCGCGCCGATGCCGAACGGACCCCCGACCTTGTGCCCGGCCAGGGCTAGCGCGTCGACCCCGGAGGCGGTGAAATGCACCGGCAGGTTGCCGACCGCCTGCACCGCGTCGGTGTGGACCGGAATGCCGTACTCGGCCGCGATGGCCACCACATCGGCGATGGGCTGGATCGTCCCGACCTCGTTGTTGGCCCACATCACCGTGATCAGCGCCACCGACTCGGGATCGGCCGTCACGCTCTCCTTGACTGCCTCGATCGACAGCCGCCCGCGGCCATCGACGGGCAGCAACTCGACTCGGGCGCCTTCGTCGTGATCCAGCCACTCGAGCGGATCGAGGACGGCATGGTGTTCCACCGCGGTGGTCAGGATCCGGGTTCGACGGGAGTCCTCGGCACGTCTGGCCCAGAAGATGCCTTTGATCGCGAGGTTATCCGCTTCGGTGCCACCCGACGTGAACACCACCTCGCCGGGCCGGCAACCGAGGGCTTGGGCGACTCGCTCCCGCGACTCCTCCACCACGCGCCGCGCGCCGCGCCCGGAAGCATGCAGCGAACTCGGGTTGCCGACACCTCCCAGTTGCCCGGTCATCGCATCGATGGCGACCGGCAACATGGGCGTGGTTGCCGCGTGATCGAGGTAGACCGCGCCCAGGTCGGCTGGGGCGGGAGCACGAGTGGCGACACCCGTGGAGGTGGAAGGTGACATCGATGACATGGCCTTCCAAGCCTACGGGGTCCGCACGACGGTCGAGGGCTGACTCACAGGGTCCACCTCGTGAACTCGCAGTTCGAGCGCAGGCTGGCGGCCGTGGGAGTCTGCGGGCCGATGCGCTCTCTCGCTTCGCTGCATCACTTTCTCGCTCGCAGTTCGAGCGCAGGCCGGCGGCTGGTAGGAGCCTGCGGGCCGATGCGCTCTCTCGCTTCGCTCACAGGATGACTAGATCGTCGCGGTGAATGACCTCGCGCTCGTATGCCGGGCCCAGCTCTCTCTTCAGCTCGTGCGAAGACCGGCCGAGCAGCGCCGGAATCTCGCCCGCGTCGAAGTTCACCAGTCCGCGGGCCACGGCTCGGTCGGACGGATCGACCAAGTCCACCGGGTCGCCCGCCTCGAAGCCGCCGCGCACCCCGGTGATTCCCGCCGCCAGCAAGGAGGCGCGGCGATCCACGACGGCTCGGACCGCGCCGGCATCCAACTGCAACGCGCCCTTGGCCTCGGTCGCGTGCGCCAGCCACAGCAACCGAGTGGGGCGCCGCTTCCCCGTCGGTGTGAACAACGTGCCTACCGGTTTGCCGGCCAGCGCCGCCGATGCCTGGCCGGCCGAGGTCAGCACCACCGGGATGCCGGCGCCGGTGGCGATGCGCGCCGCTTCCACCTTGGTCTGCATTCCGCCGCTGCCGAGGCCCGCGACGCCGACCTTGCCGATCTTGAGCCGGCTAAGGTCCGCGCCAGCGTCGACCTCTCCGATGAGCGAGGCCCCCGGCGTGGCCGGGTCGGCGTCGTACAACCCCTCGACATCCGACAACATCACGAGCAGATCCGCATGGACCAGGTGGGCGACGAGGGCGGCCAGCCGATCGTTGTCACCGAATCGGATCTCGTCCGTCGCGACGGTGTCGTTCTCGTTCACGACCGGCAGTACCCCGAGCTCCAGCAGCTTGCCGAATGCCTGAGTGGCGTTCCGGTAGTGCGAACGCCGGGTCACGTCGTCGACGGTGAGCAACACCTGTCCGGCGGTGACCGAGTGCCTGGCCAGTTCCTCGGTGTAGCGATGGACCAGGATGCCTTGGCCGACCGACGCGGCCGCCTGCTGGGCCGCGAGCGCCCGAGGACGGCGGCGCATGCCGAGCGGGGCAAGCCCGGCCGCGATGGCACCGGAAGAGACCAACACCACTTCGACGCCGCCCCGGCGAGCGCCCGCCAGCACCCCGACCAGGGCCCGCACCCGAGCCTCGTCGAGACCGCCGGCCGCGGTCGTCAGCGAGGAGGAGCCGACCTTGACCACCACGCGTCGTGCCGCCAGGACCGAGGCCCGAACCACCTCGCCGCTCACCGTCACTCCTCCGCTCGCAGTTCGAGCGCACCCGCACACTCCGCGAACCACCCCGGACCGACGCGCTCTCTCGCATCGCTCACCGTCACTCCTCCGCTTCGCGATCCGGTTCCCGGCCCGCCGGACTCTTCCCATCGAGCTGACGAGCGACATCGGCCCGAGTTTCGTGGGCACCCCGATCCGGCATTCGCTCATCGATCGCGCGCCGCCGCCGAGCGGCCGGCCGCTCTTCGGTGAACCGGTCGTCGGCACCTCGCTGCCCGCGCGGCTGGCCCAGCGCCTCGGCTCCCGCGTCGAGTCCGGGCTTGAAGTCGAAGACCACCTCGTTGCCCGGTTCGCCGATCAACACCGCGTCCCCCTCGCTGGCACCGAGTTCGGACAGTCGGGTCTCGACGCCGAGCCTGTTGAGGCGGTCGGCGAGATAGCCGACCGCCTCGTCGTTGCTGAAGTCCGTCTGTCGCACCCACCGCTCGGGCTTCTCACCTCTGACCCGCCAGCCTTCCGGGCTCGAACTGACCGAGAACTCGGAGGCGGCGGCGTCAGCCGCCTTCGGCCTGAGCACGATCCTGGTGGGCTCACTCGCGGGACGGTCCCGCCGGGACCGCCCGACCACCTCGGACATCGCGAACGCCAGGTCGCGAAGGCCGGCACCGGATGCTGCCGACACGGCGTGCACCGGCCACCCACGCCCACGCAGTTCGTCGGTGACCATCTCGGCGATCTCCCGGCCGTCGGGCACGTCTGTCTTGTTCAGCGCGATCAGCCGAGGGCGCTCGTCGAGGCCGCCGTAGGAGCGGAGCTCGGCTTCGATGATGTCCAGGTCCTCCACGGGGTTGCGCCCGGGTTCCATGGTCGCCGTGTCGATGACGTGCACGATCGCCGCACAACGTTCGATGTGCCGCAAGAACTCGTGCCCCAGGCCACGGCCTTCGGCGGCACCCGCGATCAGTCCCGGTACGTCGGCCACGGTGAAGGTCACATCACCGGCACGCACGACACCCAGATTCGGGACCAGCGTCGTGAACGGATAGTCCGCGATCTTGGGCCGCGCCCGCGACATCGCCGCGATCAGAGACGACTTCCCGGCGCTGGGAAAGCCGACCAGGCCGATGTCGGCCACGACCTTGAGTTCGAGGCCGATCTGCCGGTCCTCCCCGGGCTCACCCAGCAGCGCGAAGCCCGGCGCCTTCCGTCGGGCGGATGCGAGCGCCGCGTTGCCCAAGCCGCCGCGGCCACCTTCCGCGACGATCAGTTCGGTGCCGGCTCCGATGAGGTCGGCGAGAATCGTGCCGCCGCGCTCGGTCACCACGGTGCCATCGGGCACGGGCAACACCAGGTCGGCGCCACGAGCGCCGCTGCGGTGGGCGCCCCCGCCGTGGCCGCCGGCCTCCGCGCGGCGGTGCGGGCTGTGGTGATAGTCGATCAGGGTGGTCAGGTCGGCATCCACTCGGAGAATCACCGATCCACCACGGCCTCCGTTGCCGCCATCGGGTCCGCCGAGGGGCTTGAACTTCTCCCGGTGGACCGAAGCCACGCCGTTGCCGCCACGACCGGCGGTCACCTGCAGCACGACGCTATCGACGAACGTCGGGACCGCCATCGCCGTTCTCTCGTAGGAGGGAGCCCCCGGACCGGGAGCTGTGGTCAGGCCTGGGGAACGATGTTCACGACCCGGCGACCACGCCGGGTGCCGAACTCGACCGCACCTTCGATCAAGGCGAACAGTGTGTCGTCCCCTCCACGGCCGACGCCCGAGCCCGGGTGGAAGTGAGTTCCGCGCTGACGGACCAGGATCTCGCCGGCGTTGACCACCTGGCCCCCGAAGCGCTTGACGCCCAGGCGCTGGCTATTCGAATCGCGGCCGTTCTTGGTCGAGGCCGCGCCCTTCTTGTGTGCCATGTCGGTTCCTTCGGACTCGGGTTGTCTCAGACGGTGATCTGGGTGACTTTGACCTGGGTGTACTTCTGGCGGTGCCCCTGGCGCTTCTTGTATCCGGTCTTGTTCTTGAACTTCTGGATCACGATCTTGGGACCCTTGGCCGCGCCGAGCACCTCGGCCGTCACCGAGGCCTTGGCCAGTCCCTTGCCGAGCCCGGTCGCTGTCAAGCTCTCGCCATCGACCACCATCACCACCGGCAGCGTGATCGACGCACCCACCTCGGAGTCCGTCTTGTCGATCTGGATGACATCGCCGACGACGACCTTTTGCTGCTTGCTACCACTGCGCACGATCGCGTACACGGCTCAGTCACGCTCCTGACGGGAAATAAGAAAATTACTGAAGAGTCGGGATGCCCCTCGTCGCCGGTCGCGGCTGACTTCGACGCACCAGCGCCCTATCCTACGGCTGCCGATCTGCGACGGCAAAGCGAGCGCGCCCGCACCGAGTCTCTGGCGTTTGCGGGGCCCCTTGCGCTTCACCGGACATGGTCGACCTGGGGCTGCTCGGCGGTCCCCTCGCGCACCTCATCCGACTCCGCGCGCACCGACTCCGCGGGCTCCGGCTCCGCCGAGCCGGCCGGATCCGAGAACAGGGTCGGCAACTCGGTATCGGTGACGACACCGCGATCGGCTACCGACGGCGGGCCGGCGGGGCGACGCGCCGACCGGCGGCGGGTCTTCACCACCACCGTGGCGCCAGTGCCGACTGCCGAAGAGCCGGCATCACCCGCCGTGGGGTCGCCGGCGACCGACGGCTCCACCCCCACGGGCGCGGGGTCGTCTCCGGCGGCGGAGACTCCCACCGGTGTCGGTTCGTGGGCCGGATCCGGTGAGACCGCTGCTGACGTCTCGACGGGTGCCGTGTCCTCGCCCTCCGTGGAACGATCGCCGACGCTCTCGTCTTCCCCGGCCTCCGGGCGCGCCATGGCCGCGATGTCGCGAGGAGTCGGCTTTACCGGCGTGATGGCGCCTCGGCCCCGACCGCGACCCCGGCGCGAACGCCGGTCATCGTCGGCCGAGCGCGGACTGACGGGCATGTCCTGCAGCAGGAGACCGCGGCCCTGGCAATGCTCACAGGTCTCGCTGAACGCCTCCACCAGGCCCGTTCCGATGCGCTTGCGAGTCATCTGCACCAAACCCAGTGACGTCACTTCCGCGACCTGATGCCTCGTGCGGTCCCGGCCGAGGCACTCGGCCAGCCGGCGCAGGACCAGGTCGCGGTTCGACTCCAGGACCATATCGATGAAGTCGATGACGATGATCCCGCCGATGTCTCGCAACCGGAGCTGCCGCACGATCTCGTCGGCGGCTTCCAGGTTGTTGCGAGTGACGGTCTCCTCCAGGTTCCCACCCGATCCGGTGAACTTCCCGGTGTTCACGTCGACAACCGTCATGGCTTCGGTGCGATCGATGATCAACGAGCCACCGGAGGGCAACCACACCTTGCGGTCGAGACCTTTGGCGATCTGCTCGTCGACGCGGTACGTGGAGAACACGTCCTGATCGTTCCTGGGCTCGTACCGCTCCAGTCGCTCTTCCAAGTCGGGGGCGACGTGAGCCACATAGGCACGCACCGTCTCCCAGGCATCGTCGCCCTCGATGACGAGCTTGGAGAAGTCCTCCGTGAAGAGATCGCGGACCACCTTGAGAGTGAGGTCAGGCTCGCCGTACAGCAACGCCGGGGCACTGCCCTTGGCCTTCTTCTCGATGTCCTCCCACCGCGCCTTGAGCCGCTCGACGTCCCGGGTCAGTTCCTGCTCGCTCGCGCCCTCGGCAGCGGTGCGGACGATCACCCCCGCGGAGTCGGGCACGATCTCCTTCAGCAGTGTCTTGAGGCGGCCGCGCTCGGTATCGGGAAGCTTGCGCGAGATCCCGCTCGTGGTGCCGTCGGGGACGTAGACCAGGAACCGGCCGGCGAGGCTGATCTGACTGGTCAGCCGAGCCCCTTTGTGACCCACCGGGTCCTTGGTGACCTGGACCAGAATCGACTGCCCGCTGGTCAGCACCGACTCGATCTTGCGCGGCTGACCGTCCTTGTGACCCAATGCGGGCCAGTTCACCTCACCGGCGTACAGCACGGCATTGCGGCCCTTGCCGATGTCGACGAAGGCCGCCTCCATCGAGGGAAGCACGTTCTGCACCCGTCCGAGGTAGACGTTGCCGATGAGCGAGGTCTGCGACTCGCGAGCGACGTAGTGCTCGACCAGCACGCGGTCCTCCAACACGGCGATCTGGGTCAGTTCGCCGCGCTGGCGGACCACCATCACCCGATCGACGGACTCCCGCCGCGCGAGAAACTCGGCCTCGCTGACGATCGGCGCCCGGCGCCGACCCGCTTCGCGGCCCTCACGCCGACGTTGCTTCTTGGCCTCCAGGCGAGTCGAGCCGGCCACCGCGGTGATCTCGTCCTCCGCGCTGCGACGGGAACGCACCTTGGTGACCGTGTTCTTCGGATCGTCCGACTCGCCCGATCCGTCGTCGCCGGCTCGGCGGCGGCGGCGCCGCCGGCGTGACGTGCCTTCGCCGGCACCATCCTCGCCCGCCTCGTCTCCGTCGCCGTCCGACCCGCCGGACGATCTCTCGCCGTCGGCATCCTCGGCGGCCACGTCGTCCGGGCCGGACTCGGCCCCTTTGCGTCGTCGGCGCCCGCCGCGGCGCCGACGGCGGCGGCCGGACTCGGTCATCGCCTCCGAGTCGTCCTCGACGTCGTCGCCGGGGTCCTCCTCACCCGGATCCGTCGTACGCTCGGCGCGGGCGACCACCGGCTGATCGTTCGCGGGCGCCTGGAACAACAGCATGGTCGCGGTGCTCGCCGAGGCCGCTCCGTTGTCGGCTGCCTCCTCGCCCGGATCCGTCGGCATCACGCCGTTCGCCGTTTTCTTGGCCCTGCCGGACGCCTTCGGCGCGGATTTCTTCACCTTGCGGACGCTCATGACCTCGACGTCCTCGCCCGAGGGCTCCTCGGCGAGGTCGGACGCACCCTGAGGCGACCCGTCCTTGGCCTTCTGGCTCGTCTTCTGACTCGTCTTCCGGCCGGCCTTCTTGGCAGGCTTCTTGACGGCCTTCGTGGTGGTGGTCTCCCCGACTTCTGCTGTCGAGAGCGGGGCCACCGCCTCCGGTTCGCCGGCGGTCGGGACTGTTGTCAATTGATCGTGATCGTCGAGCACGGTGCTCTCCTAGCGCCTCGACGGTATGCCAAGGCAGTCGGTCCACCGGTCCGCGAGGCGAACCCGCAGAGAGCCGGTGGCGCAAAGCCTGTAGGTGACGACGACGGCCTCCGCACGGGCGCGTCAACGGACTCCGGAGCGTTTCCCCCGCGGTCGCTGGGCCGTGAACTCAGAACGGTCGCTGTCACCGACCGTTCCGGGCCGCGTCGCGGTCTGGCAAACGAACTTCGTCTGTTGCGCCGAACCTTTCGGACGGTCCGGCAAGAACGTCATCGGGTCCTGGCCGCGAGTTTCGGGGCCGTGGACCTAGGGCCCATCATGACACACGAACAGTGCGCCCCGGGAACCTAGGCGTCGAAAGGATCCAGCACATCGGCCCGCTCCGCGTTCAACGGACCCTGGGCAACCCGGGTCAGCAGGGCCGGATCGGTCAGCTCCAGGTGACCTGAAGACACGAGCCCGCGCAGTACGTCGTCGGGTCGCACCGCCGGCACGGTGTGACGCAGCAGCAGGTCCAACGCGGCACCGCGGTCGCCTCGGTCCACGGACCCCGGGCGCACCGACAGGGCCAGTGTGGCCGCGCGACAGTCGAAACTGCGCAGGCCACGCTTGGTCATCCGCTCGACCAGGCACGAGTCACTGCGAAGGAAGGCCGCTACCGCGAGTGCTACCGCGGGCACCGGCGCGTCGGTCTCAAGGTGCCACCAACTGGCTTCCAGCCGATCGGCCAGCCCGCCACCGGCGGATTCGGCGACCCGCACGATGTCCAGGCCGGGAGGCAGCGATTCGCTCAAGCGGCGTCGCACCTCCTCCGGGTCGGTGACCTCGGCGAGCGCGATTTCGAGGTACTCCGCTTCGCTGGCGGAGCCGGTAGGCGCCGCGCCGGCGTAGGAGATCCGGGGATGTGGGTTGAATCCGGAGGAGTACGCCATCGGGATCCGCGACCGCATCAATGCCCGTTCGAACGCCCGGCTGAAGTCGCGATGGCTCGCGAACCGAAGCCGACCGCGTTTGGCATAGCGGACCCGCAAGCGCTGCACCGGAGCCGGCTGCTGCTGGGGTTGCTCGCGCACCCGAAGACCCTAGCCCGCCGAGGCGTCACAAATGCACGTCGAGGCGTCACAAATACATGCCGAGAGGTCACCCGAGCACGTACTCTGTGCTGTTTCGGGTGGCTTTTTCGGGTGCTGTTTCGGCTTGATAGGACTATGCGATGAAGGCTCTGCGGTACGGCGAGTCCGCGGTCCTGCTGGACGGCCTGACCTCGGCCGAGATACTCACCGTGCAGCGGCGGCTGACGAGCCAGGAGTTCCCCGGACTGCTCGACGTCGTGCCGGCGATGTCTACGCTGCTGGTGGAATTCGATCCGGATCAGGTCACCGCGGCGCAGGTGATCGGCTGGGTCCGCGAGCTACCCGTCAGCACGGTCGAGCCGCCATCGGGCCCGGTGATCTCGATCCGGGTCAGCTACGACGGCGCGGACCTGGAACCACTGGCGGACTCACTGGGGATGAGCACCGACGAGCTGATCCGACGGCACTCCGCTCCGGAGTACACGGCCGCGTTCTGCGGGTTCACGGCAGGCTTCGCCTACCTGGTCGGAGGAGATCCGGCGCTGAACGTGCCGCGGCGCGCCGTGCCCCGGACCCGGGTACCGGCGGGTTCGGTGGCGATCGCCGAGAGGTTCAGCGCGGTCTACCCGCGATCCTCACCCGGCGGCTGGCACCTGCTCGGTCACACCCGGGCCGTACTCTGGGCAATCGAGGCAGCCGAGCCGGCGCTGATCCGGCCAGGCCGCCGGGTACGTTTCGTCCACCAGACCGACGAGGACGGACCGGGGTGACCGAGTGATCGGCGGCACTCCGGAGAAGCCCACCAGGCCCGCTCTCCGGGTGCGCGAGACCGGACCCTACGCGGCCTTCCAGGATCTGGGCCGCCGGGGATACCGAGAGCTCGGAGTGGGGCGATCGGGCGCCTTCGACCTGCGCCAGCATCGCCTCGCCAACCGCTTGGTCGGCAACGCCGAAAGCGCCGCCAGCATCGAGCTCGTGCTGGGTGGGCTCCGACTGGTCGCTCTCACCAGCGTCACGATCGCGGTGACGGGCGCACCGGGGCCGGTCTGGTGCGACACACGCCCCGTCGCGACTCACCAGGCGCTGAGCATGCCGGCCGGCACCGAGATCCGGATCGGTGTGCCCGACCACGGCTTGCGGCGATATGTCACCGTGCGGGGCGGCTTCGACGTACCGCCCGTCTTGGGCTCCCGCAGCACCGACAGCCTGAGCGGGATCGGCCCGATGCCAATCACGGCCGGCGATGTGTTGCTCGTTGGTCGACCGCCGGCCGGACCCCTGCCTGCCAACGGTCCGGCCTGGTCTCGAGTCCCAGACACCGACGCCACGGTGAGGATAGGTCTCGGGCCGCGGGACGACTGGTTCACCGCCGACGCGATCGAAGCGCTCGTCACCGCGCGGTTCGCGGTGAGCGCTGACTGCGACCGAGTCGGAGTGCGATTGACCGGTCCGGCGCTGACTCGTGCTCGCCCGGGCGAGCTGGCTCCGGAGCCGGTGGTGCTCGGCGCGGTCCAGGTGCCCAGCTCGGGACAACCCATCATCTTCGGCCCTGACCACCCGACCACGGGGGGCTATCCGGTGATCGCGGTCGTGGTCGCGGCCGATCTCGATCTGGTGGCACAGCTCCGTCCCGGAGAGTCGGTCCGGATGGTGCGAGTTGGCGCCCCTCGGGGCGACCGGCCCCGTTAACGCTACGGGTGGCTCAGGTCGCTAATGCCTGCTTCATCGCGGGCGAGGGGTAGACCGTGCCGACGCGCACCCCTTCCAGCCACGCGGTGAGCCGAGCGGCTTCGACATCCAGTGCCGACCGGGCCGGCTCCGACAGTCGCTCGAGCAGGTGCGTGCGGACCACGCCGTCCGCATCCTGGACCCAGCAGCCGACGATCCGGCCGTCCCACCACGCGGTCGTACCGGCGTTTCCGTTGCGGTCGAACAGCATCCGGGCGTGCTCGCCGAGGAAAAAGCCGCGTTCCTTCCAACCCATCACCGTCGGGTCCAGTACTGGCAGGAGCGCCGCCCACGGCTCGACGGGTTCAACCGGCTCCAGATCATCGGGCAACACGAATCCGGTCCGATCGCCGTCCAGGGCAACCGGCACGGCACCGACGTCGGCCAACGCCGACTTGACGATTCCGGCAGTCGCGCCGAGCCACCATTGCACGTCCGCGGCCGTGCCCG
Source organism: Nocardioides sp. (assembly GCA_051657705.1). Classification (GTDB taxonomy): domain Bacteria; phylum Actinomycetota; class Actinomycetes; order Propionibacteriales; family Nocardioidaceae; genus Nocardioides. Next base: position 38,283 of record JBOFLE010000338.1, on the reverse strand, counting down.
GGCCGAAGGTTCGCAACCATCGACGGGTCAGCTCGGCGTACCCCTCGCTCGCCTGCATCGTCCCCGGCACCTCCCCCAGCCAGGTGCTCATCAGCGTCCACCGAGGCCGGGAGACTCGCCAGTGCCCGCCGTTGCGCCCACGAACCAGCAGTCGTTCCAGGCCCAGCTGCCCCAACACCCGCGGGGACACACTGGTGTTCACGTTGTAGGTCTTGCCCGGGGCCAGGTCCATCCGCCCGGTCAGCTCCGGCACCTGCTCACGGAGTTCGACCGCGGACAGTTCCGCGCCGTCCGCGAGTCGAGCCAGCACCGCGACCCGGGCCGCGGCCAGCCAGGCCACGCCGTCATCCGCCAGCCCGGCGAGTTCGATGTCTTTCGCCAGCCGGGTCGCCAGTGATCCGGCAATTCGCTCGCTCGCACTCCCCCAGGCCGCCGGCAGCAGGTCGCGTGGGAAGACGAACAGCGTGCGTCGCATCGCCAACTGCTTGACCAGCGACCGATCGTCGTACAGCGCGCTGTCCGCGTCTTCGACTCTCAAGCCGTTGACACGCGCTTGCATCGACAGATAGACCGTGGCCGGTTCGGTGGCATGCAGCACCGTCATGGCCCGGGTGGCCGCGACCGGATCGGAGAGCCTGGCCGCCGGATCGATCCCATGTCGTCTCGCGACCCGAGCCCGGCGCTCGGCGTCGCCGAGATATCGAGTCGGCGGGGTCATGCCCACAGGCTAGATGACAAATTCCAAGGGGTGTTCAGTGATGGTATTCGGTCAGTGACCGTAGGACGAGTGCGTCGGTGTCCATGAGAGCCTCCAGGTTCGCGTTGGGTAGACAACACCGACTCTGCACCCCTCGCTGCCTGGAAAAGCCCTCCAGACCGTCCGGAGTGAATCGCACTGGGCCTGGTGGAGACTCCAACTAACCCAGTGCGATTCAGAGCCCTTGGAATTACTCGTCTAGGTCTGGGATTGGACTCGGGTGCACCGTAGGTTTGCCGCTACGTGTCCGCGTCGAGATCCGGACCTATGGTCGAGCGCCGGGGACGGGCACCCAACCGAGCACTTCGTCGATGTTATGGGGCGCGAACTGCTCGCGAGTCTGGTGTGCCTGCTCCACCTGACCCAAGCGGAAGAGGCGGCCGCCCTCGCGTAGCCGGCACCAAGCGACGAGGGACCAACCGCTTTCGGTCGAGTAGAAGCCGGCCGGCTCGACCAATCGAGTTGTCCGGGCACCATTGCGGTCGACAAACCGGAGACGGACCACAGTCTGGGAGCGAACGGAGTCTTCGAGCACCGACCGTACTCGCGGTCGCACCCGGCTGGAGGTGGGTGGAGCCACACGGAGTCGCTCGCGAAGGGCTTCGACAGCCAGTCGATGCGGATCTTCGAGTGAGTCCAGCAGCTTGCCGATCGCCGCGCGCCCGGCCGTGGCGTACGGAGCATCAGCGGCGAGGTGGGTTGCGATTGCCAGAGCCACCACTTCGGCGTCGTCGAACACGGCGACCACACTCGAGGCCCGGGCCACCGAACCGGATCCACCGCCGCGGCCTGATTGCCCGAACAACGGCGCCCCTGCGGCGCGCAGTGTGGCGAGGTCCCGCTCAATCGTGCGGCGAGTCACGCCGAGCTCGGACGCGAGTTGGTGGGCTGGCACGATAGCGGGCGCGGCCCGTCGCAACCGATCGCTGATCGCATAGAGCCGTTCGATTCGTCGCATGCTGAAATTCTCGCCGAAACTCCGACATGATGCTGTCGCACACGCGTGTAACGGTTGGCCCATGACCCCGAACTCACCCACTCTCGGCTGGGTGCTGGTGTACGTCGACGACGTCGCATCAGCCACCGCGCTTTACACCCGTGCTCTTGGTCTCGTTGTGCGCTTCGCTCATCCATCAGGCGACTACACTGAATTCGAAACCGGCACCACGACACTCGCGCTCTGCGGTCGCGCCACCGCCGCGCAGTCGACCGGCCTCGAACTCACCCGAAACGCTGGACCTGCCGGAAACGTCACACTCGTCTACGACGACGTCCCTGCGTCGTACGCGCGGGCAGTCGAAGCCGGCGCGATACCCGTACGCGAACCGGTCACGAAGCCCTGGGGGCAGATGTCGTCATATGTACTCGACAACGACGCGAACCTCATCGAGATCGCCTCAGCCGTCGAGCCGTGATCGAGTGCCGCGTCAACCCGCCGGCGCAGCTACTGCTGGTTGACTGGCAACGAGACATGTTGGCGTGGGGCCAGTGCTACTCGCGTGCGTCCTGGCATCCGTCTATGGGCCCGCCGCGGACGCATCGCTGTCAACGACATGCAGCGTGCCTTTGTCGTGAGCACCGGCTTGTCCCGTAGGCCCTTCCGGAGTCGATCCTGGGGGACGGGGCGGCTTGCGGTGCCCAGCACTTTGGCCGCTTGCCACAGATCCGATACCCGAGCAGCTCGCTGAACAAGGTCAGATAGTAGCCGCCGAAGCGCGAGAGGCCGAGTTCCGTCATTCCGGCACGACCCGCGCTCGCACTTACTCATCTGCTCGGTGCAAGGAAAAATCTCACGCCGTCCGGAGCCCTTGGAATTACTCGTCTAGTGCGCACCCCTCAGACCACGGAGATGGGCAGCAACCGCTGACCGGTCGGCCCGATCTGCGTCTCGGTACCCATCTCCGGGCAGACGCCGCAGTCGTAGCAGGGCGTCCACCGACAGTCCTCGACCTCGGCAGTCGAGTCCGGATCGATCGCTTCCTCCCAGTCGGCCCAGAGCCAGTCCTTGTCCAGGCCGGCGTCCAGGTGATCCCAGGGCAGCACCTCGTCGTAGTCACGCTCGCGGGTCGTGAACCAATCCAGATCCACCCCGCTGAGTCTCGCGGCGCAGGCGTCGGCCCAGCGGTCGAAGGAGAAGTACTCACTCCACCCGTCGAATCGGCCGCCTCGCCGCCATACCTCCTCGATGACCTCGGCGACCCGGCGGTCACCGCGCGAGAGCAGACCCTCGATGATCCCGGGTTGGCCGTCGTGATAGCGGAATCCGATCGCGCGGCCGAAACGCTTGTCCGCGCGGACCGCGTCGCGAAGCTTGCGCAGCCGAGCGTCGGTGGTCTCGTGATCGAGCTGGGCCGCCCACTGGAACGGCGTGTGCGGCTTCGGGACGAACCCGCCGATCGACACCGTGCACCGGATGTCGTTGCGACCACTGACCTCTCGCCCCTTGGCAATCACCTTCTTCGCCAGCTCGCCGATCTGCAACACGTCCTCGTCGGTCTCGGTCGGCAGCCCGCACATGAAGTAGAGCTTCACCTGCCGCCATCCCTGGGAGTAGGCCGTCGCGACGGTACGGATCAGATCCTCTTCGGTGACCATCTTGTTGATCACCTTCCGCATCCGCTCACTGCCACCCTCCGGCGCAAAGGTCAGGCCCGAGCGCCGGCCGTTACGGGAGAACTCGTTGGCCAGCGTCACGTTGAAGGCGTCGACGCGGGTGGACGGCAGCGACAAGGAGACGTTGCTGCCGTCGTACCGATCGGCGAGACCCGTCGCGAGATCACCGATCTCGGTATGGTCGGCGCTGGACAGCGACAGCAGGCCCACTTCCTCGAATCCGGACTTGCCGAGCCCGACCTCGACCATGTCCGCGATGGTGCCGATCGAGCGCTCACGCACCGGGCGGGTGATCATCCCGGCCTGGCAGAAGCGGCAGCCCCGGGTGCAACCCCGGAAGATCTCGACCGAGAAGCGTTCGTGCACGGTCTCGGCAAGAGGTACGAGCGGCTTGGCGGGGTACGGCCAGGCGTCGAGATCCATCAGGGTGTGCTTGCTGACCCGGTCCGGAATGCCGGGCGTATTGGGGACGACCGCTTCGATCGTATGGTCCGCGGCGTAGGTCACGTCGTAGAACGCGGGCACGTAGACGCCGCCGCCGACCGCGAGCCGACGAAGTAACTCCCGGCGTCCGCCGAACCGTCCGGTGGCCTTCCAGTCCCGGACAGTCTCGGAGATGGCAAGCACGATCTCTTCCCCGTCACCCAAGACGGCGGCATCGATGAACGGCGCGATCGGCTCCGGATTGAACGCGGCATGGCCTCCCGCGATGACCAGCGGATGCCGGCTGGTGCGATCCTTGGCGCGGATCGGGATTCCCGCCAGGTCGAGCGCGGTCAGCATGTTGGTATAGCCGAGCTCGGTGGCGAAGCTCAGTCCGAAAACGTCGAAAGCGCCGACCGGCCGGTGCGAGTCGACGGTGAACTGCGGGATCGGCCCTTGAGCGTCGCCGGCCCGCATCACGGCCTCCAGGTCCGGCCACACCGCGTAGGTGCGCTCCGCGAGGATCCACTCCCGCTCGTTGAGGACCTCGTAGAGGATCGCCACGCCTTGGTTGGGTAACCCGATTTCGTAGGCATCGGGATACATCAAGGCCCAGCGGACCGTAGGCCCCTCGGGAGCACAGTCCCAGTCCTTGGTAGTCGAATTGAGTTCTCCCCCGACATACTGGATCGGCTTTTGGACCGATGCCAGCTTGGGTTCCAACCGCGCGAATACCGAGTCGGGGGCCTCGGTCTCCGTCCGCCCACGCGCTTCGGGGCGCGCGGCAGTGGTCGTTACATCGGGCATCTAATTAGCCTACGTCACCTTCTCCCCGATCGTTGACCCGGCAGTTGTCTGGCCAGATTGGCGGCGTGTCGAGGCGCAACTGCCTGGTCAACCTCGCTTGACATATCGAAATTCGTTGTTATTGTTTTCCGATAATAACGATCATCGATAGGAGCGGCTCATGAAAGCAGCGAGCCTGGCATTCGACCGGTGGGATTTCCTTGCCACCAAAACTCTGCTGGCGGTGACCGGGATCGCGACGCCGGTTGTCCTGCTCCTAGCGCCTGCCTGGCGCTGGGCTCAGGGGCGCCCGCTGCAATGGTCCGCCGACATCGTCGTCAATCGGCTGGCGGCGCCGACCATCACCGCGCGCCCCGGTGCCGAGCTGACATGGGACGGAACGGCGCGGATGACCATCGATGACCCAGCACCGTCGGTCTGGGTCGCAACCATGCTGCCGCAAGCGTTCGTAGCCCTGACCGTCGTCGCCGTGATCGTGGTGCTCTACCGACTGATCGTTCGGATCCAAAGTGGCACCGCCTTCGTGATGGCGAGCGTTCGCGGTCTACGGATCATCGCCCTGATCCTGCTCGCGGCGCCCTGGTTCGTGTTGCCGCTCGGCGGGTACGCCGACGCCGCCGTCGTGGGTACCGCTCTCGCCGGGACCCAGATCAACGACTTCGCACTCGTGACCGGTGGATCACTCGCGGTGATGGCCGCCGGATTGATGATCGGCGCGATCGCCGAGGCGTTCGCCCAGGGCCAGCGGCTTCAAGACGACGTGGACGGCCTGGTCTGATGCCGGTCGAGGAACCGCACCGGGTCGTCTGCCGTCTGGACGCACTTCTGGAGCAGCGCGGCATGACCCTGACCGCGCTCGCGGAGACCATCGGAGTCACCAACGTCAACCTCAGTGTCCTCAAGAATCAGCGCGCCAAGGCGATCCGATTCTCGACCCTGACCGCGCTCTGCGACGCGCTCGATTGCGCCCCGGGAGACTTGTTCGAGCTAACTCCGGCCGATGCGAAAGGGGTCAATGCGAGGGAGCAGGGCTGAAGAAGGACTAGGACCGCCATCTAGGGTCATTCGCCGAGCGCCACGGATGCTTCGGCTCCGGGGCTATGCCGACATGCACGACGTACTCACCAGGGCCCCCGCGATCGGCGTACCTCTTCAACAGCTCCTCCAACTCGACGCAGAGCTCCCTGGCCGCCGCAGCGCTCAGGCGCAGGTTCAGCCAGGCATCGGTGAAGTTGCGCGGCCGACTCTCGACCGGCGGCTCGATCAGTTCCACCACCGACCTCTTGCCCACCGCGGAGAACTCGAGGGCGAATCCAGCGGACCCGACCATCGCCTCGTCCAGCCCGTCCAGAAACCGAAGGAGCACCCTGGTCCGACCCTCATCCAACAACGCCACCCGGCTATCGAACGGCAAGCGGTCGAAGGGCACCCGAAGTTGCCTGGCGGCCGCCCGATAGACCGGCATGGGCCGCCCTGCCCGGGGAATGTCGCCTAGCTGGACGATCAGCCCCTCGCCGAGCAGCTTCTGGACCCAATAGGCGACCGATGACGGCGGCCGTCCGATTGCGGTGGCTGCGCTACTCAAGTTGTGCGCCGCTCGCAGGAAGGGATTCAAGTAGCGGAGCGCGCGCAGGTTGCTGAGCAATGCCACCGCGCTCGGCTCGACGATCTCGACGTGATCCGGCCAGGCGCGTTCGGTCATCGACGACGGCAGTTCGAGCGAGCTAGTCGAAGCTTCCACGAAAGCAAGTATTCCATTCGAATATGGCTCACCCGAGACTCGCCACATGATCCTTCGCACTTCCCGCGACTTCCGCTGGCTCTGGGCTGGACAAAGCACCTCGGTCGTCGGTGACGGCATGCAACGCGTGGCTCTGCTGTGGTGGGCATCCCATGCCGGGGGCAACGCGCTTCTCGTGGCGGTTGCTCTCTGCGCGATCGTGCCGGTAGTGGCCTGCTCGCCATTCGGGGGCGCGCTCGCCGATCGTCACGATCGACGGCGCCTGCTCCTGCTCGCGGACCTGCTCCGCCTCCTGACCACGACGATGTTGGCCGCCTTGGTCTCGGCCGGTAGCACCTCCGGCACGTCGATTTGTGCCCTCGTCGCGGTCTCCGCGCTCGGCACCGCGATCTTCGATCCGGCCTATGCCGCGGCTGTGCCGAGCGTCGTACCCCATGAGGATCGGCCTCAGGCAAACGGCCTCAACCTGGCCAATTCGGCGGTCGGCGGCTTGGTCGGTCCGCTGATCGGCGGCCTATTGATCGGCGCATTCGGGGTCGAATGGGTGCTGGCGATCGACGCCGCGACCTTCGCATGGTCCCTGTGTTGTATCTGGGCGACGAAGCTTCCTCTTCCGGACGGCGGCTCCGCCGGCACTCGGACCACCGGCCGTGCTGTCCTGACTGACGTCCTGGCCGATCGCGAGATCCGCGGCCTCCTGGGCCTCGCCGCAACTCTGAACATGGTGGCCGCGCCGGTCCCGATCCTCATCGTCGCGCTGGCGGTCGACAAGTTCCGGGTGGGAGCCGAGTCGTTCGGCGTCCTGCAGGCGATGATCTCGGCAGGCATCCTAGTCGGCGCGCTGGCCGGATCCCGGCTGGCAACGGGATCGGTGGCGCCTCCGATGTTCGCGCTGGGCATGTGCCTCTGCGTCGTCGGCATGGTGCCGTACGCCGCCAGCGCGGCGTCCCTCCTGATCGCCGGTGTCGCGATCGCGGTGGCCAACACGACCCTGATGACAACCTTCCAGAGCTCCGTGCCATCGGAAAGACATGGTCGCGTCTTCGGAGTCGCCGGCTCGATCGCCGAGGGACTGCGGCCAGTCGGGCTGGTGCTGAGTGCACCGATGCTGGGATTGGGCGGGGTGACCTGGGCCTTCGTGCTCGTCGGGTCCTGCGTCATCGCGGTCACCGCTGTCTGGAGAGGCTCTCGGCGCCGTACCCGACCCCAAAGGCATCTGGACTCGGCCACGACGGCGGACTGACCCGGCACTTATACCGCGACACGCCGCCAATCTGGCCAGATAACTGCCGGGTCAACGCGGGTGGAGGAGCGGTCGATGCTGAGGAGCAGGCCGACGGCGAGGAGGCAGGCGAACATCGAGGAACCCCCGTACGACACGAACGGGAGGGGAACGCCCGAGACCGGCATGATGCCCAGGCACATGCCGATGTTCTGGAAGGACTGGAACCCGAACCAACAGGCGATACCGGCAGCGGTGATTCGTCCGAACGCATCGCCGGCGGCGGCCGCGATGACCAGCGCACGCCAGACCACCACGCCAAGGAGAATGACGATCAACCCAGCCCCGACCAAGCCAAGTTCCTCGCCTGCGACCGTGAAGATGAAATCGGTTCGCTGCTCCGGAACGAACCCGGCCCGGGTCTGCGACCCCTCGAAGAGGCCCTTGCCGAACAGTCCCCCGTTGCCGACCGCGATCCGCGCCTGCTCGGTGTTGTAGCCGGCCCCCCTGGGGTCCAGGTCAGGATTCGCGAAGGCTAGGAACCGGTTCATCTGGTAATCGGCCAGCCAGCCGACCGCGATCGCGCACGCCACGAGAGAGCCGGCCGTCCCGGCCAGGATCGCCAGCCAGCGCCCCGGCACCCCCGCGGCCACCAGCACCCCGACCATCGTGACGAGCAGCACCACGAGCGTGCCGAGATCCGGCTGCATCATGACCAACGCCCCGGGAATCGCCGCCAGGGCCAACAGGCCACCCAGATCACGTACCGTGACCGACCGCCACCGCGCCGAGCCACGCTCTCGGATCCACAGCCCGGCTCCCGAGACCACCGCCAGCTTCGCGAACTCCGACGGCTGCACCGACCAGCCGGCCAGTTCGATCCAAGCTCGCGAGCCGTTGACGCTGCTCCCGAGGATCAGCGCCGTCGCCAACAGCAGCACCGTCAACCAGTAGCCGAGAGGCACGCCGATCCGGATCCACCGCTGCTCGGTACGGACCACGGCGGCGAGCAGAACCAGGCCGAGCACGACGTTGATCACGTGTCGGGGAAGATATCCCGTGCCGGACAGCCCTCCGGAGATCGCTCCCACTCCCTGCCCTCTCGCGGCCGACCAGACCAAGACCGCGCCGAAGGCCAGCAACCCGATGACCGCGATCAGCAGCCACCAGTCGAGCGTGCCGACAGAGCTGGATGTCCCGCGCTGCCGGGCCTGGGCCGGGCTTCTCACGACCGGCCCCGCTCGGCGGCGAGGACCGGCGGGAGGATCGAGCCGTCCTCGGCGAACGTCGGCAGGGCGGGTGTCGTCACCACTCCCGGGATCAACGACCTGGCCGGTCGGACCCGGTCGCCACGGACCCCGTAGAGCCCCTCCCACAGCTTGCGCACCGCCGGGCCGGAGGTGCCGGACCCGGTACCTCCTTGGGACACCATCATCACCACGACGTAGTCCTCGGTGTAGGAGGCTACCCAGGAGGTCGACTGCTTGCCGTAGACCTCTGCCGATCCGGTCTTGGCGCGCACGGTTACCTCGTCGAGCGGGAAGCCACCCATTCGCCACGCCAGGGTCCCCCGCCGGGACACCCCTTGCAGCGCGTCGTCGATGTAGTCCCGGGTCCGTGCCGGCAGCCGGAGGTTGCGCTGCGCGCGGGGCGCAAACTCCGCCAGCACGTCGCCCTCGGGGCCGACCACCGCCTTGGCCAGCTGCGGCGCGTAGAGCGTGCCGCCGTTCGCCAGCGCCGCATAGGCCCGGGCGAGCTGGAGCGGCGTCACCACGGTGTCCCCCTGGCCGATCGAGAAGTTCGCCGCGTCGCCGGCCCGATAGGCATATCCCTCGAGACAGAACTCCCGCGCGAATCGCGCCTGGAAATCGCCGCGCTCTTCGCGCGCGGCTCGTTCGGCGGCCTCGCAGTAGTAGCTCTTCCGCGCCTCGTAGTAGGCCCGCTTCCACCGTCTGTCGGCGATCCTGCCGGCAGCTTCGCCCGGCAGATCGACCCCGGTCTCGGCGCCGAACCCGAACCGCTTGGCCTCGGCGACCATCGGATCCTTGGCCGTGACGTCGGCGGCATCGCTGCCCCAGCGCCTCCAGTAGTCATAGCCGACGCGATAGAAGAAGGTGTTGCACGACACCTCCAGCGCCTGTTTGAAGTCGATGTAGCCGTACGCCCCCGATTCGTAATTCCTGAACTCGCGATTCCCCACTCGGACCGACGACGAACAGTTCAGCCGACTATCCGGGCCGTAACCGTGAGCGAGCGCCGCCGCGGTCATGAACGGCTTCCACGTCGATCCCGGCGCGAACTGGCCTTGGGTGGCCCGCGACAGCAGCGGCGTTCCGGCTTGCTCCGAGTACAGCCGGTCGAGTTCTCCTTGCCGGATGCCGCCGACCCAGACGCCCGGGTCGTACGTCGGCTGACTGGCCATCGCCACCAGCCGCCCGGTCCGAGCTTCCATCACCACGACCGCGCCGGAATCGGCGACAAAGTTCCGGCCGGTCGCTTTGTCCCTGGTCCCGCGCGCGACGCGGATGGCCTCGGCCAACTGGCGTTCGGCAAGCCCCTGGACGCGGGCATCGAGTGACGTGACCAGCGTGGCACCGGGGGTGCTCCGGACCGCTCGAGAGTCTTCGATCGGGCGGCCCATCGAATCGACCATGATCCGGCGGTAGCCGGGAACCCCGCGCAGCCACGCGTCGTACCGGCGCTCGATGCCGGCCCGCCCCACCAGGGAGGCGCCGTTGAGCGAGTTGTCATCCTCCGCTCGGGCCGCACCCAGCTCGGATCGGGTCACCGGGCTGAGGTAGCCCAGCACGTGGGCCCCGTTCACGCCGTACGGCGCCGGGAACGATCGCGCCGTGCTCTGCTCGACCACGACCGACGGGAAGTCCTCCGGCTGCTCCAGGATCCGAAGCGCGGTGTCTTGCGACACGTCCGTCGCGATGGGCACCGGCTGATAGGCGGAACCCTTCCAGCAGCGTTCGCGGCGTGCGCCCTCGCTCCCGCAGTCGACCAGGCTCGCCGACACCCGACGGCGCGGCGAGTCGACGGCACGCGCCACCCGCTCCAGGAGTTCCGAGCGATCCGCCCGGTTCAACCGGTCCAGCAGCGCGCGGTCGACCGAGACCGTCCAGGCGGTCCGGTTCGCGACCAGCGGCCGGCCCATCGCGTCGACGATCAAGCCACGTTCGGGTTGCACCACGACATCTCGGATCGATTGAGACTCGGCCCGGGCGCGGTAGCGATCGCCCTCGACTATCTGCACGTAGTAGAGCCGGGCCAGCAACGTACTGAACATGGTGAGCGCGATCGCCAGGATCGCCATCAGTCGCAATCGTGTCCGGAGTTCGGAGCCGGCGTTGCTCCGGCCGCCCGCGTTCGTTCCGGTGGCCGCCGGGCGCCGAGCCGGAGGCGCCAGGTCTCGAACCGCCATCAAGCCACCGCCGGGCGGGTCCGCACCAGACACCACCAGCCGATCGGGATCGCGATCAGCCCCGCCGTTCCGTCGACGAGAGTGGCGCGGGCGACCAGGGACACGATGTCGTCTCCCGGCGCGCGCGCATCACCCAGGGCCAAGCCGGAGAGCACGAAGACCGAGGTACCCACGAAGGCGCCTGCGAACCCGCTCAGCCACAGTTCGACAACCCGGGTACGCCGAGTCGCCCAGGTGGGCGCGGAGGTCCATCCGGCGTCGTGTACCGATCCGACCAGGTACCCCGTCAACAGCAGCGCCAACGCCCACCGGCCGGCCAAGTGAGTGGACATCGGACCGAGATCGAGGACCACGCCGAGCCCGAACCCGACCAGGCTTCCGAACTCCCGGCCGCGCGTCACCCCGGCCGCGACCACGACCAGCAAGGCGAGGTTCGGAACGAAGCCGGCCGGAAGCAGCACGGGCAACACGCTGAACTGGACGACGACGAACACACTGGCGATCGCCACCACCAACCCCAGCCGGACCAGGAGCGGCAGCGAGGCGTGCGCGCGCCGCGCCGCCATCCTGTCCAGGGCGACAGTGCTGATCACCGGCCTGATCGCCCACCTACTCGTCGGCCTGCTCATCGCAGGGTCCCGTCCGCCTCGATCAGGGCACGGTCACTGGTCGTCCCCGACGGCACCACGACGCCGACCAGGTCCAAGGAGGTGAAGTCCACGAAGGGTTCGACGATCGCCTGCTTGGTGGTGTCTCGTGGGGTGTGGAAGACCTTGGTCACCCGGCCGATCGGGACACCACCGACGTACGGCGCACCGCCGTCGCTTCCCCAGGTGAACACGATGTCGTCACGTTCCGGGACCACGACGTCGTCGAGCAACTCCAGGTCCAATCGCGCGGCCTCGTCCGCCGAGCCGTGCCCCCGCAGGAGGCCGAGTTCGGAGTTGGAGCCCAGCCGTGCCCCGACACCCGAATCCGCGTCGGCGATCAGCAAGACGGTGGCCGTCGTCGTCGTGGTCCGCAGTACTCTGCCGACGAGGCCGTCGCGATTGATCACGGTGAGATCGGACCGGACGCCGGCCCGCGCGCCGGCGTCGATGGTAACCACCTGGGCGAAGCCGCCCGCCGATCCGGTCGCGATGACCCGCGCCGGCACCATCGCCCGGCCGCTGGTGGCGGCGACGTGCGTCAAGGCGTCGTACGCCGACAGTCGATTGCGATCCAGATCCGCGGAGGCCACCTTCCGACGCAGTTCGGCGTTGTCCGATTCCAGACTCGCGACCTGGCTTCGCAGTTCACCATTGGTCCGCGCCAGCCGGGGCAGCGATCGCACCGGTCTGATCGCGGCGTTGGTGCCGGCCGACAGAGGTGCGAAGAACTCGCCGACGGCCCGCCGCGCGGGATCCAGCACACTCCCCTGAGTCGGGTCGTCCGCGGAGAACTGCTGGCGGTCGAGGGCCATCAGCGACAACGTGGCGAGGACGAACGCGAGCAGTCGCGCCCGCGCCGGACGCCTGAGCCAGGTCATGCCACCCGCCGGGCGCGATCCGGCACCAACAACGTCTGCAGGGCGTCGAACTCCTCCACGCACTTGCCGGCTCCGAGCACCACGCTGGCCAGCGGGTTCTCGGCGACGTGAACCGGAAGCCCGGTCTCGTGGCGCAGGCGTTCGTCGAGCCCGGCGAGCAACGCGCCGCCGCCGGTCAGCACCATGCCGCGGTCCATCAGGTCCCCGGCCAGGTCCGGTGGGGTCCGGTCCAGGGTGGCCTGCACGGCATCGACGATGGCTTGCACCTGGTCGTCCAGGGCTTGCCGAACCTCGCCGCTGGTCAGGGTCAACGTGCGCGGCAGCCCCGAAACCAGGTCACGGCCCCGCACGTCGGCACCGCGCTCGCTGGCCATCGGATAGGCCGATCCCAGGCCGAACTTGATCTCCTCGGCAGTGGCGTCGCCGATCAGCAGCGAATGCTGCTTTTTCAGCCAGGTGACGATCGCCGCATCCAGGCTGTCGCCGGCATGACGCAGGCTCATCGAATTGACGATGCCTCCGAGGGAGATCACGGCGACCTCGGTGGTGCCGCCACCGACGTCGATGACCAGGTTGCCGGTGGCTTCGTGCACCGGAAGACCGGCGCCGATCGCCGCGGCCATGGGCTCCTCGATCAAGAAGACCTTGCGCGCTCCGGCCTGGTACCCGGCCTCCTTGACCGCCCGTCGCTCGACCGCGGTGCACCCGCCGGGGACGCAGATCACCATCCGAGGCTTGGCCAGGCCGCGGCGCCGGTGCACCTGGTGGATATAGGCATGCAGCATCTCCTCGGCCGCCTCGAAGTCAGCGATCACGCCGTCGCGCAACGGGCGTAGAGCCGAGATCGAGTCCGGCGTACGCCCTATCATCTGTTTGGCCTCGGACCCGAAGGCCACGATGTCGTCGCTGGCGGTATCGATGGCCACGACGGACGGCTCGTCGAGGACGACCCCCTTGCCGCGCACGTAGACCAAGGTGTTGGCGGTTCCGAGATCGACCGCCATGTCGCGGCCGATGAGTTGCCGGGCGAAGCGAGCCGGTCTGGCCATCGTCGAGCCTCACTGCAGATTTCGGGAGCGCTTGGGAGATCGGAGAGAGCAGCGGTCTCCAGATTAGAGACGGCAGCGCCGCTCGTCCGGTAGGACACGCTGCGGAAACAACACCCGCCACAAAGGAAACTCTCGCCTCAGTGCCCCCGGCGACCAGGGTTGGTTGCCGGTGCCGCCGGGGTACGCTGCCACTCGGGATCCTCCGGTACGGTCAGCCAGGAGTCGTGGACGGGCGCTGCCCGACTCACCTGATCTGGCCGGTCCGTCACGATCCGCCCGAGGTTGGACAGCGACTCGGTGTCATGGTCGAAATACTTCAGGTGATCCTCGATCAGGTGGTGGCCGTCGCCGGGGCCGGCCCGGGTGACCGACTCGGCCCGGAAACGCCAGGCGTCGAACCGGTCTTCGGCAGGATCGTGCCCGAGTCCGAGCCCCAGCGTTCCGGGACCGAGCACCCCGCGATCCCCGAGCTGCGCCACCGGGTCACGGCTGTTCGCGCCGACCCACACGTGTTCCCCACCGACCAGGTCGCCCGCCCCGCCGACTCCGGGGCCGGCACCGGGGCTGCCGAGCAGGACCAACTCGTCCGCCCAACCGACCGATGCGGCGCGGGCCGCCTGGGCCACCGTCGTCGACCCATAGCTATGGCCGATAACCGTCAGGTGCGCGGGCTCACCGTCGTCGGCGGCCGCCGTACGCAGGCCGTCGACGAAGGCGCGTAGGTGCTGTCCGCCGCGTTCGGCGGACTCCGGAGTCAGCGCCCGGTCGAGGTCGATACCGGGCGGGCCATGGTCGGGCGCGTCGTACCCGATCCAGGCCACCGCCGCGACCGGCCCGGGATCGGCGGGGTCGGCTCGGTCCCCGGATCCGCCGGCTTCGACCAGGTTGGCCGCGCGCCGGGCGAGGTCGCCGATATCGTCGGCGTCATTGCCGACCCCGGGCACCACTACCCCAACGTGGGCCGCCCGATCCAGATCTGGCACTTCGGTCACCGCGATAGCCGCGCGACCATCACCATCGAACGCGCCCGGCTGATACTCCAACAGCACGCCGCTGTGCCCGCGCCGATCGAGGGCGGTCAGGGCGTCCTCCACGGCGCCTGCGACCCGCAACCGTCGTCGCTCGCGCGTCGGCAACACCCCGTGATCGCGGCGCCACCGCCCGGCGGCGAGATCGCGCGCCAACGCGGTGCGATTGGCGATGCCACGCACAGCGCTCGGCAGGCCGTCGAGGCGCCCCAGCAGGCCGGGCGCCGACACCAGGAGCGCCTGCCGCTCGGCGTCGCCGAGGCTATGCCACCAAGAGTAGGTCGCGTCGGGGTCGGCGCGCCCGTCGGCGACCTCGGCCGGCACTTGAGCCGGCTCCACCGGCGCCGGATCGAGCGAGTGCCCGGGACGGAGCCTCCGCACCGCCTCTCGCAACGCGTCCAGGGCATTCTCCGGATCGGACTCCCGGCGGACGAGGTAGGTCTCCACGGCCTCCACCACGGCACTCAGGCCCAGGGACGCGTGCGCGGCCCGGGACGCGACCCCCCGCGCGCGAGCGCGATAGGCCAGCGCGGCCCGGCCCGCCCAGGACGTCGCCGATACCGGCTGGGCGGCGAACTCCGCGAGATCGTCCACTTGAGCACATGCCGCCCGGATCCGGAAACAGCCCTCCGAACTCATCGCCGCACGCTCCCCAGGTCACGTCCCACTCGCTCATCGACACCCACTCCGTCGCGAGCAGCAGCGGCGAGTTCGTCACCGACGACCATGGCGGCGTCGGCGAGCAGAGCCAGATGGTCCCGCCACTCGGCGAGGATCGGCGCAACGGTCGCGCGGGCGGCGGCATCGAGTCCCCCGCTGGCACCAGTCGCCAGCAGTGACACCGCCGACCTCAGGTCGTGGGACTGGGCGGCCCAGCGGCCCGAGAGACGGTGCACCGCCACCGGATCGAGCAGGTATGTGTCGGCGAACATTCCAACAGTCTGACGCGGGCACGACACCGAGGACAGCGCGAATTCCCCGGCTGTGGACGGCAGGATTTCGCGGCAACCGTGAGGTACCGTCGGGCCATGTCTGATACCCCCCACCTGCCCCCCAACCTAGGCCAACTCCTCGATTCGCTCCCGATCGACCAGATGAGCACGATGCTCGGCGAGACTCCCGAGGATGTCAGCCGGGGTGTCTCGGTAGCGTTGCCCGCGCTGCTGGGCGGCCTCCAGGCCAACACCGCGGACCCCGCGGGATCGATGTCCCTGATGGACGCGCTGTCTCAGCACGACAACGACCTAGCGGACCATCCCGGTGATCTGGGCCGCGTCGACGTCTCCGACGGCCAGCGGATCACCGGGCACGTGTTCGGCGCGCGCGAGGACCAGGTTGTCCACCGACTCGGCTCGGCCGGTGGGGTATCCGACGGCTTGATCAGGAAGCTGCTCCCGATGCTGGCGCCGATCGTGCTGTCGCTGCTCGCCAAGAAGCTCAAGGCGAGCCGCGCCGGATCGCCCGGCAGTCCCCAGGGTGGCGACCTCGTGTCGAGCATTCTGGCGCAGGTCCTCAGCGGGGCCGCGCAGGGGTCGCGGGCGTCCGGCGGCGCCTCGGGCTCGTCGATCACCGACGTGCTCGGCGGCCTCCTGGGTGCCGGCCGGCGCTCGTGAGATACGTGGAGTCCGTGCTCCGTTAGGGCGACGCGGTCCGGCACAGCCGGCCGGGCCGCGCTCGCCTTCGGGCACTACCGATCGTCATCTGGGCTCACGAGGCTCATGACGACGGCCTGAATCGGAGTGCTCTCCACGGCCCGGGGAGTTCGGATGTGTCGCTTGTCGGGCGAGCGTCCGCGTGAGGATGGCGCGAGCCTCGGCGCCGTAGACGGCCGCCTCGGCGAGCTGGCCGAAGACGCGTTCGTATGCCGCAAGCTCACCACTCTGGCTGATGTTGAGGATGGCGGTGAAGAGTTCGACGATGGCGAGCTTGTCGTCGTAGAGGTAGAAGCCGTGGAGCGGCCCGGCGCTCAGCGACGCGTCGAACGGGATGATGCCGACGCGGATCGTCGGCACGGTGGTCATGGCTACGAGGTGACCGAGCTGCCCGGCCATCACGTCTGAGGGACACACCCGGTAGCGCAGTACGGCTTCGGTCATGACCAGGTGGAACCGCCTGTCGCCACGGTAGAGGAGTCGCTGTCGATCGATGCGCGCGGCAATCGCCTCTTCGAGTTCGGCTTCGCTCGTGGGCACCCCGCGCTCGGACTCACCAGGACCGCCTTCCGCGAACCGGTATCTGGCGTACTCGGCCGTCTGCAACAGGCCCGGCACGAAACACGGCTCGAAGTTGCGAGTGAGTTCGGTCCTCGACTCGATCTCGGCTATCGATCGTTGCCGAGACGGCATTCCGGTGCGAAACATGCGCCGGAATTCGACGTAGTGCTGGTCGAGCGAGCGGAGCGATGCGATGAATTCCGGCACGAGTCGGTCACGTCCGCAGATCCGAGCCCAGGTGGCGACATCGGCGTCGGACGGCGTCTGGCGCCCGGCCTCGATCTTGGAGATCTTCGACGGTGACCATCCGGCCTCGCTCGCCAATCGGCGACCGGTGAGACGGGCATCCAGCCTTAGCTCGCGAAGTCGATTGCCGAGCGCTTCACGTGCTCGCTGGAAACTGGACACCCCGGGTTCGTCTACCGGTTGAGATTGCTCTTGAGATCGGTGGCGATGTGCTCAAGGCGTCGAGGCCGCTGATGATCCATCTGGGGCCTCCTGGGGGCAGAAAGGAGTTTCGAGTGACCCCTGACCACGGTAACGGATCGAATACGCAACAGCAGTCGGCGCGAAAGCAATTTTGAGAAACATTCTTTCCGCTTCAACCGAGTAGCCGCAGGGTGATAACACCGGTCAGGCGGTGGTCGGGCACTCCTCTTCATCTGCTGCCTGGCCGGTTCCATTCCATGTCGCGCCGATACCTCGCAGAGGACTCACGCGGACGGCCAAGTGCGGGCTCGGCGGTGTCCGCAACCTTAGTCCGCGACCGGGTAGGCCCGGCTGAGGTAGTCGTCGATCTGCCTGCGCATCGTCGGGTGAATGTCGTACCTACCCAGCTCGGTCGGCCTCACCCACGCAGCGGCCGAAGCCTCGCGAGTCGCTGTCGGCCTTCCGCCATTCGGTACGCCGACGAAGGTGACCTCGAACTCCTGACGCACCTCGCCGTTCGAGGTGTATTCGATGAGATGCGCCGGATCGGAGTACACGCCCAGCAAGCCCACCACGCTCGCTCCTACCCCGGTCTCCTCTTCGCATTCGCGGACCGCGCATTGCGACGGCGTCTCGCCGAGTTCCTGCGCGCCTCCCGGAAGCGCCCACTGTCCGGTATCTCGCCGTCGTTGTAACAGGATCCGCCCGATGTCGTCGGCGACAAGCAGGTTGCTGGCCGGCACGAGAGAGTTCGGAGCAGGAGCCGCAGGATTGTGCCAGTGCTCGATCCGGCGGCTCACCATTTCGTCTCCGGATTCCAGGTAGCGGCCCGGCTCCAGATCGCCTCGAAACTCGAGAGGTACTTCGCGAACAGACCGTCATCGACGTCTCGGATGTGCAGGATCGGGTTGGCGCTCGCCGGTGCCCCCCAGATGTGGGGGTTGATCAATGCCTCGTCGTCGTATCGGAAGATGCTCGCGTAGAGCATCGTGTCGTGAAGGCGAACCTCGCACCCGGTGGCCTCGATCAGGCCGGTGAAGTACGTCATCGAGGCTCGCACTTTCGACCCGAGCGTCCCGCCGAGCCACACCGAGCTCCGGACGCTGGCGCGGTCCGGATAGGTACCGACGATCTCGGCGTGCGCACTCGCGGCGCTGCTGAAGTCCAAGCCTCGACCCGACGGCCAGAGGTAGGACGGTGAGACGCCGAGGGCATCGGCGGCAGCCCGCTGATTGGCCGGATGCGGCGTCCGTGGGCGAGTCAGCCACCGTGCTACCGACTTCGGATCGAGCTGGATCCGCCGGGCCAGCTGTTCGGTTGTGAAACCGTTGTGCGCAAGCGCGGCCCGAAGACGATCGTTCATGGCCGCACAGTAGAACTCCCGGCGCCTCCTGCGCTTGATCGAGCAAGGAAGGTCTCGGGACGTCCCAGAAGTCCCCCGAACGGCTACGGACCTCACTACCGAGCGCCGACCACGGACGCATGCCCATACCTTTATCGCCGACACCTGCGCGGTGTCTTCACATGCTCGGCCAGCACGCTGCAGCAGTGCATTCGTGACGCCTCACCGTGCATTTGTGACGCCTCACCGTGCATTTGCGACGCCTCGCCGTGCATTTGTGACGCCTCGGCGAACCGGCTGGTCTAGAGGTGGGGGAACCAGAGCGCGATCTCGCGCTCGGCGGACTCGGGCGAATCCGAGCCGTGCACTAGGTTCTCCCGATTGGAGAGGCTGAAGTCGCCGCGGATGCTGCCGGGGGCCGCCTTCCGGCCGTCCGTCGCACCGTTGAGCGTGCGTACGACGTCGATCGCCTGCTCGCCTTCGAGCACCATCGCCACCAGCGCGCCGGAGGTGACGAATTCGCGCAGCGGCGGATAGAAGTCCTTATCGACGTGCTCGGCGTAGTGCCGGTCGGCCTGCTCACCGTCGATCGTGCGGAGTTCCAGCGAGCAAATGCGCAGCCCCTTCGCTTCGAAACGGCTGACGACGGCACCGACCAGGCCGCGCCGGACCGCGTCGGGCTTGAGCAGGACCAAGGTTCTCTGGAGCACGGTTCGTGAGCCTACCCAGGCCTGGTCGGGGGCTCGACACCGGTGGCGATCCGGTGACCGAACTCGGCCCGCTCCCGCTCGATCTTGCGGCCGAGCAGGAAGGCGGTGGCCCACAAAGCCGCGAACACCGCGCCCAGCACGAACATCATCGGCACCACGAACCCCAAGGCGATGACGGCGGCCTGGATCAGCCAGCCGGCGAGATAGGCCGGTTCGCTCCGCAACGCGCCGGCGAGCACCAGGCAGGCCGCGGCCAGGCCGAGCCCCAGTCCCAGCGCGGCGCCGGTCGCCACCTCGGTGAGCACGATCATCACGGGGGTCGCCAACGCGATGACGACGGCCTCCAGGCACAGCACCGCGGCACACATCCCGCGGCGCGGGGATCTCACCGGTCACTCCGCTTCGAGCCGTCGTCGAAGGGCCGCCCAGAGGTGAGTAGCGCCCTGGCCTCACCGACGGTGACCACGGAGCCGGTGACCAACACGGCGCCGGAGCCGAACGAACCGCCCACCGCGTCCCCGGCCTCGGCAAGTGCGGTGGCCTGATCGATCGCGTCGACGAGCCCACGCGCCACGCTGACCCGCTCGTCGGAGAACACCTCCCGCGCGACAGCCGCCAGGTCCGCCGCGGGCATCGATCGTGACGAGGAGTTCTGGGTGCAGACCACGTGCGCCAGGTGCGGCTCGAAGGCCGACAGGACACCCTCGTAATCCTTGTCGGCCATCACCCCGATCACCCCGATCAGCGGCTCGAATGCGAACGAGTCGACCAGCGCGGCCGCCGTCGCCTCGGCGCCGTGCGGGTTGTGTGCGGCATCCAGGATGATGGTCGGACTGCGTCGGACGACCTCCAGACGTCCGGGCGACGTCGCAACGCCGAACGCCTCGGAGACCAGGTCCGCGGCCAGCGGGTCCGGCCCGGCGAACGCCTCCACCGCCGCGAGTGCCAGCACCGCGTTCTGGGCCTGGTGCGCGCCGTAGAGCGGCAGGAAGACGTCGGGGTAGGACCGTCGTACGCCGCGCAGGCCCACGAGCTGGCCACCCACGGCCGGCGACCGGTGCTCGACCCCGAAGTCAGTGCCTTCGATCAGCGTCGTCGCCCCCACCTCGGCGGCCCTGGCCATCAGCACCTCGAGCACCTCCGGCCGCTGCTCGGCGATGACCACCGTGCTTCCCGGTTTGATGATGCCCGCCTTCTCGACCGCGATCGCCGCCGGCGAGTCGCCCAGGTAGGCGGCGTGATCGACCGAGATCGGCGTGATCACCGCGACCTTCGCATCGGCGACGTTGGTCGCGTCCCAAGCCCCGCCCATCCCGACCTCGATCACCGCCACGTCCACCGGAGCCTCCGCGAAGGCCGCGTAGGCCATGCCGACCATCGTCTCGAAGAACGACAGCGGATGCGCGGCGGCCCGGTCGACCAGGTGGGTGTACGGCGCGACGTCGTTGAAGGCTCGGACGAACGCCTCGTCGTCCAATTGCCCACCGTCGATCACGATCCGTTCGGCCATCCGCTCCAGATGCGGGCTGGTGAAGCGTCCGGTGCGCAACCCCAGGGTCGACAGCAGGGTTTCGATCATCCGGGCGGTCGAGGTCTTGCCGTTGGTGCCGGTCAGCTGGATGACCGGAGCGGACTTCTGCGGGTCGCCGAGCAGGTCGGTGAAGGCCCGGATCCGGTCCAACGAAGGCTCCAGCCTGGTCTCCGGCCAGCGCGACAGCAGCGCGTCCTCGGCCTCCTCGACGGTCTCCGCCGGCCTGGGGCCGGAGGCCTGCCCAGTCGTCTGCCCAATCGTCTGCCCCGTCGTTGGCCCCGTCATGGCTCGCTCATGTGCCGGCACCCGGCCAGTCTAGGTGCGCTCGCCGCCGACGCCATCAGAGGTTCCGCCCGCGGGTGGCGTCGTCGCGAGCGCCGCCTCCTGATGGAACCTCTAAGCTGAGGTCATGACTTCACAGCCCGGCCTTGGCGTGCCCGAACGCCCGGCATTGGAGGGCCTCGAGAGCAAGTGGGCCGAGGTGTGGAAGACCGACGACACCTACGCGTTCGACCGCACCCGGCCGCGGGAAGAGGTGTATTCGATCGATACCCCGCCCCCCACGGTCTCCGGTTCGCTGCACGTGGGACACGTGTTCTCCTACACCCACACCGACCTGATCGCCCGCTACCAGCGGATGCGCGGCAAGACGGTGTTCTATCCGATGGGCTGGGACGACAACGGCCTCCCGACCGAGCGCCGAGTGCAGAACTACTTCGGTGTGCGGTGCGATCCGTCGCTGCCCTACGACGCCGGCTTCGTGCCGCCGGAGAGGCCGGACCCGAAACGACAGATCCCGATCAGCCGGCCGAACTTCGTCGAGCTTTGCGAACAGCTCGTCGAGACCGACGAGCAGGTCTTCGAGTCGCTGTGGCGCACTCTCGGATTGTCCGTGGACTGGGATCTGACCTACACCACTATCGGCAAGGCCGCCCAGCTCACCAGCCAACGCGCCTTCCTGCGCAATTACGCCCGGGGCGAGGCGTATCTCCAGGAGGCGCCCACGATGTGGGACGTCACCTTCCAGACCGCGGTCGCCCAGGCCGAGCTCGAGGCCCGGGAGTACGCCGGGCACTACTACCGGGTCGCCTTCGGCGGCGCGGATGCGCCGGTCTTCATCGAGACCACTCGACCGGAGTTGATCCCGGCGGTGGTCGCGCTGATCGCCCACCCGGACGACGAGCGCTACCAGAAACTGTTCGGCACGACCGTGACGTCGCCGATTTTCGGCGTCGAGATCCCGGTTCTGCCGCACGAGGCCGCCGAGCCCGACAAGGGCTCGGGAATCGCGATGTGTTGCACGTTCGGCGATCTGACCGACGTCACCTGGTGGCGAGAACTCGAACTCCCGGTCCGCACGGTGATAGCCCGGGACGGTCGTCTGCATCGCGAGGTCCCGGAGTGGTTGAGCGACGCCGCCGCGGCCACGGCGTATGCCGGACTCGCCGGCAAGACCGCCTTCTCCGCGCGCGAGGCGATCGTGGGGATGCTACGAGACTCCGGCGACCTGGCCGGCGAGCCGGCGCCGACCACCCGGATGGCGAACTTCTTCGAGAAGGGCGACAAACCGCTGGAGATCGTCTCCACTCGACAGTGGTACCTCCGCAACGGCGGCCGGGACGCGCGCCTGAACTCCGAGATGCTGGAGCGGGGCAGCGAGGTGACCTGGATACCGGGGCACATGCGGCATCGGTACGACAACTGGGTCGGCGGCCTCAACGGCGACTGGCTGATCTCACGCCAACGCTTCTTCGGTGTGCCGTTCCCGGTCTGGTACCCCCTGGACGAGCGAGGCGAGCCGGACTACGACCATCCGCTGCTTCCGGCCGAAGCCGAACTGCCGGTCGATCCATCGACCGCGGCGCCGCGGGGCTACGACGAGAGTCAGCGCGGCAAGCCCGGTGGCTTCGTCGGCGACCCCGACGTGATGGATACCTGGGCCACCTCCTCGTTGACTCCGCATCTGGCCGGCGGCTGGGAAGCCGACCCCGACCTGTGGTCCCGGGTCTTCCCGATGGACCTGTGCACCCATGCGCACGACATCATCCGCACCTGGTTGTTCTCCCGGGTGGTCCGTTCCCATTTCGAGAATCACCGGACTCCCTGGACGCACGCCCTGATCTCGGGCTTCGTGGTCGATCCCGACCGCAAGAAGATGTCGAAGTCGAAGGGCAACGTCGTCGTCCCGACCGAGATCCTGGACCGGTTCGGCGCTGATGCCGTCCGCTGGCGGGCCGCGATGGCCCGGCCGGGTCTTGACTCCCCCTTCGACGAGTCCCAGATGAAGGTGGGCCGCCGGCTCGCCATGAAGCTGCTCAACGCGGCCAAGTTCGTGCTCGGCTCGGTCGGCGCGACCGGCACCGACCTGGCCCAGGTGACCGAACCGGTGGACCGGG
The DNA here is from genome assembly GCA_051657705.1 of Nocardioides sp. Classification (GTDB taxonomy): domain Bacteria; phylum Actinomycetota; class Actinomycetes; order Propionibacteriales; family Nocardioidaceae; genus Nocardioides. Next base: position 15,067 of record JBOFLE010000338.1, on the reverse strand, counting down.
CACTGGTGGCCGCGCTGGACGGGGTGATCACCACGTGCACCGATGCGTTCGACGCCTACGACTACACCACGGCGCTGGAGGCCGCCGAGCGGTTCTTCTGGTCGTTCTGCGACGACTACCTGGAGTTGGTCAAGGAGCGCGCGTATTCGGATCACGAATCGCCGGCGAGAGCCTCGGCGCGGGCAGCGCTGGCATACGCCGTGCATGTCCAGCTGCGACTGTTCGCTCCGTTCATGCCGTATGTCACCGAGGAAGTCTGGTCCTGGTGGCAGAGCGGTTCGATCCATCGCGAGAGTTGGCCGGCTCCCCAGGTGGAAGTCGAGGGCGACCCCGAACTCCTCGCCGTGGTGGCAGCGGCCCTGGTGGCGCTGCGAGGCGTCAAGTCCGAGGCCCGGGTGTCCATGAAGACGCCGCTGACCGATGCCACGGTGTCGGGCACTCCCGAGCAACTGGCGACGGTCGAGTTGGTCCGAGCCGACCTGCTGGCGGCCGGCCGGGTGACCGGAGACCTGGCGACATCGGTGGCCGAGGAGTTCTCGATCTCGGCGACGGTGGCTAGTTCGTAGGAGCGGTCTTCGCGGGGTCGTCGGCGGGTGCCGGCGGGAACGCCGGACCCGCGTCGGGGTCGGGGTCCGCGGCGGATCGTTCGACGATACTCGCACTGGCGACCGGGCCCCCCTGCGGCGGCGGCGTGCCGGACTGCGGGTCGGATCCGGTGTCGTCACCACCCGGGGTGGGGTCGGGCTCGGTGATGTCGTCGATCGTGAGCGGATCCTCCGACGGCGACGCGGACGTTGTCTCGCTGGGGGTCTCCGACGGTGTCGACGACGGATCCTCCGTCGGTGACGTGTCGGACGACGGGTCACCCGGAGAGGCCGAGCCGCTCGGCGTCTGATCCGGCGAAGCCGTGGGACTCGCGGCGCCGGACGACGGCAGACTGCCGCTCTTCCGGGCCTGGCGGCTGGCCTTGCGACTCTCCGATGCCTCCTGGGGCGGTCGCAGTCCGGACGGACCTTCGCCCGATTCAGGTGCTCCCGGTAGTCCGCTGGGACTGGAGATGGACGCTCCTCCGGGGCCGGCGCTCACGGATTCTCCGGACTCGGTCTCGTGGAACTCGTCGCCGGCCAACAACCCCGACGGCTCGCCGGCCATGACCGCTCGCACCTCACCCACCAGAGTGCGGTGCGCGGGCGACGCCAGGCTCGCAGAGTTGCCGATGACCAGCGCGCAGGCGACAGAAACGCCAGCAAACGCCACGAGCGGACGCTGATGGGCGCTGTTCACCGATTTTACCTTTCCGAGCTGGCTGGGCACCGCCAGTCTTGCGCTCACGGACAGTGATTTCCAAGCCTCCACAAGGGAAATGGCTAGAAGTGACTACGGGCGAATAGCGGGTCAGGCGGACTTCTTCTTCTTGGCGTCCGTCGAACGAGGAATCAGCGTCGGAATCCCGTCGCCGCTCACCGCACCGCCGGTCACGAGCACCTGCTCGATGTCACCGCGGGAGGGCACGTCGTACATCGACTGCAGCAAGACCTCCTCGATGATGGCCCGCAGGCCCCGCGCGCCGGTGCCCCGCTCCAGTGCCTTGTTGGCGATCGCCTCGATGGCGTCCTGCTCGAACTCGAGCCCGACTCCGTCCAGTTCAAACAGCTTCTGATACTGCTTGACCAGCGCGTTTCGCGGAACGGTGAGGATCTGGACCAGGGCCGCGATGTCGAGTTTGCTGACGCTGGCGATCAGCGGAAGCCGCCCGATGAACTCGGGGATCAAGCCGTACTTCGTCAGGTCCTCGGGTCGCACCAAGGCCAGGAGATCGTCATCCGCACGTTCGGAACTCCCCCGGACTTCCGCGGTGAATCCGAGCGTCTTCTTGCCGACCCGCTGCTCGATGATCTGCTCGAGTCCGGCGAAGGCGCCACCCACGACGAACAAGACATTCGTGGTGTCGATCTGTATGAACTCTTGATGCGGATGTTTACGGCCACCTTGTGGCGGCACCGATGCCGTGGTGCCTTCGAGTATTTTCAATAGCGCCTGCTGGACGCCTTCGCCGGAGACATCCCGAGTAATCGAGGGATTCTCCGCTTTGCGGGCTACCTTGTCGATCTCGTCGATGTAGACGATGCCGGTCTCGGCCTTCTTGACGTCGTAGTCCGCGGCTTGGATGAGCTTCAGCAGGATGTTCTCGACATCTTCGCCGACATAGCCCGCCTCCGTCAGCGCGGTGGCATCCGCGATGGCGAAGGGGACGTTCAACATGCGAGCCAAGGTCTGTGCCAGGTAGGTCTTGCCACATCCGGTGGGGCCGATCAGCAAGATGTTCGACTTGGCCACCTCGACGGTCTCGTCCTTCGCATGCTTGCCGGCAACCGTCTGGACTCCCGCCTGGACTCGCTTGTAGTGGTTGTAGACAGCCACCGCCAGAGACTTCTTGGCCTGCTCCTGGCCGATCACGTAGGCGTTCAGGAAGTCGAAGATCTCGCGAGGCTTCGGCAACTCGTCGAGCGTGACCTCCGCGCTATCGGTGAGTTCCTCCTCGATGATCTCGTTACAGAGATCGATGCACTCGTCACAGATGTAGACGCCGGGTCCGGCGATCAACTTCTTGACCTGCTTCTGACTCTTGCCGCAGAACGAGCACTTGAGTAGGTCTCCGCCATCCCCGATACGTGCCACGGGCCGTGTCCCTTCGTGTCTCGCTAGATGATCGTCGGTATCGCTTGACCGTACCCCGTGGCACCCCGGCGAGTGGCCGACGACACGGGATCGAATCGAGCCGGCTAAGCCAGCGCGGGAACCTTCAATGACTCCAGGATCGAATCGATCAGTCCGTACTCGACGGCCTGTTCGGCAGTCAAGATCTTGTCGCGCTCGATATCCATGCTGACTTGGTCCATATCCCGGCCGCTGTGGTCGGAGATCATCTTCTCCAGCAGTTCGCGCATCCGGAGAATCTCGTTGGCCTGGATCTCGATGTCGGAGGTCTGTCCGAAAGTACCCTCCGTGTAGGGCTGGTGAATCATGATCCGGCTGTTCGGCAGGGCGAGCCGCTTGCCCTTGGCGCCGGCTCCGAGCAGGATCGCGGCCGCGGACGCCGCCTGGCCGATGCACACCGTCTGCACGTCCGGCTTGATGAACCGCATGGTGTCGTAGATCGCGGTCAGCGCCGTGAAGGATCCGCCCGGCGAGTTGATGTAGATGCTGATGTCCTGATCGGGGTTCATCGACTGGAGGCACAACAACTGCGCGATGATCGCGTTGGCGACATCGTCGGAGATGGGCGTTCCCAGATAGATGATCCGGTCTTCGAAGAGCTTGGCATAGGGATCGATGCGCCGGACCCCGTACGACGTGCGCTCTTCCCACTGCGGGATGTAGTAGTTCATGTCAGCTCTTCTCCTTGATCGGGCGCGCGTCCGCCGTGGCCTCGCGGGATGACTTGATGACCTGATCGATGAAGCCGTACTCCTGGGCCTGTTGGGCGGTGAACCACCGATCGCGGTCCGCGTCGTTGACGACCTGGTCCAGCGGCTGGCCGGTGTGTTCCGCGATCAGCTCCAGCAACACCTTCTTGATGTGCAGCGACTGTTGGGCCTGGATCTTGATGTCGGAGGCGGATCCGCCCATGCCCGAACTCGGTTGATGCATCATGATCCGCGCGTGCGGTAGCGCGTAGCGCTTGCCCTTGGTGCCCGCGCACAACAAGAACTGGCCCATCGAGGCGGCCAGTCCCATCCCGACCGTGCCGACGTCGTTGGGGATGTAGTTCATCGTGTCGTAGATGGCCATTCCGGCGTCGACGGAGCCACCGGGCGAATTGATGTGCAAGAAGATGTCGGCTTCCGGGTCCTCGGCCGAGAGGAGTAACAACTGGGCGCAGATCGCGTTCGCGTTCTGGTCGCGCACCTCCGAGCCCAGGAAGACGATGCGCTCCTTGAGCAGGCGCTGGTAGATATGGTCGTCGAGGCCGTAACTGCCGGGATTCTGGGTCACGTCAGCGACCTTAGCCGCTGATGCCGACCATTCCACGTGGCAACCCGAACTGTTCGCCCAAAGCGGATTCCCCAGCGGATTTCGGGGCGGATCGACCAGGCCGGACCGGCAGCGGTGACACAGACCGATGACCGGCGCGGACGGGCGGACACGGAGTGGGCGGGGGCGGCCGGGCGGCTATTCGGCGTCCGCCACGGTTCCGTCCGGTTGGAGGTTGGCCAGATCGAGGACGTTGCCGCTGGCATCCGTGACGGTCGCGGACTCGACGATCGTGGCCAGAGCCTTGCCACGCAAGATCTCCTGCACCAGTTCGGGCATGTGGTTGTGCTCGACCATGTGGTTGACGAACTCCTGGGGATCCTGACCGGATTGCTGCGCCCGGCGGACCAGATGCGCGGAGAGCTCGTCCTGCTCCACGCCGATCTCGTCTGCCTTGACGATCTGGTCCAGGACCAGTTGGGCCGTCACCGCGTCACGCACCCGGCGCTCCAGGTCGGCCTCGAACTCTTCGGTGGTCAGGCCCTCGTCGGCAAGATAGGAGGTCATCGTCATCGATGCGTAGGCGAGCTGTTGCTCGAACGACTCCCGGCGGGCGTCGAGCTCGTCGGCGACGATCGTCTCGGGCAGCGGGATCTCGACCTGATCCAGGAGTTCCTGGAGCACGGCGTCGCGCGCGGCGGCGGCCTGCTCGAGCCGCTTGCCGCGACCCAGGCGCTCGCGAATGTCGGCGGTCAGTTCCGCGACGGTATCGAACTCCGAAGCGGTCTGGGCGAACTCGTCGTCGACCTCGGGCAACTCCTGGGTCTGAACAGCCGTCACCCGGACCAGCACGTCAACGGACTCGCCGACCAGGTCGCCGCCGACCAGTTCGGAGGAGAAGGTCTTCTCGTCGCCGGCGCCCATGCCGTCCAACGCCTCGTCGAGACCCTCAAGCATGCCGCCGCGTCCGACCTGGTAGGACATCCCGGTCAGCTCGGCGCCCTCGACCACCTCTCCGTCCTGGGTGGCCGTGAGGTCGATGGTCACGAAGTCGCCGTCCGCGGCGGACCGGTCCACCTCGCTCAGCGTGCCGAAGCGTTGCCGCAACGCCTGCACCTGCTCCTCGACGTCGGTGTCGGCCACGACGGCGTCATCGACCTGGGCCGTCAAGCCGTCGTAGGCCGGGAGCGCGATCTCCGGCCGCACATCCACCTCGGCGGTGAACTCCAGGAGATCGTTGTCCTCGAACTTGGTGACCTCGATCTGCGGCTGCGCCATCGGCTCCAGGTCATTGGCCTGTAGCGCCTCGACGTACTTCTGCGGCAGCGCCTCGTTGATGGCCTGGTCGAGCACCGCGCCGCGACCGACCTGCCGGTCGATCACCATGGGTGGAACCTTGCCCCGGCGGAACCCCGGCACGTTGATCTGCGTGGCGATCTGCTTGTACGCCGCGTCCAGCGCCGGCCTGAGCTCGTCGAACGGAACCTCGACGGTGAGCTTGGCACGGGTAGGGCTCAGCGTCTCAACGGCGCTCTTCACGACACTTCTCCTCAGGGTGAATACATGAGCTATGAACCAGAACGACGTCGGGGCGACAGGACTCGAACCTGCGATCTCCTGCTCCCAAAGCAGGCGCGCTAGCCACTACGCTACGCCCCGGGTACGAGCGCCGTGGCGCTCGCCGAGCGGATGACGAGAATCGAACTCGCGTAGCCAGTTTGGAAGACTGGGGCTCTACCATTGAGCTACATCCGCATGCCCCCGCGACGTGGTCACGGGAGTACCGCCGTCATCGTGTCACATCCGGGGCCGCCAGGCACAACCGATGCCGGTCGCCGCGGCGGGCAACTCTTGTGAACTCACCGCCGGTGGATGACGATGATGGCCTTGTCGTCGCTGGCCGATCCCAGAGCGTTGACCAGGGTGTTCGCGCCGTCGGTGAAACCGCCGGACAGCAGTCTCTCCGCCTGCCCGACCATCTTGTCGATTCCCAGCATGATGTCGCGATCCTTGGTCTCCACCAGTCCGTCGGTGTAGAGCAGCATCGCGTCGCCCTTGCTCAACCTGCCGATAGCGGGCTCGTAGACCGCGCCCTCGACCAGGCCGAGGATCGGCCCCTGGGTCTCGACGAGACCCCATCTGCCGTTTCCCGCCGCGAAGTGCGCGGCCGGCGGGTGCCCGGCGGTGCGGACGTGGAACTCCCCGGAGTCGAGGTCGATCGCCAGGTGAACGGCGGTCGCGAACCCCTCCTCCCACGCCTGTCGCAACAGATAGTCGTTCGCGGCCGGCAAGAACTCGTCGGTACCCACCACACCCAGCAGACCGTCGAACGCGCCGGCCAGGAGCAGCGCCCGGGTCGCCGCGTCCTCCCCCTTGCCGGAGACATCGATGACGGCGACGCTCAACCAACTGCCCCGCCGGCCCGACACCACGAAGTCGCCCGAGAACGGTGTGCCGCCCGCGGAACGCAGGGCCGACTGCGCGTACCAGCGATCCGGGAGCTCGGGTAGCCCGGTGCGCGCGAGGATCCGGTCGCGGAGGTCGACGAACATCTGCTCGCCCCGCGCGCCGGCCACCCCCAGCCGGGACCGGCGGAACGAACCGAACAGGACGATGAGCGCGATCACGAAGATCAGCACGATCTGCGTCACCAAGCGGCTGGTCATCGTCTGGAACGGGACCGTGAACGTGACCACCGCCAGGAGGAAGATCGTGAACCACGGCAACGTGTTCGGACCGAGCAGCACGCTGGCCAGCACCAGGGGCAGCACCATGACCGACACCGGCACCGAGTCCAGGAAGCCCACCGCGACGCCGGTCAGCACGGTGGCCGTGACCAGGGTGATCAGGCTCCGGTTCTCCGGGCGGATGTGACGTCGCAGGATTTGCGCGTACTGCACGGCCCGCGTCAGCGCCGGCGGGCCCGGCCGCACTCGTGACGTCACCGGTGTCTCGCTCATCTCCCACCCACCTGACGGCTCCTGGAACGGAAGGCCGACTGACATCGCGGACACCAGAAGGTGTTGCGCCCCGCCAGCTCCCCTCGGCGCACGGTTGCCCCGCAACGAAAACAGGGCTGACCGTGTCGGCGATAAACGTACACCTCCCCGCCGTGATCGTCCCGCCGAGGCGCGCGACCCATGGCCGAGGGCGTGTGTTCCGGCGCCACGGTGTCGATGGAACCGGTACGGACACCGTCGGCCATCAGCGTCACCAGGTCGGACCAGAGGCCACGGAACTGGCCGACCCGCAGTGTGTTGCCCGGCCGGAGCGGATGTATCCGGTGCCGGAAGAGCACCTCGGCCCGGTACACGTTGCCGACGCCGGCGAGGACCGTCTGGTCCATCAACAGGTCGCCGACCGGCCGAGGACTACGCCGGATGCGCTGCCACGCCGGTTCCGGGTCGGCTCCGGGGTCCAGCGGATCGGGTCCGAGCGAGTTCACGATCTCGACCCGTCGAGAAGCCGCGACGAGTTCGCACCGCGTCGCGCCGCGCAGGTCGGCGTACGCCGCCGAGTTCCGCAGCCGGAGCCGAACCTGACCGACCGGAGCCGGAACCTCGCGGCCCGGTTCGATCCGGTCGATCGCGAAAGTGCCGATCAGGCCCAGGTGGATGTGAACGTGCTGGTCACCGGCGAACCCCGCGAACAGGTGCTTGCCGGCCGAGACGGCCGACTCCAGGACAGCGCCGTCCAGAAGTTCCGCTTCCGCGGCGAACCGGCCCTGAGGACTGCTCACGGCTACCGGTCGACCGGCGAACTCGCTGGTCAACCGCACGGCGAGTCGGCGCAGGGTGTGCCCCTCAGGCATGCCGGGCGGACTCCGGCAGCGGCGGCAGCCCGCCCCCGCTCTCGTAGATCGCGAGCTGGGCGATCCGTCGGCGATGCCGCTCGCCCCCCGAGAAGGGCGTCGACAGGAAGATCCGGACGAATCTGGTCATCTCCTCCACCGTGTGCATCCGTCCGCCCACCGAGACCACGTTCGCGTCATTGTGCTCGCGGCCCAACGCCGCGGTCTGGTCCGACCACGCCAGCGCGCAGCGGACCCCGATCACCTTGTTGGCGGCTATCTGTTCTCCATTGCCCGATCCCCCGATCACCACGCCCAGGCTGTCCGCCAGGGCATCGTCTCCGGACTGGTGATCGGCCACCACGGCCTCGGCCGCTCGGAGGCAGAAGACCGGGTAGTCGTCCGCGGGGTCGTAACTGAACGGGCCGTGATCGACGACCTGGTAACCGGCCTCGACGAGCGTCTCGATGAGATGAGCCTTCAACTCCAGGCCCGCGTGATCCGAACCAAGGTGCACGCGCATGGACACATGCTCTCAGACCCGGGTCTCGGATCCGGCGGTTCCCTCCTGAGCGTCGAGTCGCCACGTAGGCCAGAATGAGCGGTATGGATGACCGGGGGGTCGAGCGGGTGCTCGTGGCCGTCGAACTGATCCCGCCCGGCCGGGTGGCGTCCTACGGCGATCTCGGCGAACTGATCGGCATCGGGCCACGTCAGGTCGGCCACGTCCTGGCGGTGCACGGCCAGGTGGTGCCCTGGTGGCGAGTCACCAACGCCGCCGGCGAGTTCCCCGATCGTCTGCGGGATGAAGCCCGCGTGCGATGGGCACGAGAGGGCATCGCCTGGAAGCCCAACGGCCGCGGCTGCCGGATCACGGAGTACCGGACCGACCTGGTCGCGTTGGGCCGGGCCTTCGAGTCCCGATGGCGCCACCTGGAGAGCGAACTCGACGGCGATGACGGGTAAGCGCGCCGCCCCCGGCGGCACCGGACCACACACCACCACGATCGCGCTCGGTCTCGCCGCCGCGGTCGCCATCGGAATCGGCTCGCTGGTCGCCTTCGACGTGGTCGGCGGCCCGGTCGATCACTCGACCAGGCCGGCGGATGCTCGCGCGGACCGAACCGAGGCTCGGGACCGCGCCGAGACCGCGATCAGCCGGCTCTTGACCACACGATCGACCGCGGTTCTCGACGGTGATCGCAAGGCATTCATGGCGATTTTGTCCCGGACTGCCCACGCCGGATCGGACGCGGACTGGCCTCGGGCGCAGCGGCGGATGTTCGCCAATCTCCAGCGACTGCCCATCACCACTTTCGGCTACCGCAGTTCCGGTTCCACCTACGTGCCGGAGAGCGCCGAGCTCAATGCCGGCCCGGTGACGATACCGGTGATCGAGGACGTCCAGTTCGCCGGATCGGATCGCCGGCCCGTCTCGCAGACCATCGAGCTCACGTTCGTCGACGGGGACGACGGCTGGAAGCTGGCCGCGCCACCGACCACCGCGACGTCCCGCCCTACCGAGGCGACGCTGGTCCGTCCCTGGGACGGTGGACCGGTCCGATACGCCCGAGCCGGACGGCTGATCGTGGTCGTCGACCGGGACTCGCCGGTCCGTCCCGAGGCGCTCCTGGCGCGCGTGCGAGCACAGATCCGGACCAGCGCCGGGGTGCTCGGCACCGAACCGCGGTCTCGGCTCGTCGTCGACGCGACCAGTTCCGGGACCGGAGTGAGGCTGTCCGAGGAGCGGAAGCGGCGGGCGATCGCGGTGTCGATCGTGGGCTACTACTTCCCGGGAGCCGACGGCCCGACCCGGGTGGCCGGCCACCGGATCAAGTACAACCCGAGCCGCGTCGACAGCCTGCTGCAAGACGACGTACTGCTCCGGCACGAACTGACGCACTATCTGAGCGGCGCCCGGATCAAGTACGAGCCGAAGTGGGTCTCCGAGGGCCTGGCCGAGTACGTCAGCTATCACCCGACGGGGCCGTCGGGCCTCGTCATCGCCGGCTCCACCTACGACCGGATCAGCCGGCAGCCGCACCGCCTTCCCAGCTCGGCGGAGTTCGGAGAGCGGCCGGCCCGCGACTACCTGATCTCCCAGTGCGCCGCCACCTACCTGATCGAAAACTTCGGGATGAAGCGATACACCAAGTTCCGGACCGGTTTCCGCGAGTCGGTCGGTCCGGACGCCGCCGACGCCCAGGTGCGGAAGCGGCTGCGCCGCGTCTACGGGCTCGGTCCGCGTCAGCTGGCGGACCGAGCGTGGCAAGTGTTCAAGGGGTTCAACAGAAGCTGAACCGGGGGTTACCCCCGGCGCAGCTTCGGCGTCGTCCTGAAGGCCGCGAGATCAGCGCGCTTGCGCAGTGCGTCATCGAAGAAGACACCTTTGGCGGTTTCGGCGCCGATCACACCCACGCCGACCTTGACCCACCGCGGCTTGCCCAGGCACACCCGCGGCACGGAGACCCGGACCAGGTCGCGCTTGGCGCTGATCGTGATCCTCGCGGCCTTGCAACGTCGTTTGGCCTGCCCCTTGAAGACCGTGACCTTGGCCTTCTTCGCGCCGTATCTCTTGGCTTGGACGGTGAAGTTCTTCTTGTTGGTCTCTACCAGCACGATGAGTTCGATGCCGCGCGTCGCGCCGATCTTGCGCAGATTGCGCATCCGGACGTCCGCCACCATCTGGGTGCCACGGTGGTCGATCGTGGTTCTGACGACATCGGAGTGCTTCTGGCCGGGCGCCGGGCTCAACGCCAGATCTTGGTCCACGTCCACCTTCATCGCGTCGCCGGCTCGGTCCCGCTTGGTGTATCTCTCGGCGCCGGCCGGACCGGCCGCGAGGCCACCGACGGTCATCAGCACGGCGGTTGTCAACACGCACGCCAGGGCGCGCACGGTAGCGAATCGGATCATGGAAACCTCGGGGTAGGTCGTGCGCGATGCGGCGCAGGTCAGGACAGGTGACGACGCTAGCGCGAGCGGACAGTCCGGATGATGGGTCGAAGTACGGATCTTGATACGGCACTACGACCCGCGACTCAACCCGTCATCCGTGCGGTCTCCTCGGAGACCACCCCGGGATCGAGCTTGGTGAAGACCGGAGTCGGCGAAGCCACCGCCGCTCCGACCCGGATCGGAGCGGATGCCCACGCCGGCGTCGTGGAGTAGTCGCCGGTGATGACCGGATACGTCGTCAAGCCGGCACCCGCCCCAGGATCGAGCTCGTCGACCTGCTCGATGCGCGGCATCGGCATGAACTCGCCGTCGCCACCCAGCACCCGCCATACCTGGTTCGCCGAATGCGGCAGAAAGGGCGACAGCATCGTGTTGCAGTCGAGCACGCACTGCGCCGCGACGTGCAAGACCGTGCCGAGCCGCTCCCGCTCGCTCGGGTCCTTCATCTTGTAGGGCTCCGTGGCCGTGAGGTACTTGTTGACCTCCCCGACGACGCGCATCGCCTCGGCGATGGCGGCGCGCTGCCGATGTCGGGCGATCAGGTCGCCGACGGTGTCGAACCCCTCGGTGACCGAGGCCAGCACGGCCTCGTCGACCGGGTCGAGATCGCCTCTGGCCGGGATCTCGCCGAAGTTCCTGGCGATCATGGTCGCGGTCCGGTTGACCAGGTTGCCCCACCCCGCGACGAGTTCGGAATTGGTGCGCTGCACGAACTCCGCCCAGGTGAAGTCGGCATCCGAGGTCTCCGGGCCCGCGGCGCAGATGAAGTAGCGCAACGCGTCGGCCTGGTAGCGCGACAGCATGTCCCCGACCAGGATCACGTGTCCGCGACTGGTCGAGAACTGCTTGGACTCCATGGTCATGAACTCGCTCGACACCACCTCGGTGGGCAGGCCGAGGACGCCGTAAGCCCCCGGCTCGCCGCCGGAGTCACCGAGCCCCGAATAGGCCAGCAGCTCGGCCGGCCAGATCTGGGAATGGAAGGTGATGTTGTCCTTGCCCATGAAGTAGTAGGCGAGCCGCTCCCCCTGATCGACACTGCGTGCGCCGTCCCACCACTCGCGCCAGCGCTCGGGGTCGCCCCCGTCGAGTTCGGCGGAGCGGCGCGCCCACTCGATGCTGGCCGAGAGGTAGCCGATCACGGCATCGAACCAGACGTAGAGCCGCTTGGCCGGGTTCTCCCGCCAGCCGTCGAGCGGGATCGGGATGCCCCAGTCGATGTCGCGGGTCATCGCCCGCGGCCTGATGTCGGTCAGGATGTTCTGGGAGAATTTGATCACGTTGGGCCGCCAGGTGCCCGACGCCTCCCGCTCGTCGAGCCACTCGCCGAGGGCACCGGCCAGGGCCGGCAGGTCGAGGAAGAAGTGCTGGGTCTCGACGAATTCCGGGGTCTCGCCGTTGATCTTGCTCCTCGGATCGATCAGGTCGGTGGGGTCGAGTTGGTTGCCGCAGTTGTCGCACTGATCGCCGCGCGCCTCGGCGTACCCGCAGATCGGGCAGGTGCCCTCGATGTAACGATCCGGCAGGGTGCGCCCCGTCGACGGGCTGATCGCGGCCCGCGTGGTCCGCTCGACCAGGTACCCGTTGCGGTGCACGCTGGTGAACATCTCCTGTACGACCCGGTAGTGGTTTCCGGTCGTCGTCCGGGTGAACAGGTCGTAGGACAGCCCGAGGTCCACCAGGTCCTGCACGATGATGGCGTTGTTCTTGTCGGCGAGTTCCATCGGCGTCACGCCCTGCTGGTCGGCCGCGACCAGGATCGGCGTCCCGTGCTCGTCGGTGCCCGACACCATCAGGACGTCGTGACCGGCCATCCGCATGTAGCGGCTGAACACGTCGGAGGGCACGCCGAAACCGGCGACATGACCGATATGGCGGGGGCCGTTGGCATAGGGCCAGGCCACCGCGGAGAGGACTTTGCTCACCGGCCGAGTCTAGTGATGGGCGCTACCGAGTTTGCCAACGGAGCAGTTGCACGTCGGGAGCGCCGGTCATCGCCCGGTCCGCGGTTACGAGAGTCAGATCCTCAACGAGCGCCTGAGCGACGAGCAGCCGGTCGAATGGGTCGCGATGCTCCCAGTCCAAGCTCCCCGCGGCCAAGGCATGGTGCCTGGTCATGGCGAGTTCAGTTGCGCCGATCCTGCCCAAGGCCCGCGTCCAGTCCGGTACGAGTTGGCGGGCGCTCTCAAGTTTTCCGAGTCGAACTTTCGTTGCGATCTCGAAGGCGGTGACTGAGGAGACGATCAGCATCGCGGTCTCATCCGCAAGGAGAGCTGCCACCTCGCTTGTGGGCCTTCCACGACCAGCCATCCAGATCAGGACGTGCGTGTCGAGCAGGTACCTCACTCCCACTCAGCCAACTCCTCCTCGGTCATGGGCTCGAAGAAGTCGTCCGGGATATCGATATCCATGAAATGGAACTCACGCTTCGGCGGCTCCACCAACTGCAACCTCACGACCGGCTTGCCGGACCTTGCGATGATGATCTCTTCGCCACGTTCCGCGCGCGCCAGCAACTCCGAGAAGTGGGTCTTCGCCTCGTGGATGTTGTAGGTCGTCTTCGGTCCACCGTCGGAAACAGGCTGGGCGGTCACGGACTAAGTCTAACGGACTTAGTAGGTATGACTCCACCACAAGTCACCATGGGTGGCGAGGCCAGACACGACGACCAGCACCGCGCACTCGGCCACCTGCTCGGCGGCGCCGAGGACGTCGCCGCTGATCCCGCCGATCTTCCGGCGCGCCAGCGCGCCGACCGCCACCACCGACAGCACCACCGCGACCGCCAACGGCACGACCCACCAGCCGACCAATGTGGCGGCGATGCCCGCGCCCGCGGCGATCCCCGCGGCGGCGCGGGCGCGGGTCGCGCTCTGGCCGTAGTCCGTGCCGAGACCGCTGGCGGTGACGACCGGCATCCACCCCATCAGGCCGAGCGCCCCGGCTCGGGCCAGGCAGTGGGCCGCGGTGACACCGGCGAAGGCGGTCGCCGGATCGGGCAACGACCCGATGGCGGCCACGCGCACCAGCAGCGAGGCCACGATCGCGCACACGCCGTACGTGCCGTGCCGGGAGTCCTTGAGGATCTCCAGCCGCCGCTCGACGGTCCAGCCGCCGCCGAACGCGTCGGCCACGTCGCCCAGGCCGTCCTCGTGGAACGCCCCGGTGAGCAGGAGCCCGAAGGCCACCGCGACGGCCGCGGCGACCATCGGCGGTACCACGAACCAGAGCCCGGCCGCGACTCCCCCGATCGCCGCGCCGATGAGCGCGCCGGCGACCGGGAACCACCCGACCATCCGATCGAGTGCGGGTGCGCGGCGCAGCCGGATCGGCACCCGGGTGAGGAACTGCAGCGCGGCCGCCAGACCGGCGAAGCGGCCCATCAGCCGAACCACTCGGCGAAGGTGGGCACCTCCACGACCGCCGCGCAGGCCATCCGCACCAGCGGCACCGCGGCCAGCGCGCCCGAGCCTTCGCCGAGCCGGAGATCCAGGCGCAGCAGGGGTTCGAGGCCGAGGTGGCCGAGCAGCCGCTGGTGGCCCGGCTCGGCCGAGCAGTGGCCGGCCCGGCAATGCGCGAGGGCGTCGGGATTCGCGGCGGCAAGCGCTGCGGCGGCGGCCGTGATCACATAGCCGTCGAGCAGCACGGGCAACCCCCGGTGCCGCGCCGCGGCGATCGCGGCCGCGGTCGCGATCAACTCGGCACCGCCGAGCTCGCGCAGGATCTCCAGCGGATCGCGCACGCCCTCGATCCGGCGTACGGCGGTACGCACCGCTTCGCGTTTGCGCGCCAAGCCCTCCCCGTCGACCCCGGTCCCCCGGCCCACCCAGCCGGCGACGTCGCCGCCGACCAGCGCGGCGGCCACGGCGGCCGCCGCGGTCGTGTTCCCGATCCCGAGTTCACCGATCACCAGCAAGTCCGCGTCGAGTGAGTGCACCGCGTCGACAGCGACCTCGGTCACTCTCGCCGCGCGCTCCTCGTCGAGCGCCGGCGCGAAGCGAATGTCGCCGGTCGGGTCACCCACGCCGACATCGACGAAACTCACCTCGACCCCCGCGACCCGACCCATGGCGTTGATCGTCGCCTTGCCTCGAGTGATCGCGTCCTTCATGGCCGCGGTGACCTCCGCGGGGTAGGCGCTCACTCCCGCCGCCGCCACCCCGTGGTCGGCACCGAAGACCAGACATGCCGGCCTGTCCACCGCGGGCGAGGCCGTGCCCTGCCACCTGGCCACCCAGGCCGCGAGCTCGTCGAGCCGCGCCAGCGCTCCGGCCGGCCTGATCACCTGCGCCGCCCGGGCGGCGACCGCTGCCGCCGCACCGTCATCGCCCGCCGGCACGTCGC
>JBOFLE010000337.1:0-5116 GCA_051657705.1 Nocardioides sp. | reverse complement strand
GGCTCCCTGGTCGAGTTCCGGCCGGATGATCTGGCCGCGTTCGCCGTGCGCAGCGCGCTGGCGAAGGTGCCGGCGCTGGACGCCTCCGAGATCGACGACGTGTATCTGGGCTGCGGCCTCCCCGGCGGCGAGGCCGGCTTCAACATGGCTCGGGTGGTCAACGTGCTCAACGGGATGGACGACGTGCCCGGCGCGACCGTGAACCGGTATTGCTCGTCGTCGGTACAGACCTCCCGGATGGCCTTCCACGCGATCAAGGCCGGCGAGGGCGAAGTGTTCGTGTCGGCGGGCGTGGAGACGGTTTCCCGCTTCAGCAGCGGGACCCCCGATCACCTCCCGGACACCAGGAATCCGGTCTTCGGACCGGCGGGTGAGCGCACCGAGATCCTGGCCGCCGGGGGCCGGGATTGGACTGATCCCCGCGAGGACGGCGAACTGCCCGACATCTATGTCGCGATGGGCCAGACCGCCGAGAACGTCGCTCGCCGCACCGGGCTCGGCCGCGCCGAGCTGGACGAGTTCGGCGTCCGCAGCCAGAACCTCGCCGAGAAGGCCATCGCCGCCGGTTTCTGGGAGCGCGAGATCACCCCGCTGCCCCGGAGTGACGGCTCGGTAGTGCGCGCCGACGACGGCCCGCGGCCGGGCGTGACCTACCAGGCCGTGGCGCAACTGCCGCCGGTATTCCGTCCCGACGGCGTGGTCACGGCGGGCAACTGCTGCCCGCTCAACGACGGCGCGGCCGCGGTCGTGATCATGTCCGACGCCAAGGCCGCGCAACTCGGGATCCGGCCGCTGGCCCGCATCGTGGCCACCGGCGTCAGCGCGCTGTCACCGGAGATCATGGGACTCGGCCCGGTCGAAGCCGGACGGCGCGCGCTGGCACATGCCGCGATGACGATCGATGACATCGACCTGGTCGAGATCAACGAGGCGTTCGCCGCCCAGGTCATCCCGTCCTATCGCGAGCTGGGCATCGACGTGGACCGGTTGAACGTCAACGGAGGGGCAATCGCCGTGGGTCACCCGTTCGGCATGACGGGAGCCCGACTGCAGTGCACGCTCGTCAATTCGCTGGACTTCCATGACGCGACGACCGGAATGCTGGCGTTGTGCGTTGGCGGAGGCCAGGGAATGGCGATGATCGTCGAGAGAATGTGACAGTGCGAGTATGAACGCGACACCGGAACGGACCGACTGGCTGGACGACGACCAGCAACGCGCCTGGCGGGCGCTCGTGGTGGGGACGACGCTGCTGTTCGACCGTTTGGACGACGATCTACAGAAGACGTACGGCCTGTCGATCGCGGAGTACGAGATCATGGTCCGCCTCTCCGAGAGCCCCGATCGGCGCCTACGGATGTCCCACCTGGCCTTCTCGATCGCGCACAGCCGCAGCCGGGTCACGCACACCATCGCCCGCATGCAGAAGTCCGGGTTGGTGGAACGCGTGAACGCGCCCGAGGACGGCCGCGGGGTCTTCGCTCAGCTCACCGACGAGGGTTTCGCGCTGCTGGAGCGCGCCGCGCACCTGCATGTCACCGGGGTCCGGGAGAGCCTGGTCGACCTGGCCAGCCCCGACGACCTGGAAGCCATGGGGCGGGTGCTGAACGCCGTGGCCGACAACCTGGTGAGCCGGCATCCCGAGATGGACGTGCGACAGGCCGCTCGCTAGTCGCGGGTGAGCCGCCGATGGGTGACCCGGTGCGGCCGCGCGGCTTCGATGCCGAGGCGTTCTATCTTGTTCCGTTCGTAGGCCTCGAAGTTGCCTTCGAACCAGAACCAGCGCGCCGGATCCTTGTCGTCGCCCTCCCACGCCAGGATGTGGGTCGCGACCCGGTCCAGGAACCAGCGATCGTGGGAGGTGACGACCGCGCAACCGGGGAAGTCGAGCAGCGCGTCTTCCAGCGATTGCAGAGTCTCGACGTCAAGGTCGTTGGTCGGCTCGTCGAGCAAGAGCAGGTTGCCGCCCATCTTCAAGGTCAGCGCCAGATTGAGGCGATTGCGTTCACCACCGGAGAGCACACCGGACTTCTTCTGCTGGTCGGGACCCTTGAAACCGAACGACGCGACGTAGGCCCGGGAGTTCATCTCGAAGTTGGCGACCTTGATGAAGTCGAGGCCGTCGGAGACCACCTGCCAGACATTCTGCTGGGGGTCGAGCCCGCCGCGGGACTGATCGACGTAGGAGATCTTCACTGTCTGGCCGACTCGCAACTCGCCGCCGTCCGGGCTCTCCTGGTCGGTGATCATCCGGAAAAGGGTGGTCTTGCCGACGCCGTTGGGGCCGATGACGCCCACGATGCCCGCGCGCGGCAAGGAGAACGACAGATCGTTCATCAGGACACGGCCCTCGAACCCCTTGGTCAGCTTGTCCGCTTCCAGCACGACATCGCCCAGGCGTGGACCAGCCGGGATGTTGATCTCGGACGTGTCGATCTTGCGCATCCGATCCGCCTCGGCGGCGAGTTCGTCATAGCGCTGCAAGCGCGCCTTGCTCTTGGCCTGTCTCGCCTTCGGATTCGAGCGAACCCACTCGAGCTCGCGTTCCAGCATCTTCGCGCGTTTCGCGTCCTTGGCGCCCTCGATCTTCAGGCGTTCCTTCTTGGTCTCCAGGTACGTCGAGTAGTTCCCCTCGTAAGGGTGGGCCTTGCCCCGGTCCAACTCCAAGATCCACTGGGCGACGTTGTCGAGGAAGTAGCGATCGTGGGTGACCGCCAGCACGCAGCCCGGATAGCTGGCCAGGTGCCCCTCCAGCCACTGCACCGACTCGGCATCGAGATGGTTGGTCGGTTCGTCGAGCAGCAGCAGGCTGGGCTGTTGCAGGAGGAGCTTGCACAAGGCCACCCGGCGGCGTTCACCACCGGAGAGGTGGTCGACCAACGCGTCCGAGGGCGGACAGCGCAAGGCATCCATGGCCTGGTCCAGCCTGGAGTCCAAGTCCCACCCGCCGGCATGGTCCAGGTCGGTCTGGAGGTCGCCCATCTCGGCGAGCAGCGTGTCGTAGTCGGCATCGGGCTCGCCGAGTTCCTCGGAGATCCGGTTGAACCGGTCCAGCTTCGCCTTGAGCGTGTGCACCGCCTCCTCGACGTTCTCCTGGACGGTCCTCCCCTCGGTCAGCGGCGGCTCCTGCTGGAGCATGCCGACGGTCGCGCCGGGGTCCCGGATCGCGTCGCCGTTGCTGGCCTGGTCGAGCCCCGCCATGATCTTCAACAGCGAGGACTTGCCCGTGCCGTTCGGCCCCACCACACCGATCTTGGCACCGTGCAGGAACGACAACGTCACGTTGTCGAGGACCACCTTGTCGCCGTGGGCCTTGCGCACGTTGCGCAACGTGAAGACATAGTCAGCCATACCTCCAACCCTAGGGGGGCGGCCCGGAGATCACCCAGTCGGAGATCGACCGGCACGCTCCCCTCGGCGCTGCCGCCGGTCGGATCCGTCAGGCGGCGGGCGACTCGGCACCGACCACCTCGCCGTCGGCATCCAGGTGCGGTCCGGAGTCCTCGTAGGAGTGAATGACCTGCTTGACGGACTCGTCGGTCCGCTCTCGGACTCGCTTGACCTTGCTGAAGTCCGAGGTCCCGTGGCTCAGGTCGTGCCCGAGACTCGTCGCCACCACGACATTGCGCGTCGAGCGCTGCCCGTCGGTCCGCTCCCAGACATCGGAGGTGAGCCGTCCGTTGACGACCACCGGATCACCTTGCCGGATCGACTGATGGGCATTGACCGCGAGCTGCCGCCACGCCTTGACGGTGAACCAGTTCGTCTCGTCGTTCTGCCAGACGCCACGGACCAGGCGGCGCGGCGTCGATCCGATCCGGAAGGTGGCGACCTCCCCCGCGCTGGTCTCGGTGATCGACACCTCGGTGCCGACCCATCCGCTGAAGCTGACGTTGGTCTCGTTCATGGTTGGAACCTCCTGATCTGTTCATGCGTCGGAGGCCACTCTGGACGATTCGGGTGCGGCCTGAAGCGACCGATCGCCGGACTGTGGAGAAATGTGTCGATCGGGGCGGCTGTGCGGACCCTCGGACCGGCAAGCGGCTATCGGAGGGCGCGCTCCAGGCCACCGCGCACCGCGTCATAGGCGGCCAGCTCACTCTTCACCGGCGCGATGACGAGTTCCTCGGATACTTCCGAGATGGCGCTGCGAAGCCGACGGTCGGCGATCGACGCCTGCTTCCTCGACGACGAGGCAATCAGGAGACGACAGAACATGGCGAGACCCAGCCCGGCCAGCACGCCACCGAAGGCCAGCCAGATCGGCCAGGCGATCCCCACCAGTTCGGGAGTGACCGGAGCGGGCATGTCGAGATAGTTCATGACGATCAGCGCGGCCAACCACACACCGCCGGCCAAGGCGATCACGATCAACAGCCACTGCATCGCCCGCACCGCGGCGGTCCAGCCCGGGATCTCGTCCGCACCGAGGTCGGTCGACGCCAGCGCGCCGTCCAGTCGGTCGGAGAAGTCGGCGAGCCTGGAGGTCGACGCCTTGCGGATGGACGTGGCCCACGGCCGCGCCACCTCGGTGGACACATCCTCTGCCAGCTCGCGGACCGCGGCGTCGACCCGGGCTCGCTGCACGGGGGTGGACTCGGGCAACGAGGTACGGCTGATGCCGGTCAACTGCTTACCCTCGGCGCCTAGGTCGAGATGAAGTCGTTTGAGGGGATCCGGCCGCAGTTTGGAGACCCATGCCGTGACCGGCCATCCGGTGGCCCGCTGTGCGCGGACCCGGGTGGACTCCTCGACGGCCTCGACGACCGTTGGCACACCGGCCGCGTCGGCGAAGGCCTCCTCGAGTTCCGCGACCCGCTTCTGCGGAAGGGCCGGGGTGCCGGCCAATCCGGACACGTTCTGGAGCTTCTGCGCCGCGGTGCGCAGATCCGCCTCCAGCCGGGCCTTGGTGGCCTTCTTCGCCGACACGCGACGAGCGATCTCGCGGCGCAGGTCGTCGACGCCCCAGCCCTCTTTCGCGCTGATGCCCATGACCGGAACCGTGGTCATACCGTCCGCGGCGAGCAGCCGGCGTACGTCGTCGAGCATCGCCATCCGCCGGTCGGCCGGCACCGTGTCCATCTGGTTGAGCACCACCATCGTGACGTCCTGATGA
>JBOFLE010000336.1:0-9594 GCA_051657705.1 Nocardioides sp. | reverse complement strand
CACACACACAAGTGTTACGGCGGCCACAGCGACAGGGAAACACCCGGCCCCATCCCGAACCCGGAAGTTAAGCCTGCCAGCGCCAATGGTACTCCGACCCAACAGTCGCGGGAGAGTAGGACGCCGCCGAACAACCATTCACCGAAGACCACCCCGCTGGGGTGGTCTTCGGTGCTTTCGGGGTCAGATCTCGTGCCGGCGATCCTGCCCTCCGCGAACCGCGCTCGGTGCTGGTCCACATTTGGTCTGAGCGCGATAGTGTCGCATCGTGCTCAAGTCGAGTGATGGACCGCTGGCAATGGCCTACGACCTGTTGATGTTCGATCTGGATGGTGTCGTCTACGTGGGTCGGGAGGCGATCGCGGGTGTGCCCGGGATTCTCGATGGCCTGCGCGCCGCAGGCCATTCGTTGGCGTTCATCACCAACAATGCGTCCCGTAGCCCTGATGCGGTCGCCGGGCGGCTGACGAAGCTGGGCGTCAGCGCGACGGCGGCAGATGTAGTCACCTCCGCTCAGGCGGCGGCTCGAATGTTGCGCGACAGGTGCGGTGAAGGCGCGCCGATCCTGATGCTCGGTGCCGACGGATTGCGATCCGCGCTCGAGGACGAGGGCATGGTGGTGGTGACGGCGGACGATCCGGCTGCACTGGCGTTGAGCACCGGCTACGGCCCTGATGTCGTCTGGCGGGACATCATGCGAGCAGCGGTACGGGTGCGAGACGGCCTACCGTGGGTCGCCAGCAATGCGGACGCCAGCATCCCGACGGACTTCGGTGTTGCGCCGGGACATGGGGTCCTGGTCCGCATGCTGTCGGGTTTCGCCGGTGTGGAGCCCGAGGTGGCGGGAAAGCCCTCACGTCCGCTGTTCGACGAGACGATCCGGCGGGTCGGCGGCGCTCGTCCCTTGATGGTGGGAGATCGCTTGGACACTGATATCGAGGGCGCACACCACGCCGGCGTCGACTCCTTGCTGGTCCTGACGGGAGTGTCCGGGCTTGCCGATCTGGTAGCCGCCACGCCCGCGCTTCGGCCTAGTTATATCTCGCCTGAGCTGAGCGGCGTGCGGGAGCCGCACGCCGTTCCGGAGCCGATGGACGGCGGTCGCTACGCGTTGGGGGGCTGGATCGGGCAGGTGGCCGCGGGCGCTCTTGAGCTCAGCGGCGCCGGCTCGGCGCCAGATTGGTGGCGCGTCGCGGTGACGGCCGCCTGGGACCATCTCGATCGCGCCGGTGTTCCCGCCATCCTGAATGGCGTCCGGCCTCCGGTCCCCTCGGTGCCAGACCGGGCCGGGTAATCTCTCATCATGACCGAACAGCCTCCCGGGCCCACTGAGGAGAACGCCGAGGACCCGGCTGAGGACCCGGCCGACACCGGGTACGGTCCGCTCGATGACCTGGTGCGATCTCTCGACGGTCTCGGCGAGCTGCCGGTCGACCAGCACGTCGCCATGTTCGAGAACGCGCACACCGTGCTGCGTGCCATGCTGAAGTCGGAGTGACGCCGGGATGAGTCCCCCGCGCGTCAGGGCGAGCTGAGTCGGGCGGAATCGGAGAGTGTCACCGCGCCGGCTTCGACTGGACGCCGAACTGGTTCGCCGAGGCCTTGCGCGTTCCCGGGACCAGGCGTCCGCCTTGATTCGTTCTGGTCGGGTCCGGGTCGACGGCCTGGTGGCCCGGAAGCCGGCAACCGGGGTCGGTACCGACGTGGCCATCGTGATCCGAGAGGGCGACACGGAACCGGACTACGTCTCTCGGGGAGGACATAAGCTGCGTGGCGCCGTGGCTGCCTTCGAGCCGCGAGGACTCCGGATCGCGGGCCGGCGGTGCCTCGATGCCGGTGCCTCGACCGGCGGCTTCACCGACGTGCTCTTGCGAGCCGATGCCGCTGAGGTCGTGGCGGTCGATGTCGGATACGGACAGCTTGCCTGGGCGATTCGCCAGGATCCCCGCGTTCGCGTTCTCGAACGGACGAATATGAGAACTCTCGAACCGGCCGTCATCGGTGACCCGGTCGACCTCATCGTTGGCGATCTGTCGTTCATTTCTTTGACCTTGTTGGTCGATCCGATGGTCACATTGCTGCGTCCGGACGGTGATCTGGTGCTGATGGTCAAGCCGCAGTTCGAGGTCGGCAGGCAGCAGTTGGGTACCGGCGGGGTGGTGCGCGACCCGAGACTCTGGCAAATGGCTGTCGACGGCGTCATCTCGGCCGCGGCTAGGCTCGGCTGGGGTGCGCATGGGGTTGCTGTCAGTCCCTTGCCCGGGCCGGCCGGCAATATCGAGTTCTTCGTGTGGTTCCGGAACGGTCCGGCGGTGACGACAACGCAGGACGTACGCCGCGTGGTGAACTCGGCGGGACCGGATGAGAAGGTGGATTCGTGAGTGAAGAGACGGCACCGAGCGACGCGAGAGAGCGCGGCGGTCCGGAGGTGGTCGCCGATGGTGAGGGTGCGCTCGAACTGCGAGTGAGGGAAACGGCACCGAGCGACGCGAGAGAGCGCGGCGGTCCGGAGGTGGTCGCCGATGGTGAGGGTGCGCTCGAACTGCGAGTGAGTAAGTCAGCACCGAGCGACGCGAGAGAGCGCGGCGGTCCGGAGGTGGTCGCCGATGGTGAGGGTGCGCTCGAACTGCGAGTGAGTAAGTCAGCACCGAGCGACGCGAGAGAGCGGCGGATCTTGGTCTTCGTGCACGCCGGCCGGGAGGAGGCCAGAGAGGTCGCGCGCGCGTTCTGTGCGGCCATCGTCGGGCACGGCATCATCGTCCGTCTCTTCGACGACGAGGCCAAGGCCGTTGAACTGGATTCCGCGCAACCGGGGATAGAGGTCGTCACCGAAGCCGACGACCCGGCGCGGGGTTGCGAACTCGCCGTGGTCATCGGTGGGGACGGCACGATCCTCCGGGCGGCCGAGATCGCCCATCCGCACGGTACCCCGCTCCTCGGCGTCAATCTCGGCCACGTCGGCTTCCTGGCGGAGGCCGAACCCGAGGACCTGGCCTGGACGATCGATGCGGTCGTCGGCCGGAAGTATGCCGCCGAGGAGCGGTTGACCCTCGATGTCGCGGTCTTCCGGGGCTCCGAACTGGTGACGAGAACCTTCGCGCTCAATGAGGCCAGCGTGGAGAAGGCCGCTCGACAACGCATGCTGGAGGTGGTGATCGAGGTCGACGGTCGCCCGCTGTCCCGCTTCGGCGCCGATGGTGTGGTCTGCGCTACTCCGACTGGCTCCACGGCGTACAACTTCAGTGCGGGCGGCCCTATCGTCTGGCCGAGCGTGGAGGCGCTGTTGATCGTGCCGATCAGCGCGCATGCCTTGTTCGCGCGGCCCATGGTGGTAGCGCCGACCTCCGTCCTCGCGGTGGAGGTACTGGCGGAGACCCCGGGTGCCGGCGTTCTGTGGTGCGACGGTCGGCGTACCGTCGAGCTGCCGCCCGGCGCGCGTATCGAGGTGACTCGCGGGTCCGAACCCGTCCGCCTGGTGCGGCTGCACGAGGCTCCGTTCACGGACCGGCTGGTCGCGAAGTTCGGGCTTCCGGTGAAGGGATGGCGCGGGGTCGGAGAACAACGCAGGCGGCCCGGCGGTGCCGATCAGACGCGAGTGCGCCCAGCTCGAGTGCACGGGGCCGAGGCGAACGGTGAGACCGGTGCTTGAGGAGATCAATATCGGAGATCTGGGCGTGATCTCCGACTCGCGATTGGAACTCGGGCCGGGCTTCACGGTGATCACCGGAGAGACCGGTGCGGGCAAGACCATGGTGGTCACGGCTCTCGGGCTCCTGCTGGGCGGGCGTGCGGATTCTTCGATCGTCCGGCACGGATCGCGGCAGGCCCGCGTGGAAGGCGTGGTGGATGTCGCCCGGCTCGCCGAGACGGCGGCTGCCGTCACCGAACTCGGTGGAGCCGTCGAAGACGACCGGGTGGTCCTGACGAGGGTGGTCGCCCAGGAGGGCCGGTCCCGGGCATTCGCCGGCGGTGCGAGCGTGCCGGTGGCTCGGCTGGCCGAGGTGGCCCAGCCGCTGGTGGCCGTGCATGGCCAGTCGGACCAGCACCGCCTCCTGCGCCCGGCTGCCCAGCGGGAGGCGCTCGATCGCTTCGCGGGCGAGGCGCTGGCCGACGAGTTGACCGCCTACCAGGCCGGCTACCACGAACTCCGGAGCCTGGAGGCGGATCTCGCCGGGCTGCGGGCTTCGCGGCTCGAACGCGCTCGCGAAGTCGACCTGCTCCGATTCGGTCTCGACGAGATCGACCGGGCTGCGCCGGCAGTCGGTGAGGATGTCCGTCTCGCCGAGCAGGAAGCCCGACTCGCGCATGCCGACGCCCTGCGCAGAGCCGCGGAACAGGCACGCGAGGCACTGTCCAGCGAACAGGACGCGCCCGACACGCTCGGCACGGCCGCGGCAGCCCGACAGGTGCTGGACGCGGTGCGAGACCACGACCCGGAGGCCGCGACGCTGGCCGACCGGCTGGCCGAGCTGACCTACCTGGTGTCCGATCTCGCCGCGGACGTGGCCTCGTACGCCGACCGGCTCGAATCCGATCCGCTGGCCCTGGCCGCGGCGTCGCAGCGCCGTGCGGAGCTGTCCACGCTGACTCGGAAGTACGGCGACACCGTCGACGACGTGCTGGCCTGGGCGGGCTCCTCCCGACAGCGCCTGGAGACGTTGGTCAACACCGACGACCGGATCGAGCAACTGCTGCGCTCTCGCGATGAGTTGCTGACCGCGATGTCGGGGGCGGCGAGCCGGATCTCCGCCCTCCGGCAGGAGAACGCGCTTCGGTTGGCCACGGCGGTGACCGGCGAGGTCTCCGAGCTCGCGATGCCCCACGCCCGGCTGGCCATCAGCGTTCGCCGGATCCCCGGATCGACAGAGCAGCAGCCGGCCGACCCAGGTGCGGAGTCCTCGGCACTGTTCGTCGACGGCAAGCGGGCATCCTTCAACCAGTACGGGATCGACGAGGTCGAGTTCTTGTTGGCGGCGAATGCCGGCAGTCAGCCACGCAGTCTCGCTCGCGGCGCCTCGGGCGGCGAGTTGTCCCGGGTCATGCTGGCGCTCGAGGTGGCCCTGGCGGACACGGTGTCGGCGCCGACCTTCGTCTTCGACGAGGTCGATGCGGGAGTCGGCGGCAAGGCCGCCGTGGAGGTAGGCCGACGGCTCGCCAAGCTGGCGACTGCCGCGCAGGTGGTCGTGGTGACGCACCTACCGCAGGTCGCGGCGTACGCCGATCGACACATCGTGGTCGAGAAGACCGACGACGGCTCGGTGACGACGTCGGGACTCACCGTGCTCGACGACACCGCACGGGAGCGGGAACTGTCCCGGATGCTGGCCGGCTTGGAGGATTCCGAGACCGGTCTCGAACACGCCCGCGAACTGCTGGCCGCCGCGCGAACGCGCCGGGCGCAACCGCCGGGGCGAGGAGCATCGATCGGGTAGGATGGAATCCCGTGAAGCTAGTGCCTCCCACTAAGCACGTATTCGTCACCGGAGGTGTCGCCTCCTCACTCGGCAAGGGCCTGACCGCCTCCAGTCTCGGCAGCCTCCTGAAGTCACGCGGTTTGCGGGTGACCATGCAGAAGCTGGATCCCTACCTCAATGTCGACCCCGGAACGATGAACCCGTTCCAACACGGTGAAGTCTTCGTCACCAACGATGGCGCGGAGACCGACTTGGACATCGGGCATTACGAGCGGTTCCTCGACACCGACCTCAGCGGGATCGCGAACGTGACCACCGGTCAGGTCTATTCCTCGGTGATCGCCAAGGAGCGACGGGGGGACTATCTGGGTGACACGGTCCAGGTGATCCCGCACATCACCAACGAGATCAAGGAACGAATCCGGGCAGTGGGCGGCGCCCGGATCGAGGACGGTGCGGTAGCAGAAGCGGCCGGCGACGGTGGGGTAGACGTCGTGATCACGGAGATCGGCGGCACGGTCGGAGACATCGAGTCGCTGCCCTTCCTCGAAGCCGCACGCCAGGTCCGGCACGACATCGGCCGGGCAAACTGCTTCTTCCTGCACGTCTCCTTGGTGCCCTACCTCGGCCCGTCGGGCGAACTCAAGACCAAGCCCACGCAGCACTCGGTCGCCGCGCTGCGATCGATCGGCATCCAGCCGGACGCGATCGTGTGTCGCGCCGATCGCGAACTGCCGCCGGGCATCAAGCGCAAGATCTCCTTGATGTGCGACGTGGACGAGGAGGCAGTGGTCACCGCGGCCGACGCGCCGTCGATCTACGACATCCCGAAGGTGCTACATCGCGAGGGTCTCGACGCCTACGTCGTACGCCGCCTGGATCTGCCGTTCCGGGACGTGGACTGGCACGCGTGGGACGACCTCCTCCGGCGGGTGCATCATCCGAAGGAGGAGGTGACGGTCGCCCTGGTGGGCAAGTACATCGACCTGCCCGACGCCTATCTCTCGGTGGCCGAGGCTCTGCGTGCGGGCGGGTTCGCGCACGAGTCGAAGGTGATCGTGCGCTGGATCGCGTCCGACGAGTGCGCCACTCCGGCCGGTGCGGCCAAGCAGTTGAGCGAGGCGGACGCGATCTGTGTCCCGGGCGGCTTCGGGATCCGCGGACTGGAAGGCAAGCTGGGCGCGCTGACCTACGCCCGGCTGAACAGGATTCCCACGCTGGGGTTGTGCCTGGGCCTGCAGTGCATGGTGATCGAGTACGCGCGGACCGTGGCCGGGTTGGACAAGGCGGGCTCCACCGAATTCGATCCCGACTGCCTGGAGCCGGTCATCGCCACCATGGAGGAACAGAAGTCCTTCGTCGAGGGCGCCGGCGACATGGGTGGGACGATGCGGCTCGGTCTCTACCCGGCGGTTCTTCGGGAGGGCTCGGTGGTCCGGTCCGCATACGCCACTTCCGATGTCAGCGAACGTCACCGTCACCGGTACGAGGTGAACAACGCCTATCGCGATCAGCTCGAGGAGGCCGGGCTCCGCTTCTCCGGTACCTCGCCCGACGACCGCCTGGTCGAGTTCGTGGAGCTCCCCGCCGAGGTACATCCGTACTACGTCGGTACTCAGGCGCACCCGGAGCTGCGCTCGCGCCCGACCAGACCGCACCCGCTGTTCAGCGGGCTGATCGGGGCCGCGATCGAACGTCAGCGCGAACTGCGGATCCCACTGGACTAGGCCTGGATGGGCCCGGCCGGGTGCGACTCGGCCGGTCGTGGGCGGCAGGAGTAATGTCGCGCTCGCCCTGGTGAGTGGATCTCCAGCGCATCGACAACAGGAGCGAAGCGTGAAAATCGGCGTACCCAAGGAAGTCAAGAATCACGAATACCGGGTAGCGATCACCCCGGCGGGCGTCAACGAACTGGTGCTGCACGGCCACCAGGTGGCGATCCAGGAGGGCGCGGGCCTCGGGTCGTCCATCGCGGACCAGGAGTACGTGGCGGCCGGCGCCGTCATCGTGCCCACCGCCGAGGACGTCTGGGGCGGCGCGGAGATGATCTTGAAGGTCAAGGAGCCGGTCGCCGAGGAGTATTCGCGGATGCGCGAGGGGCAGGTGCTGTTCACCTATCTGCACCTGGCCGCCGACAAAGCCCTCACCGACGAGCTGATCGCGCGCAAGGTGACCGCGATCGCCTACGAGACGGTGCAGGCTGCCGATGGAGCCCTGCCGCTGCTGGCGCCGATGAGCGAAGTGGCCGGGCGTCTGGCGCCGCAGGTGGGTGCGCACACGATGATGCGGGCCCAAGGCGGTCGTGGCGTGCTGATGGGTGGTGTGTCCGGGGTCTACGCGGCGAAGGTGGTCGTGATCGGCGCGGGCGTCTCCGGCATGAACGCCGCGGTGATCGCGCTCGGCATGCAGGCCGAGGTGCTGCTGCTGGATTTGAACGTCGAGCGGCTGCGGCAAGCCGACCGGATCTATCAGGGTCACTTGCAGACGGTCGCGTCGAATCGTTTCGAGATCGAGCGAGCCTGCGTGGATGCGGACATGGTGATCGGAGCGGTCCTGGTTCCCGGTGCGAAAGCGCCGACCCTGGTCTCCAACGACCTGGTGTCCAGGATGAAGCCCGGAGCCGTTCTCGTGGACATCTCGATCGACCAGGGCGGTTGCTTCGAGGACTCTCGTCCGACCACGCACGCGGACCCTACCTACCCGGTGCACGACACGGTGTTCTACTGCGTGGCCAACATGCCCGGTGCCGTCCCGCACACGTCCACCTACGCCCTGACCAACGTGACGCTGCCGTATGCCGTCGCCCTGGCCAACAAGGGTTGGCGGCGGGCCTGCCAGGACGATCCGGCTCTCGCCCTCGGTCTGAACGCGCATGACGGGGTGCTGACCAACGCCCCGGTCGGCGAGGCCGTCGGCATCGCCGCGGTCCCGTTGGAGAGCGTGGTCGCCGGGTAGGGTCAGCTGCCTGAGCTGCCTGATCGACCAAGGCGCTTGCGAATGACGCATGCCGTGCGGCCGGGCATCGGGAGGGGACTCGCGACCTATCTCGATCATCTCGGCGTGGAACGCGGGCTGGCTCGCAACACCCTGGTGTCCTATCGCCGCGACCTGGCCCGCTACGAGACCTATCTGGCCGGCCGCGGAGTCACCGAGATCGACCGAGTGACCCCGGCGTTGGTCGGTGAGTTCATGGTGATGCTCCGCGAAGGTGACGAGGGCCACGTGCCGCTCGGCTCGGCATCCGTGGCACGCACCGTGGTGGCGGTCCGTGGGTTCCACAAGTTCGCGGTGCGCGAGGGGATGGCCGAGGTCGATCCGGCGGCGGGCGTCAAGCCGCCGACGCCGCCCAAGCGGCTGCCGAAGGCGCTGCCGCTTGCCGACATCGAAGCCATTCTGACGGCTTCGTCGTTTCACGACACCCCGTTGGCGGTTCGGGACCGGGCGTTGCTCGAGATGCTCTATGGGACGGGCGCACGTATCTCCGAGGCGGTCGGGCTCGATGTCGACGACATCGACCTGCCGGGCGACTCGTCCGGTGATGCCGCGGACGGCACCGTGAAGCTCCGTGGCAAGGGAGGCAAGGAGCGGCTGGTGCCGGTCGGTTCCTATGCTCGGTCGGCGGTCGAGGCCTACCTGACGCGTGCTCGGCCGGCGCTCGTCGCCGGACGCGGAACACCGGCGGTGTTCGTGAACTCCCGCGGCGGCCGGCTGTCCCGGCAGAGCGCTTGGACGGTGTTGACCAAGGCGGCTGCCCGCGCCGGCATCACCTCCGATGTCTCGCCGCACACCTTGCGCCACTCCTTCGCGACCCACCTGCTCGACGGAGGCGCCGACGTCCGGGTCGTTCAAGAACTCCTGGGCCACGCGTCGGTGACCACCACGCAGATCTATACCCTGGTGACCATCGACAACCTGCGCGAGGTGTTCGCCGCCGCGCATCCACGTGCCAGAGACGGGGCCAGCGACGGGGATGATCGCCGCAGATGACCTCGTGGTGCGCGCGTCGCGGTCACGGTGGCACCTGAGGCGGCGTAGTGTGTCGCTAGATCGACAATTCGGACCTGTCGGGTATGAGCAGCGAGTGGGTGCGGTGGATTCCGTGACGTGCGTGGGCACATGTGCTTGAAGGAGAACAGATGACGGGTTCGGAGACGGTGCCGCGGGCGGGGGGGTCTCGATC
>JBOFLE010000335.1:0-22619 GCA_051657705.1 Nocardioides sp. | reverse complement strand
CCCAGCACCAGAACGACCAGATAGGCGTTGATGCCGCTGGCCCAGCCGCTGGAGAAGACCAGTGGGAGTGTTTCCACTCCCGAATCATCGCATGAAGGTGAGTATCCGTACCGATGTCGGTGGCCTCATCGTGTCGGAGACTCGCTCGTGTGGTCCGGTCCCGGACTCGCGGGGGGAGTCCGGGACCGGACCGCGATCGTTGTGGCATGAGTCATGGCCTTCAGTTCGTCGTACGTCGTGGCGTAGACGGCGGCGGGGTGGCCGGCCGCGGCCCAGATCACCTCGTAGCCGGCGAGATGCGAGTCGATGAAGGTCGGCAGCGGTTCCGGATGACCCAGCGGCGAGACGCCGCCGATCGCCTGGCCGGTGTGCCGCTTGACGAAGTCGGGACGGGCGCGACGGATCGACTGGGCTCCGATCGTGCGGGCCACTCCGTCGGTGTCGACTCGGTGACCCCCTGACGTCAGGATCAGCACCGGCCTTCCCCCGGCTTCGAAGAGGAGGCTGTTCGCGATGGCTCCGATCTCGCACCCCAGCGCTTCGGCGGCCAACGCCGCGGTGTGGGCGGAGTCGGGCAAGCCGATGATCCGGCCCGTGCCCCCGAGCCGTCGGTGCTCGGCCCGGAAGCGAGCGATGGACCGGTGTTCCGGCTGATCCGTGGCGGGTGAGAACTGGGCCGGCATGCGACGCAGCCTAGCGACCAGAGATCGCACGCCGCCGATCATTCGCTTGACGGCACGGGGGAAAGGTGTAGCCTCGACCTTGATCGAACAAGTGTTCGAATAAATGGCTGACGAGTGATTGCGAGTGATGAGGCGGATGATTGACGCTACCGGAGGCCCCTCGAAGGGCATCCTATGAAGAACCTGGGCGTGGATGACCGGAGCGGGCGAGTCGGCTCGATTCGTGCGGTGCGTTCCGGCCCGGATCTCGTGCCGGCCGTCACGCATTCCTATCTCGCGCGCGCGGCGGACTCCTTGCAGGAAGCGATCGTCACCGGCGATGTACCGACTCGCTATGCCTGCGCTCATGTGGCTGCGCTGCGAGCCGCGGCCGCCTTCTTGGCCGCCCGTACCCGACCAGTCGTCAACGCGCGCCGGAACCGGCAGAAGAACGCCTGGGCTTTGCTTGCCGAGGTTGCTCCTGAGCTCGCCGAATGGGCCGCGTTCTTTGCCGGGGGAGCGGCCAAGCGGGCGGCGGCGGAAGCCGGTTCGGCCAGAGCGGTGGGGGAGCGTGAAGCGGATGACTTGGTGCGTCAAGCCGACGACTTTCTCGGCCTCATCGAGGAATCGCTCGGCCTGGCACCGCACCTGCCTTACCCGGGAAGGCTCGCCGTTCCGGTGTCGTCTCCAGCGCTAGGACAGCGATCGGGGGTTGCCTGAAGCGCTCCGGCACCGCACGCGACACTAGAGTGAGGGAATGTCGTCGCGTATGCCGGCCGCTCGGGTTGGAACCGTGAATCATCGGCTCGGTCTGGTCTGGCCGGCCGTACGGCGGGCTATCGATGGCCTTGGTGTCGTCGCCGGTGCTCCTGCTCGGGTTGCCGATATCGGCGGCGGTACGGGTGGCTTTGCCGTCCCGCTTGCCGAACTCGGGCATCAGGTCCTGGTAGTCGATCCGAACCCGGACGCCTTGGCGGCGCTCGGTCGCCGCGCCGCCGAGGCCGGTGTGACCGATCGGGTGGCGGCGGTACAAGGTGTCGTCGAAGACCTGGCCCTGATCACCGAGACCAGCGGTGCGGACTTCGACCTCGTGTTGTGCCACGAGGTCTTGGAGGTGTTGCCGGATCCGGGCGCGGGGCTACGCACCATCGCCGCGATCCTGCGGCCCGGCGGGGTGCTCAGCGTGGTGGTTCCGGGCCTCCATGCGACCGTGGTCGCGAAGGTGATGGCCGGCCAGTTCCAGCAGGCGTTGGCTTTGCTCGAAGTCGACGGCCGTGCGGACCGGGCCGCTATCCGGGGCGGCCGGCGTTTCACGCCGGAACTGATCGTCGGCCTGATCGACGATGCCGGCCTGTCGACATCCTCGATCCACGCCGCGCGAGTCTTCACTGACCTGGTTCCCGGAGCGCTCATTGACACCGAGCCCGGCGCTCATCAGGCGTTGGCCGAACTCGAGCGGGCCGTGTTCGAGCGCCCCGAGTACCTCGCCTTGGCCACGCATCTGCACCTCCTGGCCACGCGGTAGCCGGTGCGAGTATCGGATGCCTCCAAAGGATTTTTCCGAGGCGACTACCCTGGCCCCAACGACGCCAACTAAGCTTGGAGACAGCGTTCTCGGATATCCGCCGTGTCCGCGACGAGCCGTGGGGAAGTGAGGACTAGGGCAATGCCGCTCTCTGAGGAAGAAATCAGACTTCTCGCGCAGATGGAGCGTGCCCTGGTCGAGGAGGATCCCAAGTTCGCCTCGACACTGCGTGGCACCACCCTGGAGAAAGTGGCCAAGCGTCGGGCGGTTCTGTCCGTCCTCGGGCTGCTCGTGGGAATCGCGGTCTTGATGACTGGCGCGTGGATGCGCGAGACCTGGATCGGCATCATAGGTTTCGTGGTGATGTTGCTCTCGGCCACCGTGGGAATCAGTTCGCTGCGTGGGCGGAGCCAGCTCGACCCGCAGCAGGCCGCCCATCCCAGCGCCGGGCTGCACGTCATCGACGGTGGTCGTCGCGGCCGGTCACGCGGAGGCCGTGGCTTTTCGGGGTCGGCCGGCGGTTCGCTCGCCGAGCGCATGGAAGAGCGATGGCGTCGTCGCCGCGAGCAGGGACCGGACGAGTACTGATCCGCGCTACCGCAGTTCTAGCAGCTCACTCCTGCTCGCCCCTGATTCGCTGACGCCGTCGGTCGGTTTCGGCACCCGAGAGGGCGCGAACACCGATCGGGGCCACCATTGCGCGCGCCGCCTCGCCCCTGGAGTCGCCGCGGCCGTCATCGCACCGGTGCAGAGTTCGACATCGGCGGCCACGACGTCCAGCTCGCGCGTCGCGGCTTGTCCTGAGTATCGGTGCGACTCCAGATCCAGCAGCAAGCGCTCGACCGCATCCACCGCCGACCTCCGCTCGCCGTCGAACCACCGTTGCACCCGATCGCGGGTCTCCCGCGGCGACAGCCCTTCGGGCCACCGCCGGCCGAGGTCGATCGCGGTGTCCTCGAGTTCGGACCAGGCGGCCTCCGGCAGGGTGCCGCGCTCGTCGCCGAGTCGCCAGCGCCGCCGGCGGCGGCGGGAGCGCAACCAGCGCGGCGATAGCAGCAGCGCGCCGATGATGGTCGATCCGACCACGACCCATGCCGGCAGCAGCCATCCTCCGATGCCGGAGCCACCTGCGGATGGCGATTCGTCCGGTGTGTTCGGTGGACGGGTCTGGCGACTCGCACCGGCCGACGACGGGGCCGCGGTCGGCTCGGTGGCTGCCGACGGGCTCGGCTCGCCGCCAGCCGCGCGATCTCGCGTATAGGCCGGGACGCCACCGGTTCGCGCCTGCGGGGTCGGTTCGAAGCGAATCCAGCCTGCTCCCGGGAAGTAGAGTTCCGGCCACGCATGGAGATCCCAGGCGCTGTAGACCCAGCGTTCGGCGGCGATCTGGTCCGGGCGCAGGAAGCCGACCGCGACTCGTGCCGGGATGCCGATCGCTCGGGACATGACGGCCATTGCCGAGGCGAACTGCTCGCAGTAGCCGACGCGACCGGTCTCGGGATCGAGAAAACTCACCAGCTCGTCGGCGCCACCGCTCGCGGCGGCGTCCAAGCTGTACTCGAAGCCGCCCTCGGTCCGGAACCAGGTCTGGAGTGCCACGGCCTTCTCGAAGTCGTTCGAGGCGTCGGCGGTGACATCGTCGGCCAACTCGGAGATGACGTCGGGCAGGTCGCTCGGCAGTTGGGTGAATGTGTTCGACACCGCGCCTCGGCCCGGCCTGGCCCCGGCCAGCTCGGCGGCTCCGACCTTCAGGTCCAGGCCGGTGGCCTGATAGTCGAGGCCGCGAGTGCCGAGATCTTTCTGGCTGGCGAGGAAGTCCAGCGTCGCGCGGTCGTACTTCCAGGCTCCTTCGGCCCGCACTCGCGAAGCTGGAAAGGGTGTCGGCAACCAGGTCGAGTCGAACGAATCCAACACGTCGAAGCTGTATTCGCGTTCGACCCTGCGGACGGTCGGACTGAGTCCGGCGATGGTGAGTTCCTGGCCGCGTGCGGTCTGGTCGCCGTCCGGAAAACGCCGGTCTCCAGGAGTCCAGGCGTTGGCCGTGAATCGGTTGAGTACGGCGATCCGAAGGTATTCCGGCCTCGGATCGTCTGTGCTGAACTCGATCAGGGCGACATCGTCCTCACGGTCGAGGTCACGTCGGAGGTCGGTCATCGGACTCTCGATGCGGATGTCGTTGCTACCCGCCCCGGCTCCGGTGCCCGGCCCCCAGCCGCCGAACTGGAGGGCCGGAGCGAAGAAGGCCGCGATCATGGAGATCGCCACGGCCGGTATGCCGATAGCCAATGCCTGAGCCGGCGGGTGAGCCGAGGCGCTCGACAGCCGACCGATGGCCGGCTGAGTGCTAGGTCTGCCCCGCACGAGCTGCCGTCCCCAACGGCGAACGCCCCGGGATTCCTGGTAATACACCATGGCCAGGTATCCGGCGGCGGTGGTGGGGTAGAGCCACCACTCCACCGGGTTGCTGTTCAGGATCACCGGCGCGAGGTAGGCGATCGTCAACGGTATTCCGATCGCCGCGACGCGTCGCATGGCGAAGGCCAGCACCTCACACACCCACACGATCAAGGCCCCGCCGGCGATCAAGACCGGGTGTACCGGGGGCGCTTGCGCCGGGACAGGTGAGGAGTATCGTCGGGCCGATTCCATCGCGCTCGCGAACTTGTCCGCCAGGGTGGACATGGCATCGATCGTGGGTAGCGCCGAACCCGTCACGCTGGTGAAGACCAGAGCCACCACGCCGAGGAACTGAAGTGTGACCACCATCGTCTCGGTGAGCTGCGCTCGCCGGGCGAAGGCACCTATCGACACCGTGAGCATGGCGCTGAGGACGACGGGAATGACGAACCGGAAGGCCTCCTCGGTGAGGACGTGCCATGCGATGACCGCCGAGATCGCGGTCATGGCGCACAACGCCTGGGAGGCCAGCGGATGCCGGGCCTCGGCTGACAGGTGCACACTGCTCGCCCGAGTCACAGCGGGTCCTTCGCTCTCGCTTCGCCGTGTCTCACTGTGGCACGTCCTGTAGTTGGCGGCCGAGTTGCTGCCAGACACTCTCCAACTGATCGCCGGGGGTCAGCGTGGCGGTCCGCCACCCCGGAAGCATGGCGGACGTCGTGGTCCGCGCCGGACCGCCGTCCCAGCGGTTCACGTCGATGGCGATCGCCAGCGCATTGTCCGCCGAGCTGGCCATCCGTCGCAGGATGGGCAGGTCCGCGGAGGTCCACGAACCCATCACGGCCACGATGACGCCGCCCTGCCCGTGTTCGCTGATCCAGGATCCGTCGATCGCCGATCGAGCGGCCGGACCGAGCACCGCGAGGGCCTCCAGCAGGGGCTGGGCCACGGTATTCGTCTCGCGCATGTGCCACGCGGTCGCGTCGTGTTCGCCGGTCGACGAGACGAGCCGGACCATGAAGCCTCGTTCGGCGAGATGTACCGCGACCGATGCGGCCGCCGATACGGCGTTCTCCAGCGAGCAGCCCAATCCGACGCCGCGGTGGGCCGACTCACGGTTGTCGACGAAGACGGTGGCTCGAGACTGCCATGGCTGCTCCTCACGGCGAACCATGAGCTCGCCCATCCGTGCCGAGCTCGGCCAGTGCACGCGTCGCAGGTCGTCACCGTGGTGGTACTCACGGATCGTGATGTCCTCGGCGCTGCCGACCGCGAAGGATCGGGGCCTCTTGTCACCGGCCCCGCTGGCCGAGGAGGTCACGCTGATCATGGGCAGCGCGATGACGCGGGGGGTCACGACGATAGGCGTCGTAGCCCGGAACGCGCGTCCGAGGGCGACCAGGCCGAATGGGTCGGTATACCGCACGGTCATCGGTCCCAGCTCGAAGCGTCCCCGTACTTCGCTTCGGATCGGATAGCTGACGGTGCGTTGCCATCCGGCGCCGAGGCCGGACAGGACGAAGCGCGGCCTGGTGCCGAGCAGGTAGGGGACCTGCTCCTCCAGCAGTAGCACGCCGCGCGGGGCCGGGCCGTCGTTGGTCAGGGTCAGATCGACCTCTGCGGTCTGGCCGACAGCCACCGTCGGCGTTCGGAGCGTGCGGAGCAATGCGAGTCGGTATCGGGTGCGGCCCACCAGCGCCGCCGCGAGTATCGGCAGGAGCGCCAGGAGCATCCCCAGCTTCATCACGTCTGCTTGCCCGGTGGCGAGCGCCAGGACGACTCCGATCGCTCCCACGGCCAGGAATATCCCTCCCCGGGTGGTCAGACCTCGGAGACCCTCAGGCATCGGGTGACCGTTCGAGCATCGGCGTGGTTCAGGCTCGCCGGGTGGACCGGAGGGCCGCGGCACCGCCCGAACGGATCGTGGACCCAGCGGCCTCTGGTGGCGGTCCGGGCACCGGAACGGTCCCGACGATCTCCTCCAACACGGCTGACGGCTGCCGTCCGTTGGCGGCCGCTTCAGCGGCGGTGATGATGCGGTGAGCGAGCACCGGGCGGGCAAGAGCCCGCACGTCGTCGGGAAGCACGTAGCCGCGGCCGCGCATGGCGGCGTAGGCCATCGCGGCGCGGACCAGGTGGAGGGTGGCTCGAGGTGACGCGCCGAGCAGGAGCTCCGGTGCATGGCGGGTCGCTGTGGTGAGAGCGACCGCATAGCGCTGGACCGGCTCGGAGACATGGACGCGCCCCACGATGCCGATCAGGTCACGGATCTCGGCAGCGGTCGTCACCGGGCGCAGATCCGCCAAGGGGTTGTGGCCGGTGTGCGAGGCCAGCATGGCCACCTCGGCCGCCGCGGGCGGATAGCCCACCGAGACCCGGGCCATGAACCGGTCGCGCTGAGCTTCGGGCAGCGCGTAGGTCCCCTCCATCTCGATCGGGTTCTGGGTGGCTATCACCATGAAAGGCGTGTCCAGCCGGTACGTCGTGTTGTCGACGGTCACCTGGCGTTCTTCCATGCATTCCAGCAACGCCGACTGGGTCTTCGGAGAGGCGCGGTTGATCTCGTCGCCGACGACGATGTTGGCGAAGATCCCGCCGGGACGGAACTCGAACTCCCGGGTCACCTGGTTGAAGACCGATACCCCGGTCACGTCGGACGGCAGCAGGTCCGGAGTGAACTGAATCCGCCGCACGGAGCAGTCGATGCTGCGCGCGAGCGCTTTGGACAGCATGGTCTTGCCGACTCCCGGCACGTCCTCAAGCAACAGATGTCCGCCGGCGAGCAGGACGACCAGGGACGCCGACGAGAGGTCTGGCTTGCCGGAGATGACGTGCTCGATGTTGGTGCGGATCCGGGTCACCACGGCTCCGACCCGATCGAGCGCTTCCTGGTCCGGCGAGTCGCGAGGTGCGGGTGAGTGAACGTGATGCGCCGGACCGCTCGAGGTGGCCGACGGGCCGGCCGAGAAGTCCGGGTCGGCTCCGCTCGCAACCGCGTTGGTGCTGCTCACGCTCTGATCCTCTCGTCGGTCCGAATTCAGGGCTCCACCCGGCGACGGCAGCCCTGGCACCACCCTAGGGCGGCCGCCCAACCAGGTCACAAAACTCGCGCTCGATGCGCGCGTGATCGGCGAGTCGTGCTCGCAAGGGAGTGGGCGTGCCGTCTGCCCAGGCAGGGGTAGAAATGGCCGAATATGGTTGATCTTGGTGAGAAGTGGCGTATTGTGGTGCGAAATGGAGCAGCTAGGAGTCGTCATGGGAGGTGTGTGGGGTGTTCTTCGGGACATTCACTCCCAAGGTCGACGACAAGGGCCGGTTGTTCCTGCCGGCCAAGTTCCGAGAACAGCTCGGCGCGGGGGTAGTGGTCTCGCCCGGGCAGGAGCGTTGCCTGAATGTCTGGCGTACGGCGGACTTCGAGGCATCGACCGAGCGCTACAAGTCGGCGCCGATCACCAATGCCGAGACTCGCTTCTACCTCCGCATGCTGGCCGCCAACTCGTCCGAGGAGGTACCGGACCGGCAGGGTCGCATCACGCTGTCGGCTCAGTTGCGCGCCTGGGCGGGCGTGGACCGGGACGTGACCGTCATCGGCTCGATGAACCATGTGGAGATCTGGAACAACGAGTCGTGGGCGCGGTACTCGGCCGAACAGGAGCAGCGATTCGCCGAGCTCAGCGAAGACATCTTTCCGCCGATGTGACCCATCGGAGGTGGCCTCGTGCCCGCTTCACTCTCCGGGATCACTTCCCCGGTTCCGGAGACCGGCACGGCCCGTTCGCGGCCGTCCGGCGAAGCGGGCAGGGACCTCTTTCGATGGCGCTCCCTCAGGCGAGCCGAATCACGTGACGGACGGAGCGAAGGTGAACGCGATGGTGAGATCCGAGGCGGTGCCCGGCCACCTGCCCGGCCAGGCGGCCGCATCCGGTCGACGGGTCCGCGAGTTGGCGCGCGACGCCGCCCGGCTGATGGTGTTCTCGGCCGTCACGTCGGCCTGCGTCGTGATCGGCCTCGTCGCGCTCGTGCGCCTGCTGGATTGACAGGTGAGATGAGCCGACTCATGGAGGACTCACGACGGCTGCATGTCCCCGTGCTGCGCGACCGGGTGGTCGCGTTGCTGGCTCCGGCGTTGCAACGGCCGGGCTCGGTTCTGATCGATGCGACGGTCGGCCTCGGTGGACACGCGGAGGCGATTCTGGCCTCCTGCCCCCGGGTGTCGGTGATCGGTGTGGACCGAGATCGATCCGCGCTGGCGAGAGCGGTCCGTCGACTGGAACGGTACGAGTCCCGATTCACTCCGGTCCACGCTCGCTATGACGAGTTCGACTCCATTCGCGAAGCCTGCGGTGGGACACGCGTGGACGCCGTGCTGTTCGATCTGGGTGTTTCGTCGATGCAACTCGACGAGGCAGAGCGCGGATTCGCCTACCGGCTCGACGCGCCGCTCGACATGCGGATGGACCAGGACTCGATCGAGGCTTCGCACACCGCCGCCGACGTACTCAATACCTACTCCGTCGAGGAACTGGCCCGGGTGCTTCGGGACTACGGCGAGGAGCGGTTCGCCCGGAGGATCGCCCGCGCCGTCGTCGAGGCTCGGACGGTCGAGCCCTTCAGTCGTTCATCGCGGCTGGTGAAGCTGCTCTACGACGTTGTCCCGGCACCGGCCCGGCGCACCGGCGGGCATCCGGCGAAGCGGACTTTCCAAGCGCTGAGGATGGAAGTCAACGACGAGTTGACGGGCTTGTCCCGGGCGCTTCCTCGAGCGTTGGAGGCTGTCGCCGCGGAAGGGCGCGTCGTTGTGGAGGCCTACCACTCGCTGGAAGACCGGCTCGTCAAGCGAGCCTTCAGCGCGGTGGTCGCCTCGACGGCCCCCCCGGGACTGCCGGTGGTGCCCGAGCAGATGCGGCCGCGCTTCCGGAGCCTGACCCGGGGTGCGGAACGGGCCGGCGCCGCGGAGGTCGCAGACAATTCGAGAGCGGCGTCGGTCCGGCTCCGCGCGGTCGAGCGGATCCGACGATGAGTCATCCGCATGCCTTGCCTGCGGCTCGTCGCCGTCCGGCGCCTTCCGTCCTGACGGTCCTGCCGCGCTTGCGGGTGCCGTCGCCCCGATTCCCCTTCGTCACGTTGGTGATGATGATCCTGATCGGGGGAGTGGTCGGGTTGCTGCTCTTCAATACCTCGATGCAGCAGGCGTCGTTCGCGGCCGCGGAACTCGAGTCGCGTGCCGCGGTCCTGGCCGAGCGCGAGCAGACCCTGCAAATGGAACTCCAGGAGTTGCGGGACCCGCAGCGGCTTGCCGAAGCGGCTCAGGCCGAAGGAATGGTGCCGGCCAGGAATCCCGGCTTCCTCCGGCTCTCGGACGGCACGTTGCTGGGCGAGCCGGTCCCGGCCGGTGCCGCGGATCGCCTGTCGATCGATCCGCCGCCGGCGCCCCGGCCCGCGACGGCACCTCCTGCCGCAGTCGTCGAGCCCGCCGGCAAGCCTGAGCGACGCGCCGACTCCGATCGCGAGTCGCCAGACTAGAAGCGAGTAACATCAGTCACACCAGTAACAGCAACACCACGAACACGGGAGTCACCGTGGCAGCACCGAGAGATCCCTACCACCCACACTGACTACTGGCTGGAGTCGTCGATGCCTTCCCCCACCCAGCGTGCCCGCCGCCGCGTCCAGGCGAAGAGACCCAGAGGTCATCGGGTCAGCACCGCCAGGCTTCGGATCGGCTTCATCGTGGTGGCCATGGTGCTGTCGCTGTACGGCGGGCGGTTGTTGCAGTTGCAGGGGCTCGATCCGGAGGCCTACGCGGCTCGCGCCTCGGCGGAGAGCCGGGTCACCGTTCCGCTTCCGGCCCGACGCGGCGATATCGTCGACCGGAACGGCGAACCGTTGGCGACCTCCGTGGACGGGCTGGCGATCGCCGTCGACCCACGGCAGACCCGCGACAAGGCGCCGGAGTTGGCCAGGTTCTTCGCGACTCGCCTGGATGTCGACTACTTCACGATCCTCGAGCGGCTACGCGGCAAGGGCAAGTTCGCCTACGTCGCCCGCCAGGTGCCGGCCACCTTGGCCGGCGACGCGGTCACGGAGGCCAAGGAACGCGGCTACCGCGGCATCTACACACAAGTAGATCCGGTGCGCGACTATCCCGCGCACGACGTCGCCGCGAACCTCATCGGATTCATGGGGCAGGAGGAGGCATTCGCGGGACTCGAGCTGGCCTTCGACGGCTGGCTCACGGGTACGGACGGCAGTGAGGAGTTCGTACTGGTTTCCGGCGGCAAGCGATTGCCACTGGGTGATGCCACCATCGACAAGCCCTTGGACGGCCGAGACCTGCGCACCACGCTCGATCGTGACCTGCAGTGGTATACCCAGCGCGTCTTGCGTACGTCGGTGCTCGACGCCCGCGCCGACTCCGGCGTAGCAGTGGTGATGGATGCCAAGACCGGTGAGGTGTTGTCGTTCGCGGACTACCCGACCTACGATGCCGCGGCTCCGGATCTCTCACCCGCCACCGACCGGGGATCTCGTGGCCTGAGCGACATCTACGAGCCGGGGTCGGTCGCCAAGGTCTTGACGGTGGCGGCGTTGCTGGATGCGAGGAAGGTCACACCGCGCACGCCCGTCAGTGTTCCGAGCACGCTGACGCGCAACACCACGACCCTGCACGACTGGTGGGACCACGGGCCGCTCCGGCTGACCATGACCGGGGTGATCGCCAAGTCTTCCAATATCGGCACCGTCCTCGCGGCCGACGAACTCACGGCCGCCCGGCAGCGCCACTACCTCACCGAGTTCGGTCTCGGGCAGCGAACCGGCGCCGGTGGATACCGAGAGTCGAACGGCCTGCTGCCCGACGACTGGGATCGGCTGGCCAAGGACCGGATCGCCTTCGGGCAGTCGGTATCGGTGAACGCGTTGCAGATGACCGCGGCCGTCAACACGATCGCCAACGGCGGTGTCTACGTGCCGGCCCAGCTGATCCGTGGCGCCGCGACGAACTCCGACGCCGTCCGGGTCGGCACCGCGACCTCATCGCCCCGGCGCGTCGTGAGCGACCGGGCGGCGGCCCAGACGGCGAGGATCATGGAGCGGGTGCTGGACCCGGTCGACGGCGTCGCGCCGGGCGCGGCGGTGGCGGGCTATCGGATCGCCGGCAAGACCGGTACCGCGCAGCGCGTCGTCGACGGCGAGTATGCCGACAACGGCACGGTGGTCTCCTTCGCCGGCTTCGCGCCGGCGGACGAGCCCAGATTCACCGTGTATGTGGTCGTCAACAACCCACGGGTGGACGGTGGCGGCGGAAGCATCGCCGGTCCGGTCTTCTCGCAACTGATGGGGCACGTGCTCATGCGGTACGGCGTACCGCCCACCGGTACTCGACCGTCTCGGCTCCCGATCACCTGGTGAGCCGGTAGCCTCTGCCAGGGGTACGGAGCGGCCAGGGCGGCAAACAGGGCGATGGAGGGGTCTACGTGACGACCGGTGGTGACCGGGTGCGACCGAGGCGCTCGCCTCGGGTGACCCTGACCGGCCTCCTCGGGCACTTGGCCTCCTCGGGCGCCGAGCCCGCCCTTTCGGGTGGCGCCGACGTCGTGGGTTTCGGTGATCCCATCATCCGCGGGGTCAGCCTGAACACGCACCGCGTGGAGCCCGGTGACCTCTACGCTGCGCTTCCCGGCACGCGGAGCCATGGCGCGGCCCATGCGCGGGCGGCCCGATCCGCTGGCGCGACGGCCGTTCTCACCGACCGTGCCGGGGCCGGCCTGCTCTCGGCCGGGGCCGGTGTCGACGGCGCCGATCTCCCGGTCATCGTGGTGGATTCGCCGCGCCGGGTACTCGGGGAGTTGAGCGCGTGGATCTACGGTCATCCGGCCAAATCCTTACGCATGATCGCGGTGACGGGCACCCAGGGCAAGACCACTGTCACCAGGATGGCCGAGGGCGCCCTGACGCACCAGGGTGTGCCCGCCGCGGTGGTCGGCACCGTCGGGACCCGGATCCGCGGCCGGGAGCTCGGCACCGCGCTGACGACGCCGGAAGCTCCCGACCTGCAAGCCCTCTTGGCGCTGATGGTCGAGGACGGCGTGGAGATCTGCGCGATGGAGGCTTCCAGCCATGCCCTGGTGCTCGGGCGGATCGACGCGATCACTTTCGATGTGGCCGGGTTCACCAATCTGGGCCGCGATCATCTGGACTTCCATCAGGATATGGAGGAGTACTTCTTGGCGAAGGCGGCCTTGTTCGAGCCGGCGCGGGCGCGGCGCGGCGTGGTCAACCTCGATGATCCGTACGGACGCCGGCTGGCCGCGAACGGCACGATCCCGCTCGCCGGCTTCTCGACCGCCTCCGCGGCGTCCACCCTCCCGTTGTGGTCGCTGCGCGGATCCCGGCCCGGCGCGAAAGGATCGCAGGCGACGGTCGGACTCCCGGACGGTCGGACTATCCCGCTGGAGGTGCCGGTTCCCGGTGACTTCAACATCGCCAACGCGATCGCGGCGATGGCGTTGTGCGCGGAGGCCGGCTATCCCCCCGAGCTGTTCGCGGCCGGTCTGGCCGCGGGCGGTGGTGTTCCCGGGCGGATGGAGTGGATTCAGGTGGGACACTCCGATCACGCCGGTCAGGATTTCTCCGTGGTGGTCGACTACGCCCACAAGCCGGGCGCGTTGCGGGCCGCGCTGGCGTCCCTGCGGCCGCTGACCAAGGGCCGGCTGATCGTGGTCTTCGGGGCGGGGGGAGATCGCGATGCCGGGAAACGACCGCTGATGGGTGCGGTGGCGGCCGAGCTCGCCGACCTGGTGATCGTCACCGACGACAATCCCCGCTCGGAGTCGGCCGGGGTTATCCGCACCCAGATCACGACCGGTATCCCCGCCGGCACGGACGTGGTCGAGATCGGCGACCGGAGAGCGGCCATCGCCGCGGCGCTGACCGCGGCCGGACCGGGAGACACCGTGCTGATCGCGGGCAAGGGCCACGAGTCCGGCCAGGAGGCCGGTGGTGTCGTCAGTCCGTTCGACGACCGGCAGGTCGCCCGAGAGGTGCTGGACCGATGATCGAAGCGAACCTCCGCGAGCGCGCCGTCGCCTGGCTGAGAGAGAATACGTCGGCCGCCGACGTGGTGCTGGTCAAGGCATCGCAAGGGGCCGCTTTGGAAGAGATCGGTCCAACGCTCATGGAGTCGGATCGGGCCAACGAGAGAGGACCGCTGTGAAGGCGATCTTGTTTTCCGGGAGCATCGCGCTGATTCTGTCTCTGATAGGTACTCGAAGCGCGATCACGATTCTTGCCGGCGCCGGATACGGTCAGGAGATCCGGGAAGACGGCCCGACCACGCATCACATCAAACGGGGCACACCCACGATGGGCGGCATCGTGATCGTGGCCTCGACGGTCGTCGCCTATCTGGCGGCGAAGGTCTTCACCGGTGTGCCGCCGTCGGCCTCGGCGCTGCTGCTCTTGTTTCTTTTCGTCGGGATGGGGCTGGTCGGATTCCTCGACGACTTCATCAAGATCGTCAAGCAGCGCAGCCTGGGCTTGCGCAGCAAGGCCAAGATCATCGGTCAGGCGGTCATCGCCCTGA
Organism: Nocardioides sp.; assembly: GCA_051657705.1. Classification (GTDB taxonomy): domain Bacteria; phylum Actinomycetota; class Actinomycetes; order Propionibacteriales; family Nocardioidaceae; genus Nocardioides. Next base: position 8,452 of record JBOFLE010000335.1, on the reverse strand, counting down.
CGTTCGCCGTCGTCGCGCTGTCGCCTCGGCTGGCGGACTCCGGCGGGCGGACGCCGGCCTCGGCCAGCATCTCCTTCCTGCGCGACATCTCGTGGCTGGCGCTTCCGATGTGGCTCGCGGTGCTGGCGATCTGGTTCATCATCACCGCCGAGTCCAACGCCGTGAATCTGACCGACGGCCTGGACGGACTTGCCGCCGGTGCGTCGGTGATGGTGTTCGGGTCCTACACCCTGATCGGCATCTGGCAGAACAATCAGTCCTGCTCTCTGAACCCGGCGCAGGCCAACTGCTACGAGGTGCGCGACCCGCTCGACCTCGCCATCGTCGCCGCCGCGATCACCGGAGCGTGTTTCGGTTTCCTGTGGTGGAACGCGTCGCCGGCGAAGATCTTTATGGGCGATACCGGATCGCTATCACTCGGCGCGGCGTTGGCCGGACTGGCCATCCTCACTCGCACCGAATTGCTCGTGATCCTGCTCGGCGGACTCTTCGTCGCCGTCACCCTCTCGGTCATCTTCCAGGTCGCCTGGTTCAAGGCCACCAGACGAGTGACGGGCGTGGGTCGGCGGCTGTTCCGGATAGCGCCGCTGCAGCACCACTTCGAGATGCTGGGGTGGGAGGAAGTCACCGTGGTGATCCGGTTCTGGATCATCACGGGGCTCTGCGTTGCCGCCGGTATCGGCGTCTTCTACGCGGAATGGGTGGCGACCCAGTGAGCGACGGGCCTGGCAGCGCCCGGGTAGCGGGGCTCCGACGCGATGACTCCTGGGACGGGATCCGGGCCGTGGTCGCCGGATTCGGAGTCTCCGGCTTCGCGGCCGCCGACAACCTGCTGCACCTCGGCGCCGAGGTCACCGTGCTCGACGAGAAGGCCGACGCATCGGAGGGCCGGCAGGCGAAGGCCGACCTGCTGCGCGTGCTCGGCGCTGATATCCGACTGGGGCCCGGTCAGACCAGCGAACTGCCCGCGGGCACCGACCTGGTGGTGACCTCGCCGGGCTGGCGTCCGGACGCGCCGCTGCTGGCACAAGCGCGTGCCGGGGGAGTTCCGGTCTGGGGTGAGATCGAGCTGGCCTGGCGACTGGGGGATCGGAAACGACGAGTTCCGTGGCTCGCGGTCACCGGCACCAACGGGAAGACCACCACCGTTCGCATGCTGGCCGAGATCCTGCGTGCCGCCGGACTCCGCACGGCCGCGGTCGGCAATGTGGGGCTGCCGGCGACCGAAGCGGTGATGGATCCGGAGCCGTACGATGTCTTCGCCGTGGAATTGTCCAGCTTTCAGCTGCACTATGTGTCCTCGATGCGGGCCGAGTCGGCCGCGGTCCTCAACGTCGCCGAGGATCACCTGGACTGGTACGCGGGGGACACCGACCCGATGCTCGCCTACGCGGCCGACAAGGGGCGGATCTATCAGGGTGTGTCCCGGGCGTGTGTCTACAACGTGGCGGACGCCACCACGGAGCGGTTGGTTCGAGAGGCCGAGGTGATCGACGGGGCGCGGGCGATCGGCATCACGGCAGGGGTGCCTTCGGTCAGCATGCTCGGGGTCGTCGACGGGATCCTGGTGGATCGCGCTTTCGTCCCCAACCGGCACGACAGCGCCGCCGAACTGTGTGCGGTCTCCGACCTGGCCGACGGCGCGCCGCACAACGTATTCGATGCGCTGGCGGCGGCCGCCTTGGCGCGCGCGCACGGGGTGCCCGCGCTCGCGGTGCGTGCCGGATTGCTGGGTTTCCGTCCGGATGGCCACCGCATCGCCGAGGTCGCCGTCATCGAACAGGTGCGATGGGTCGACGACTCCAAGGCCACCAACCCCCATGCGGCCGAGGCCTCGTTGAGCGGTTTCGACTCCGTGGTCTGGATCGCCGGCGGACTGGCGAAAGGGGCGCGCTTCGACGACCTGGTGCGCCGGGGGGCCGCACGGCTGCGAGGGGTGGTCCTGATCGGCCGGGATCGTGCGGTGATCGCGGAGGCTCTGGCGCGACACGCACCGCAGATACCGGTGATCGAGGTCGACGGCGGCGAAACTCAGGGAAGAGAAGTTCACGACTCTCAGGAGACGACGGAGCTGATGGACCGAGTGGTGGCGGCGGCTGGCCGACTCGCCGAGGCCGGCGACACGGTGCTGCTGGCGCCCGGCTGCGCGTCGATGGACCAGTTCGTCGACTACGCGGCCCGGGGCGACGAATTCGCGGCCGCGGTCCGACGTCGCCGCGCCCCTTGAGCAGGCGTGAATCCGGCACATTCGACGACGGTTGGAAGGGACGACAGTGGCCACGCAGGCGCCTCCGCGCCCGGTGATCGACCGGGTCACGAGTGGATCGACCCCATGGGGTTGGGCGGCGCGGCTGCGGATCGCCCGGACCGCGCTGGGGCAACCGCTGGCGGCGTACTACCTGTTGTTGGCCGCCTCCGCGCTTCTGCTGGTGATCGGGCTGATCATGGTGCTGAGCTCCTCGAGCGTCTGGTCCTACAAGGAGTTCGACGGCGACTCGTACGCGGTAGTGCGGCGCCAGTTGCTGTGGGTGCTGATCGGCGTGCCGGCGGCCCTGATCGCGTCGCGGCTCCCGATCCGGTTCATCCGGGCCCTGGCCTGGCCCGGATTCGGCTTGGCCACCGTGCTGTTGGCCCTGACCACGACCAGACTCGGAGCGACGCGCAACGCTCAGACGAACTGGCTCGACCTCGGGCCGGTGGAAGTCCAGCCTTCGGAGCTCGCCAAGCTGGCCGTGATCATCTGGGCCGCCCATGTCTATGCGAACAAGGAACGCCGGCTCGATGACGTCCACCACCTGGTGGTGCCGGTGATTTTCCCGGGGATGGTCGCGGTGATCGGGCTGGTCCTCTGGGAGGGAGACCTCGGCACCGCCCTGGTGCTGTTCGCGATCGCGCTCGCCATGCTCTGGGTGATCGGCACCCCCGGGAAGCTGTTCGCGCTGGCGTTGGGCACGATCGCGGCGCTCGCCGCGATCATGACCGTCGTCGATGCCGAACGGATGCAGCGGCTGACCAGTTTCACCGACCCGTTCCGGGACTTCGCGGACGGCGGCTGGCAGCCCGCGCACGGACTCTTCGCGCTGTCCTCCGGAGGCTTCTTCGGGCAGGGGATCGGGGCCAGCCAACAGAAGTGGGGCCGGCTGCCCGAGGCGCATACCGACTTCATCTTCGCCGTCCTCGGCGAGGAGTTGGGGCTGGTGGGCACGCTCTTGGTGATCGTGCTCTTCCTCGCCATCGCCTATGCGGCGATTCAGGTGGCATCGCAGACCCGCGATCCATTCGTGCGATACGTCTCGTTCGGAATCATGGTGTGGCTGCTCGGGCAGATGATGCTCAATGTCGGCATGGTCGTGGCATTGCTGCCGGTGATCGGCATTCCGCTGCCGCTGGTGTCCTATGGCGGGTCGGCGCTGATGCCCTCCCTCGTGGCGCTCGGCCTGCTGATCGGCTTCGCCCGCCGCGAGCCGCGAGCCGCGCGAGCACTAGCGGCGCGTCGCCGCCGGCGGAGCAGGTAGGCCGCCGATGCGAGTCCTCCTCGCCGGCGGTGGTACGGCCGGACACACCTCCCCGATGCTGGCGACCGCCGATTCCTTGCGGCGCATCGAGGAGTCCACCGTCATCACCTGCCTGGGCACCCCACGCGGCTTGGAAACCCGTGTCGTTCCCGAGGCGGGGTACCCGCTGGAGTTGATACCGCCGGTGCCGTTGCCGCGGCGCATGGGCGGAGATCTCCTTCGCGTGCCCGGGCGGCTGCTGGGCGCGGTGCGGATGGCGAGTGAAGTCCTCGACCGGGTTCGGCCCGACGTGGTCGTGGGCTACGGCGGCTATGTCTCGGTACCGGCCTACCTGGCGGCCCGGCGGCGCAAGGTACCCATCGTCGTGCACGAGCAGAATGCCTTGCCCGGGTTGGCGAACAGACTGGGATCGCGGCTTACCGGGACAGTCGGGGTCAGCTTCCCGGACACCCCGCTGCCGCACGCGGTGTTCGTGGGGTTGCCCTTGCGCCGGATGATCTCGAGACTGGACCGGGCCGCGCTGCGCGAAGAGGCGCGGGCCTTCTTCGGCCTGCGTCCCGACCTTCCTACCGTGCTGGTGACCGGGGGGTCGCAGGGTGCGGCCCGGCTCAATCAGGAGGTCTCCGGCGCGGCTCCCGGCTTCGCCGAAGCCGGGATCCAGGTCTTGCACGTGTCCGGGCCGAAGGGGTTGGTCGAGGTCGCCGATTCCGACGACTCGGCTCGCCCGCCGTACGTGATCGTGCCGTTCGTCGAGCGAATGGACCTGGCCTACGCAGCGGCGGATCTGGTGGTCTGCCGGGCGGGAGCGTCCAGCGTGTCCGAAGCGGCCGCGGTGGGATTGCCCGCCGTCTTCGTACCGTTGCCGATCGGCAACGGCGAACAGCGTCACAACGCGCGACCGGTCGTCGAGGCCGGCGGCGGACTGGTGGTGGACGATGATCAGCTCACGGCGGCGTGGGTCGCGCGGACCGTGCCGGAATTGCTGGCCGATCCGGCGCGCCTGCGCCGGATGGGTAACGCGGCCAGTCGACTCATCCCGCGCGATGCCGACGATCACTTGGCCCGCCTGATTCGGAGCGCCTGCCGATGAAGCTTCCCGTACCAGACCATATCGACGCCCCGGACCGGCTGGGACGCGTCCACTTCGTCGGCATCGGTGGTGCCGGCCTGTCCGCGATGGCCCGGATCATGCTGGCCCGCGGCATCGAGGTGAGTGGCAGCGACGGCCGGGACTCCGAGACTCTCGGGTCGTTGCGTCGGGCCGGCGCGCGGGTTGACGTCGGACACCACCCTGACCGGGTGATCGATGCCGACACCGTGGTCGTCTCGACCGCGATTCCGGAATCGAATCCCGAGGTGGTCGCGGCGCTCGCCGCCGGGAAACGGGTCTGGCCGCGCTCGGCGGCGATGGCATCGCTCATGCTTGACTCAGACGTCTTGGCCGTGGCCGGGACCCACGGCAAGACCACCACGACGTCGCTGCTAACCGTCGCGCTGCGGGCGGCCGGCCTCGATCCGAGCTACACCATCGGCGGCGACCTGGCGCAGACCGGGACCAACGCGGCGGCCGGTACCGGCCGCTACTTCGTGGCGGAGGCGGACGAGAGCGACGGCGCGTTTCTGGCGTACACCCCGTTCGCGGCGATCGTCACCAATGTCGACGCCGACCACCTGGACCACTTCGGCACCGAGGACGCGTATCGGCAGTCGTTCGACGCCTTCGCGGCCCGGATCAGGCCGGACGGCTTCCTGGTGTGCGTCGCCGACGATCCCGGAGCGCGCGAGCTGGCCGCTCGGCGGCGGGCCGCCGGCGCCGAGGTGCTGACCGTCGGGGAGTCCGCGGCGGCCGATCTCCGGGCCGTCGATCTCGAATTCGACGGCGCGACCTCCCGCTTCGACGTCCGGCGTGGCCGGGAGCGATGGGGGTCGATCACGCTGCGGATCCCGGGCCGGCACTATGTCGTCGACGCATTGGCCGCGTTGGCTCTCGGCCTCAGGCTGGATCAACCTTTCGACGCGTTGGCCGCGGGCATGGCGGGCTTCACGGGAACGAAGCGCCGGATGGAGGCCAAGGGTGAGGCCGGCGGGGTCCGGGTCTACGACAGCTACGCGCATCATCCGAGCGAGATCGCCGCGGACCTGGAGGCCGCTCGCGCGGTCGCGGGCGCGGGGAGACTGATCGTCGTCTTCCAGCCGCACCTGGCCTCTCGGACCCGGATCTTCGGCGCGCAGATGGGGGAGGCTCTCCGAGCCGCCGACGAGGTGATCGTGCTGGACGTCTATCTGGCGCGAGAGGCGGCGGATCCAGGTGTGACCGGCGCGGTGGTCGTGGCCGCGGTCGGCGACCGCCGGGCCAGATTCGAGCCTGATTTCGCGGCGGCCGCCGGACTCGCGGCCGAGTGCGCCCGCCCAGGCGACTTGGTCCTGACTCTCGGCGCGGGCAACGTCACCGAGCTCGGGCCCGAGATCCTGAGGCTGCTCGACGGTACGGGCCGTGGCTGACCCGATCCGGACCGCCGAACGCACCAGGCGCAGGTTCGCCCGCAGACAATGGCGGCGGCGGCTTCACCTGTGGCGAACAGGTCTGGTCGCCGTGCTCGCTGTCGCGTCGGTGGCGGCAACGGCAGGGGTGGTCTTCTTTTCCTCGTGGCTATCGGTCGAGACGGTACGCGTGCGGGGCCTCGAGTTGGTGACGGAGGCCAGCGTGGTCGCGCTGGCCGACGTACCGATGGGCGAGCCGCTCGTGCGAGTCGATACCGACGCCGTCGGCCGACGCGTCGCGGCGCTGTCGCCCGTGCTCCGGGTCGAGGTCACCAAGGCATGGCCGGACGAGGTGTTGATCGAGGTCACCGAACGACAGGTGGTCGCGACCGTGGAGATCGGCGAGACCGTTCGTGGCATGGACTCCGAAGGTGTCCTGTTCCGGGACTATTCCCGAGCGCCGCGCGGCCTGCCACGGATCCGCTCACGAGCCGCGGTCGACAGCGAGACGTTGGAGGAGTCCGGGCGCGTGCTCGCCTCGCTACCGGCCGAGCTGGCCGGGAAGGTCGACTACGTCTCGGTGGAGTCGATCGATCGCGTCACTCTGGTACTGCGAGACGGCCGAACCGTGTTGTGGGGGAGTGCGGAGGAGTCGGCCGACAAGGCCAGGGTGCTCGCCACGTTGTTGGGAGCCACCAAGGCTCGCTATCTCGACGTGTCCGTTCCGGGCCTGCCCACCTTCCGGTAGCAGATCTTCGATTCGGTCGCGGCGTGTCGGCGGCCGATGGCTGGGTCTGGTGTTTACCGTCGTGCCAGACGTAGTTGACATAACTATAACCCTCAGGTTGACAGTTACGGTTCGACGGTTCGATTTCGACGGCAGTCCCACAGGAAGGAAGCGCCGTGGCAGCACAGAACTACCTGGCGATCATCAAGGTCGTCGGCATCGGTGGCGGCGGCGTGAATGCCGTGAACCGAATGATCGACGTGGGCCTGAAAGGCGTCGAGTTCATCGCCATCAACACCGATGCGCAAGCGCTGTTGATGAGCGATGCGGACGTGAAGCTGGACATCGGCCGGGATCTGACCAGAGGCCTTGGCGCGGGAGCCGATCCCAGCGTCGGGAGGCGGGCCGCGGAGGATCACGCCGAAGAGATCGAAGAGGTCATCAAGGGCGCCGACATGGTGTTCGTGACCGCCGGTGAAGGTGGTGGCACGGGAACCGGCGGTGCGCCGGTCGTCGCCCGGATCGCCCGGTCTCTCGGCGCGCTGACCATCGGGGTTGTCACCCGGCCCTTCGCGTTCGAAGGGCGTCGGCGCGCGAACTCGGCCGAAGAAGGCATCGCCGCGCTCCGCGAAGAGGTCGACACGCTGATCGTGATCCCCAACGACCGACTGCTGTCGATCAGCGACCGCACGGTCTCGGTGCTCGACGCGTTCCGCCAAGCCGATCAGGTGCTGTTGCAGGGCGTGTCGGGCATTACCGACCTCATCACCACTCCCGGACTGATCAACCTCGACTTCGCCGATGTCAAGTCGGTGATGGCCAACGCGGGCTCCGCCTTGATGGGCATCGGATCGTCCAGGGGGGACGATCGCTCCGTGACGGCCGCCGAGATGGCGGTCTCGAGTCCGCTCCTTGAGGCGTCCATCGATGGTGCGCACGGCGTGTTGCTGTCGATCGCCGGCGGCTCTGATCTGGGTTTGTTCGAGATCAACGAAGCCGCTGCCCTGGTGGCCGAGGCAGCTCATCCGGAAGCGAACATCATCTTCGGGGCCACCATCGACGACGCGCTGGGCGACGAGGTTCGCGTCACCGTCATCGCGGCAGGTTTCGACGGCGGCATGCCGAAACGCCGGGAGGAGGGCGGCGGCCTCCGCAAGCAAGGGGCGCGCCAGCCTGTCGCGGCCAACCCGGATTCGTCGGACTCTCTGGAGGAGACCCGGGCGAGCGACCCGGTTGCCGCCGACCCGCCGACCGAGGAAAGTCGACCGATCACCACGGAGCCGCGGCGCCCGCTCTCGGTGGGAGCGCGAAACTTCGACTTCGACGGTGACGACCTGGATGTGCCCGACTTCTTGAAGTGAGAGGGCATGACGTTCGGATACCGCCACCGGATCACGGGTGATCACGGGTCGTACGGCTTCGGGTTCACCGACGCGACCAGGAATCTTGCCGAGTCGAATCCGACCGAGCGCGATGTCGCCCTCGCGGAGTTGGCGCGTGAGACCGGCGCCAGGCCGGTACTGATGGAGCAGGTGCATGGCGCCGATGTCGAGGTGGTATCGGGTCCGGGCGAGCGACCCCGCGCCGACGGGATCGTCACCCTTCGCGCCGAGATCGCCTTGGTGGTCCGAGCCGCCGACTGTGTCCCGGTGTTGTTGGCGGACCCGGGCCGCGGTGTGATCGGTGCGGCGCACGCGGGCCGAGCGGGGGTCGCCGCCGATGTCACAGG
>JBOFLE010000334.1:0-5550 GCA_051657705.1 Nocardioides sp. | reverse complement strand
AAGGGCCATCACGCCGATGAAGACGGCGGCACCGCTGGCCACCTGGAAGAGCGTGAAGGCCAGCGTCCCGGCGGCCAGGTGGATCGGCTCCAGGGGCGTCGCGATCATTCCGTGGTAGGTACGCTGCCATTTGAGCATGCCCATCACCGGGTAGGTCACGGCAAGCACCGCGGTGGACATGGCCTGGCTCGCGATCAAGCCGGGAACCACGTACACCAGGTACGACGTGGCGCCTTCGAGTTCGTCTGGGTCGCCTTCGATGAACCCGCCGAGCAGCACCCCCATGGCGAGCACGTAGACGATCGGGGTGAGAAATCCGGTGACCACTGACCCCTTCCAGGTGCGCTTGTACAGGGTCAGGTAGTAGTCGAACTGCCGCGCCGTACCCCCAGCCAACGAAAGCATCCGCTGGTCGGGCATGTCCCGGTCGACCGTGTTCATCGAGGTCATGGCTAGTCCACCAGTGTCCGGCCGGTGAGCCGGAGGAAGACGTCCTCCAGCGTGGAACGCCGCACCAGCACGGCAATCGGCGACAGGCTTCGCTCGTGGACCTTGGCGATGACCTCCTCACCGTCGTCGGCGTACACCAGCAACCGGTCCGGCAACACCTCGACCCGGTCGCCGAGGTCGGCGATCTTCTCGGCGAGGTGCTCGTGTTCGCCGACTCCGAAGCGCAACTCGGCGACCTCCCGGGTCGAATGCTCCTCGATCAGGCGCAGGGGCGTGCCCTCGGCGACGATCAGGCCCTTGTCCATCACCACCAGCCGGTCGCACAACTGCTCGGCCTCGTCCATGTAGTGGGTGGTCAGCACGAGCGTGACCCCTTGCTGTTTGAGGCGGAACAGGCGGTCCCACACCACATGGCGCGCCTGCGGGTCCAACCCCGTGGTGGGCTCGTCGAGCAGCAGCAGGTCCGGCGAGTTGATCAGCGAGCGGGCGATCGTCAGGCGACGCTTCATCCCGCCGGACAGATCCTCGACCCTGGCCTTGGCCTTCTCGGTGAGCTGGACGAACTCAAGCAACTCCTGCGCCCGTTCACGCACCTGGTGGCGCGGCATGCCGAAGTAGCGGCCGTAGATGTAGAGGTTGTCGAACACGTTGAGCTCGCCGTCCAGCGTGTCCAGTTGCGGACAGACTCCCAGCCTAGCGCGAATGCTCGCGCCGTGGTCGACCGGATCGAGTCCGAAAATCTCCAGTTCGCCCGCCGTCGGCGGCGAGACCGCCGCGATCATCCGCATCGTCGAGGACTTGCCGGCGCCGTTCGGACCCAGGAACCCGAACGCCTCCGCCCGACGCACGTCGACATCGATACCCCGGACCGCCTCGACCTCGCCGAAGGATTTGCGCAGGCCCCGAGCCCTGATCATGACCATGGACTAGACCCTAGACAACGGCACCCACATCGCGCTCGGGGACTTCCTCGGGAGTCTTCGACACGGCCTCGGCAACGACGCGAATTCGGCGGTACGCACGGGTCGCTCGTGACCGCACCGTCATGGCTAGGGTTGCCCAACGGCTGCCGCCCGACCAGGAGGCCGCGGGGCGAGGACAGGCAAGCGTGTGCGGAGTCGTGAGGAATTTCTCGTCCGCCCAGAGGAATTCACTAGGTGTCCTCGGAGAAGTCAGGTGCCGGAGTCCTCGGTCTCACTCCCGAGTTCGTGCATGACGCGACTGATGATCGCCCGCGCCCCGCCGCGGTAGTCGGCGGCGACAGCCAGCTGCTCGAAGATGCCCGAGTACAGCTCGACCTCCTGCGGCTGTCGAAGGTTGATCTCCGCCGAGTACGACTCGAACCGAACAAGCTGGTCATCCAGCAGCCAGAACCCGTGCCGTGGATCGATGGAGTAATGGGTCTCGAAGGCGACTATCCCAAGCTTGACGTTGCGCATGGCGGTCATCGCCATGAGGCGGTCGAGCTGGCCGATCATGATGTCCGGGGTGACCAGGCGGTAGCGGAGTGCGGCTTCGGTGATGACGAAGTGGAAGCGCTTGTCCGGCCGGTACAGCATCTCCTGACGTCGCATCCGTGCCTTCACTGCTTGGTTGATGTCGTTGGGCACCCCGTGCGCCATGACGACTTGCGCGAAGCGGGCACGGGCATACTCGGGAGTCTGTGTCAGGCCGGGGATGACGGTGTTCTCGAAGCCACGGTAGAACTTCGTCCGTTCGTCCACCTGTGACAGCACGAGCTGGTGGGGTTTCAGCCCCGCCTTGAGGACTCGCTGCCATTCGGCGTGCTGAAGTTCGAGGTTGTGAAGCGTGGCTAGAAAGCCGGCGGTCTGGTCGTGTGAGTTGGTGGCTCTGGTCCAGTCGCGGATGTCGTCATCGGTCGGAGTCTGCTTGCCGTTCTCGATCTTCGAGATCTTGGAGCCCACCCAGGACAAAGACTCGGCGAGCTGTTTGCCGGACAGCCCGGCGGCTACCCGTAGCTCGCGAAGTCGTTTGCCCAGCGCATTGCGCATTTCGTCAACGCCGGTCGTGCTACTGCTCATACTCGGCGACAAACTCATCTCGCTCGATAGCGTGATGCTGAGCCGCATCACGCCAGTAATTGTGCCGCACGATGTCGGCCGGGTCGTCGATGAACTCCGCGCCGATGAACTGATCGTCGTCAGCGAAGCGCATCCTCAACAACTTATGGGAGTCGAACAGCCAATAGTCGTACGTCGGCAGCTCGGCGGCCCGATCACGGGTGAGGTAGCGGATGTCGTCGCCGGCTTCACATGTGTACCCCGCGACCCACATACCGAAGCGGATGTAGTCAGTCAGTGGAGAACTCACCACCCGCACCCGGGAGAACCGACGCCCCTCGGCCGTGGCTTGACGGACCATCCTCAGCCAGTTCTCGTGGTAAGAGATGTCCGGCTCACCGGTGAGGAACTTGCCGAACGGCTCGGCCTCACGGGGCGAGTTGTACCGATCGCGCGTCTCCAGCCGGTAGGCCGTGTGCTCGAAGGTCTCGAAGAGCCTGGTGAACTCCGGGCCCGGCTCAATGAAAGTCAGTTGTCCGTACCCTTCGCCAGGTCGGGACCGCCCGGTTGGTAGTGACTGGGTTCACTTCGTATCACGAGTTCGGCTCCCACCGGGCACTATGTACTCATGACTGACGCCGGATCGCGACCCGACGGCTGGAGACCCGAGTCGCTGCTGGTCTCCCTGGGCCGGAGCGAGAGTCCCGGCGACCCCCTCAACGTGCCGCCGGTGCTGGCCGCTAACTTCCGGGCGGCCCGTCCGGGACCTGCGCCGGAACCCGAGAGCGGAGCCGAGCGGTCCTACGCCCGCGACGACTCCACGCCGACCTGGGAAGCCCTGGAGGAGGCGGTGGGCGCTATCGAGGGCGGCCACGCGCTGGCCTTCGCCTCCGGCATGGCGGCCGCGTCGGCGATTCTCGACCTCGTGCCCGCCGGGTCGGTGATCGTCGCCCCGGACGGATGCTATGCGGGCGTCCTGGCGAATCTGGCCGACGGGGCGCGGGCCGGGCGCTGGCAGGCGCATGCCGTCGACATCACCGACACCGAGAAGGTCATCGGGCTGCTGCCGAGCGCCGCTCTCCTGTGGGTCGAGACCCCCACCAACCCGTTGCTGGACATCGCCGACCTGCCGGCGCTGATCGCCGCCGCACGCCGGACCGGGACCTTGGTCGCGGTGGACAACACGTTCGCCACCGCGTTGCTGCAGCGTCCGCTGGACCTGGGGGCGGACCTCGTGATGCAGAGCGCCACCAAATTCATCGGCGGCCACTCCGACCTGCTGCTCGGCCTGGCGATCACGAAGTCCGCCGACCTCGCGGCGAGGCTTCGCCGCCGGCGCGAGGTCGGTGGAGCCACTCCCGGGGCCCTGGAGTCCTACCTGGCCCTCCGTGGCATGCGGACGATGGGGGTGCGACTGGCATACGCCCAGGCCTCCGCCGGCGAGCTGGCGCGTCGGCTGTCACGGCTGGACGGCGTACGAAGGGTCCGTTACCCAGGGCTCTCCGACGACCCCGGTCATGGCCGGGCGAAAGCGCAGATGTCCGGGTTCGGCGCGGTGTTGTCCTTCGAGCTCGCCGACGCGCGGGTCGCGGACGAGGTGTGCGCGACGGTCCGGCTGATCACGTCCGCGACCAGTCTCGGCGGCGTCGAGAGCACCATCGAACGCCGCGCCAAGCTGGCCGGCCAGGAACACGTCCCGGCCGGCCTGCTCCGCTTCAGCGTCGGCTGCGAACACGTCGAGGACCTCTGGCACGACCTGAGTACCGCTATCCGGAGAGCGAGCGGCGTGTCCCCGGCCTGAGAGAGGATGGCGACGTGCCGACGACACCGGGCCCGCACCCTTCCGCGCCTCAGCACTCGGGCCAGTTCTCGGAGCCGACGCTGGCGTGGTTCCAGGCCGCCTTCGCGGCGCCGACGCCCGCCCAGGCCGGATCGTGGGTGGCTGTCGGCGCCGGCAAGAATGCCCTCGTGGTCGCGCCCACCGGATCGGGCAAGACGCTCTCGGCGTTCCTCTGGTCGCTCGACCGCCTGCTCACGACTCCCCCGCCCGCTGAGAAGTCGCGCCGTTGTCGCGTGCTGTACATCTCGCCGCTCAAGGCGTTGGCCGTCGACATCGAGCGCAACCTGCGGGCGCCCCTGGCCGGCATTCGGCACACCGCGGACCGTCTCGGGGTGAAGGTCAACGAGATCCGCGTCGGCCTCCGCTCCGGCGACACCACCGCGCGGGACCGTCGGCGGCTGGCGACCTCGCCGCCGGACATCCTGATCACCACGCCCGAGTCCCTGTTCCTCATGTTGACCTCGCAGGCCCGGGAGTCGCTCCGCGGCGTCGACACCGTGATCGTCGACGAAGTGCATGCGGTCGCCGGGAGCAAGCGCGGCGCCCATCTGGCCTTGTCGTTGGAGCGGCTGGACCGGCTGTTGGCCCGGCCGGCGCAGCGGATCGGGTTGTCCGCCACCGTGCGGCCGCTGGAGGAGGTCGCCCGGTTCCTCGGCGGCGGCGCTCCGGTGGAGATCGTGGCCCCGCCCGCGGAGAAGAGCTGGGATCTCCGGGTCGTCGTACCCATCGAGGACATGACCGCCCCGCCGGAAGCCTCCGACGCGGAACGGGCGTCGATCTGGCCCCACGTCGAGGAGCGGGTGGCCGATCTGATCGAGCGGCATCGGTCCACGATCGTGTTCGCCAACTCGAGACGGCTCTCGGAACGGCTCACGGCGCGACTCAACGAGATCGCCGCCGACCGAGCCGAGGCACCGCTGCCGAACGGTGCAGACGGGGCACCCGCGACGCCGGAGGACGGCGCGAGCAAACCGCCCCGAAACCAGGCTCCGCCAGCGCAGGTGATGGCACAGTCCGGGCAGACACACGGGGCTCCCGCCCTCCTGGCGCGCGCCCACCACGGATCCGTGTCGAAGGAGCAGCGGGCCGAGATCGAGGATGAACTGAAGCGGGGCCGGCTCCCCGCGGTGGTGGCCACCAGCAGCCTGGAGCTCGGCATCGACATGGGCGCGGTCGACCTGGTCGTCCAGATCGAGTCGCCGCCCAGCGTGGCCGGCGCGCTCCAGCGAGTCGGCCGGG
>JBOFLE010000333.1:0-2908 GCA_051657705.1 Nocardioides sp. | reverse complement strand
TATCTCGCGACGGCGAACACCGCCAGGTCGGCCGACATGGCGTCCAGCCGCGTCCGCAAGGCGGGATCGGAGTCGAGCTGCGCGGCGAACCCGGACAATTCCAGGTCGAGCCGAGCGCGCACGGCGCCGGCCGGATCGGTCAGTGAGTCGAGCAACGCCTGCCGGAGCGCGTTCCACAACGAGATCCCGGTGGCGACCACCTGGGGGTGGTCGAGAATCCGCTCCTTGAGCCGCTCGGTCCGTGCCTGAGTCCGCGGATCCGACGACAGATCGCCGGCGAGATCGGCCAGCAGCGAGTCCAGCGCCACTCGGGCATGGTGCGCCGGATCGGCTCGGATGTCGTCGAGCCAGCGCAGCGCCTCGGTGTGCAGCCGGGTGGTCACCGCCTCGTTGAGGCGCGGCGGCGCCCACCACGGGGCCCGCTCGCTCAGGACCTCGGAGAACCGCTCCGGATTCCTGATCAACCACTCGTGAAGCTCGTCGAGCACCAGATCCACCAGGCCGTGATGGACGCCGTCTCGGACCACTTCGGTCAGCATGCCGCCGAGCAACGGTGAGATCGGCTCCTCACGGAAGCGGGGCACCAGCGCGTGGGTCACCAGGTCCGCGATGTGTTCGTCCTTGACCTTGCCCAGGGCGATGACCGCGACATCGGCTATCTCGTCGACCACTCGGCGCCGGTTCCCGGAGTCGCCGAGCCACCGGCCGAGCCGGGCCGAGATGTCGGCGGCCGCGATCCGGTCCCGGATGACGTCTTCTTGCAGGAAGTTCTCACCCACGAACTCCTGCAGGCCGCGCCCCAGTTCGTTCTTTCGCTTCGGCACCAGCGCGGTATGCGGAATCGGGAGTCCGAGCGGGTGCTTGAACAACGCGGTCACCGCGAACCAGTCGGCGATCGCCCCGACCATCGAGGCCTCGGCGCCGGCATTCACGAACCCCCATACCCCGGTACCGCCCAGCGTCGCGAGGTAGACCACGCCCGCCAGGGCCAGCAGTCCGACCGCCAGGGTGCGCATTCGCCGCAGCCCCCGGCGCCGCTCGGCGTCGGCCTCGGGGTCGGGCGTGATGATCGAGATCGTGGGCATCGAGACCGATCCTCTCAAACCCTGCCACCCGAGGACGCTCACCGAGCCAGCGTAATGACCGCGGGCCGACTCTGGGAGAATGCCGGCCATGTCAATGGGGCAGTCAGGCGGGGCGTCGCTCCGGCCGTCGAGCGGAACCCGCACGGTGATCACCTTCGGCACCTTCGATGTCTTCCACGTCGGACACCTGCGGGTCATCGAACGAGCCGCGGCATTGGGCGACCGGCTCGTGGTCGGCGTGTCCGCCGACGCCTTGAACATCTCCAAGAAGGGTCGCGAGCCCGTGTTCACCCAGGCGGAGCGTCTGGAGATCGTGGCCGCGCTCAAGTCCGTCTCCGAGGTGTTCGTCGAGGAGAGCCTGGAGCGGAAGCGGGAGTACATCGAACGCTTCGCCGCCGACGTCCTCGTCATGGGCGACGATTGGTTGGGCAAATTTGATCAGTTCCGGGATATTTGCGAGGTGGTTTACTTACCCCGCACGCCCGCGATCTCCACGACGGCCCTGATCGAGAAGATCTCGACCGGAGCCTGACCACTCGGCGCCGATCCCCTACCGCGATCGGCTGATAGAAGGATGTACTCAGTGCGGCTAACCCGGCACCTCTCGATCTGGCTTGTCACGATCTGCGTGGCCGCCGCCATCACTGTCCTGACCGGTCCCGCGACCGGACTCGGCACCAAGGCCGACACGGCCACGGACACGGACGCCGCCGCCGTCCTCCGGGCGGCCGAGGCCGCGCTGCGCCCGGTGCCGGCGGCGGCCCGGGCGCGGCAGGACCCGGGATCGGCGAGAGACCTGACCCTGCTGCTCAACGACCTGACGATCGCCTACCCTCGGCTGAGCGCCGACGAGAAGCGCCGCGCGGACGTGGTCCTGGCGCGGCCGGACCGGATCGAGAGCCCCGAGAACGACCTCAAGAACTGGACGGTCGACGAGGAGACACCCGAATGCGGGCCTCACGTCTGCGTCCACTATGTGGCCAGCACCGAGGACGAGGCCACCACCGATTGGGTCGGCGTCACGCTCGACGAGATGGAAGGCGTGTGGGCCCACGCGGTCGACGACCTGGGCTACCGGGCGCCGGCCCCGGACGGCACCAAGGGCGGGGACGCCAAGTTCGACGTCTACCTCGCCGACATCGCGCCCTACTACGGCTACTGCCTCAACGAGGGCGTCGTCGCCGGGCAGTCCCGGCGGGCGCCGAGCTACTGCGTGCTCGACAACGACTTCGCCGGGTTCGCGAGCACCCCGCTGGTCAGCCTCCGGGCGACCGCGCCCCACGAGTTCTTCCATGCCATCCAGTTCAACTACGACTTCACCGAGGACCGGTGGCTGATGGAAGCGACCGCGACCTGGATGGAGGAACGATATGCCGACTCCGTCAACGACAACCGGCAGTACCTGCCGTACGGTCAGCTGAACCGGCCCGACATCCCCTTGGACACCTTCAGCGGCAACGTCCACTACGGGAACTGGATCTTCTTCGAGAAGCTCTCCCGCAAGTACGGCGTAGACTCGGTACGGCGCATCTGGCGGCGACTGGACGCCAGCACCGGCAAGCCCGACCTGTACTCGACGCAGGCCATCCGCCGGTACCTCGACGCGCAGGACACGACGCTGCGCAGGTTCTACGCCGTTTTCGCCGCGGGGAACCTCAAGCCGTCTGCCTCCTACCACGAGGGGGCGGCCTACGACGCCGCCCCGATCGAGGCCACCTTCACCCTCGGCCCCCGGCGCCGCGCGGTGCCGGTGCAGCGGGAGACGCTGTCGCACCTGACCAGCAAGTCGTTCCGATTCAAGATCAGGAAGTCGCTGCGCGGCA
>JBOFLE010000332.1:0-13523 GCA_051657705.1 Nocardioides sp. | reverse complement strand
CCAGTGCAAAGCGACCTTGTCGCGGTTGCCGGCTTCGACGTGCCGGTCGACGCAGTTGTACGCCGCGTTGATGGTGCCGCCGACGAACCACTTCGCGAACGGCGGGTTCGACCAGTCGAGGACCTGGTCCCACTTCCTACCCCAGTCCAGCCTCTCGGCGGCCGCCGCCCAGAACCCC
Organism: Nocardioides sp.; assembly: GCA_051657705.1. Classification (GTDB taxonomy): domain Bacteria; phylum Actinomycetota; class Actinomycetes; order Propionibacteriales; family Nocardioidaceae; genus Nocardioides. Next base: position 13,345 of record JBOFLE010000332.1, on the reverse strand, counting down.
TCCCGATCCGCCGCCGCGCGTGCGTAGGCCTCGGCGGTGACGTTGGCGCTCGCCGCCAGATCGGGGGGCGGAGCGAAGGTCCGCTCCTCATAGGAGAGATTGGAGAGCGCTCCGCCGGGGGCTCCGTCCGGAGCGCCGGGTGTGGTCGAGTCAGCCATATGAGGCTCCTTTGCCGTCCGCTTGCCGTCGCCCGCACTCTAGGGCAGAACCGGCCGAGGCCGCGTCGGCCCTACTCCACAGGACGTGGACCGAACGTACTGCTACGGCGCCGGGCCAGGCGCGACATCCACCAGAACGGTTCGTCGAGCCGGACATCGAGGCACGCGCGTGAGGCGATCGGGTCGCTAGGCTTCGGCCGTGCCGACGGCGGTTTCCCGGAGCCAGGTGCTGGCCTATCGAGTGCTCGCGCAGCAGCTACCTCGCGAGGGTCGGCATGCCGACGCGGCCGTCCTGGACCTGGGTGTCCAGGACACCGGCCCGGATGGCGCCGGCTGGGCCTTGGCGATCCGCGGCGCGAGCCCGGAGCCGGCCGCGTTGATCACCGCCTGGACGCTGCGCGGAGCGCCGCACGTCTATCGCCGGGCCGACATCGCCGGAGTCGCCGACGCCACCGCACCGGCGAGCGAGGCCGATGCCGCCAAGCGCATCTTCGACGGGTCGAGGCCGCTGCGGGCGGCGGGTATCGGGATCGTCGAGGCGCTGGATCAGGTCGCGGCGGCGATGCGCGCCATCGCCATCGAGCCGGTGGCGAAAGGTGCGATGTCGTCCGGGCTGGCCGCGCGGCTGCCGGCGCCGTACCAGCGGGACTGCCGCCCGTGCGGCACGACTCATGTGTACGAGCAGACGTTCCGCTTGGCGGCGCTCCGGGCCGGCCTGGAGTTGCGGCCCGGCACCTCGCCCCCGGTCCTGGAGCGAATCCCGGGCTGGGCCGGAGCCGCGAAGTCCTTCGACGCCAGGCTCGACCCGGTCCGCGGCGTGTTGCGCTTCCTCGGGCCGGTGACACCGCGCCACGTGGCCCGCTATCTCGACGCGCCGGTCAAGGAGGTCGCCGCGAACTGGCCGGCCGACACGGCAGAGGTCACCGTCGACGGTGAACGCCGGTGGATTCTCCACGCCGACCTCGAGTCGCTGACCTCGGCGGCGGTCGAGCCGGCGATGGCCCGGCTGTTGGGGCCGTTCGACCTCTACCTGCAGGGGCGCGATCGCGAGACCGTGGTTCCCGTGGAGGCTGATCGTAAGGATCTCTGGCGCACTCTCGGCCGGCCGGGCGGGGTGCTGGTCGGACACGAGATCGTCGGTTCCTGGCGGCCCCGGGCCGGCGGGAGCCGGTTGAAGGTCGCGACGAGACCGTGGCAGGCCTGGTCTCCCGACGCAGTCCGGGCGATCGCGGACCAGGCCGAGCGGTTGGCCGCCTTTCGTGGCGTGCGCTTCGACGGTTTCGTGGAGAGCTAGCCGATGGTCTCCACCGGCGCGGCGCCACCTGATTGTTCGTTCGATCGTGACATCGGGGGGTCGTGTTGTTGGGTTGGCCGGGTTGATCGACTAGCCTGGCCCGACGATTTCGTTGTCTCTTCAATTGTTGGGAGCGGGCGCTGGTGACGGTCGCCGACGAGCGGGTACCGGTGGTCGGGACAGTTGATCTCGGCGCCCGGATCAAGGCTGCCCGGGTCGCGTCGGGATTGACTCAGCACGAGCTGGCCGATGGCGCGTTGAGGCCCTCGTCGATTTCGCGCTACGAGGCCGGCCTGCGCCGGCCGGATGCCCGGACGCTGGAGCATTTGGCGAAGCGTCTGGAGACGACGTCGGCGGAGTTGCTGGCCGGTGTGCCGCCGGAGCGTCGGCCGACGATGGAGCGCAAACTGCACGATGCCGAGTTGGCGTTGTCGGCCGGCGAGCTCCACACGTCCCGGCGGCTGGCCGAGTTGGTGGTTCGGACGACCGGCCGGACCAGCGATCGGGATCTGGCGGTGCGGGCCCGGTTGGTGCTGGCGTCGACGGCGGAGGCCGAAGGCGACAACGACGGCGCGATCGCGATACTCGACGATCTGCGGGTGGCGGCTGACGGGCAGGCATTCGCCGCGGTCGGGGTGGCATTGTGCCGTTGCTATCGGGAGGCCGGGCGCCTGGACGAGGCGGTCACGGCGGCCGAGGAGTTCTTGTGCCGCTTCCGCGCAAAGGGCCTGGAAGGCAGCGACGAGCACATCATGGTGATGCTCGGGCTTGCGGAGACCTACAGCCTGCAGGCGGACCTCAATCGAGCGCGGAGACTCTGCAGCCGTGCGACATCGGTCGCGAAGGCGGGTCGATCGACCACGATGCTCGCCGCGGCGTATTGGCACTCGTCGATGCTCGAGTATGTCGCGGGCGATACGAAGCGGGCGCTGGACTTCGGCTATCGGGCCTTGGCGATCTACGCAGATACCGGCAGCACTCGGAACGTCGCCGGCCTCCGGATCCTGCTCGCCGACTATTGGCTCGAAGGGCCTCAGCCTGACTACGAGCGCGCCGATGAGCTGCTCGGTCTGGCAAGCCGCGAAGCGGAGTGGTCATCGGCGAGCCCCACCAACGCCGCCCAGATCGCGGTCAACCAAGCCAAGGTGCACATCGGCCGCGGACGCCCGCGGGACGCGGCCGGCGCTCTCGCTCGGATCCCGGCCTCGGTCGAGCGGCAGGTGCCTCTGCTCGCGGTGAGTGCCGCGATTCTCCGGGGCGTCATCCGTGCCGGACTGGCCGACGTCGTACAGGCGTCACGGTGGCTCGACACCGCGCGAGAGATCCTCGACGCCGAAGAGCGGTCGGATCCCGATATCGCTCGGCTGTGGCGCGAACTGGGCGAAGCCCGCCATGCCCTCGGTGACGCGGACGGGGCGCTGCTCGCCTATCGTCGGGCCGCGCTGGTCGGCGGTGCGGGAAAACCGGCCCGGGCGAGCCGGGCCGGTTTCCCACTACCTCACGGGTCCGGTACCCGCGTTCCCTAGCGCGTCGGCGTCGGCCGGCTGCCCGGAGGCATGGCGAGGGCCAGTGCCGGGCGAACGGCAGACGGGCAGGAAACGGCGTGATCCAGCAACATGTTTTCGGACATGACAAACTCCCTTGATCGTTGGTAGGGGGATTACCTCCATGGTGTGGTCGGATCCGGGTTTCGGCAAACGCGACATGCCCGGGTGACTGCTCAGCTCCAGACATTTCGAACGACGGCTTTCGAGTGCCGGCCCAAGCCCTATTCACACACCGAATCGCCGGAGAAAGCCGCCTATCCCTGCCGACGTCCGCTCCGGCCTGGCATTCTCGGTGCATGTTTCCTCGTTCGCTGCGGGGTTCTCGCCGCCGCAAGCCGGTCAAGTGGCTGAGTGCCCGTGTCCTCTATACGTCGGCTCGGGAAGCGGCCACGGCCAGGCAGTTCGCCAGGTACGCCGACGCGCGGGCGAGCATGGCGAGCAGCCCGTCGGCCTGGTTCGACCTGACCAAGGCCCGGGGAATCGACTCCGAGGCGCCGTTCGTGCTCGACTATGCCGCCGATACCGGCGACGGATTCGACGCGACGTACGCGATCGCCCGCTGCCTGACCGGCGAGCCGCTGCCCGACGATCCGGCCCTGGCCGCGCGCAACGGGGGGCGCCGACACGCCGATCTGCTCGTGCTGGGCGGCGACTCGGTCTATCCGGTCGCGTCGGTGTCGAACTACGAGGAGCGCTTCAAGAGCGTTTTCGACCTCGCCGACCCTCCCCGGGTGCGCGAGGGCACCGACAGCTATACCGCCAGCGATACCGACAGCGAACGGTCCGCCGCGGGCGGCGTCAGGTACCCCGAACGGCCGCGCTACCTGGCCGCCACCCCCGGGAACCACGACTGGTACGACGGGCTCGTCGCGTTCCGGTCCAACTTCTGTGCGAGCTGGCTCGACGGGCCTTCGGATCGGGTCTCCGGCGCCTCGATCGTGCCTCGCCCCACCCGAGACGTGGTGGTGGGCCGCTACCCGTTCCAGGCGCGCTCCTACTACGCGGTGAAGCTGCCGCACGGCTGGTGGCTGTGGGGGATCGACATCCAGTTGGACGCCCAGCTCGACGAGGCCCAGATGCACTATTTCCGCCTGGCCCGAGAACAGGTCGACCTGGCGGCCGGTGAGCGAGTGATTCTGTGTACGGCTCGCCCGGCCTGGCTCGACCCGGCCCAGCCGGCGCTCGGCTACGAGTCCAACCGGGGCCGGCTGGCCTGGTTCGTGAACCGGATGTTCGGCAACGACGAGGGAGTCGACCCCGATACGGGCGCGGATCCCGGCGATCACCTCGACGCCGTCCCGCTGGTGTTCAGCGGCGACCTGCATGCCTATCTGCACCACACCCGCACCGATGCCGATGCCGAGAACGGGGCGCCACCGGTGCCCGGCCGGGAATCGGCTCCCGAGCACCTGGTCACCTGCGGCGGCGGCGGCGCGTTCTTGTCCTCGACGCACCACCATGGTGACGTGTCGATGCCGTGGCATCTGGCCGAGCCCGGTACGCCGTACGCCTTGCGCGGGGAACGCGCGGCCTATCCGTCTCGCGAGACCTCCCGGACCACGTTGAGCCGGCGCTTCTACCGGATTCCGTTCGTCAATGGCCTGCTCACGCCCGCTCTGGTGCTCGGGATCCTCGCTGCCCTGTCCTGGTCGGTGCGGGGTTTGGTGAGCACCGGCTCCACGGCCTGGGGGGTGGCCGCCGGGGTCCTGACCGCGACGGTGGGCGCCATCACCACGGCGATCGCGGTCGGCTTCCGGCAGCGTCATCTGCCCTGGTGGCGGCAGTACGCCGAGGGGTTGCTGCTGGCGGGTCTGCATACCGCCGGCTATCTGGTCGTGGTGGCCGCGAGCGTGTACTCGGCCAGGTACGTCGAACCCGCCTGGTTCGGGGAGCTGGCGAGTGCCGCTGTGCTCGCCGGCGGCGGCTTGTTCGCGTTCGGCGGGTACTGGTTCCTCGCCGACCGGCTGGGCTGGCACGAGAACGAGTTCTTCGTCGGCATGGGGCTGGACGACTACAAGTCCTTCGTCCGGATCGCCATCGCGCCGCCCGCTCGTCGTGACTCGAGAGCCGCCGGTGCGCTCACGGTGACCGCATACGGGGTCCGGGAGATTCCGCGCAACCGGAGTCGTTCCGGGCCGCCGGACGAGCCGTTCGTGGACCCGGTCGTGGAGATCATCGAGCGGTGGACCGTGGGGAGCGGGGCCGGGCACCCGTCGCCCACCCCCGCGGAAGGTTAGCCGAGGTCGATCAGGGAAATCCCGTCGTCGTCCGGGTCGCCGTTGGCCGGGCCGCGGGTCGGGCCGGAGTCGTCGGCGGGTGGCGTGATCCGCTCCGCGCGCAGGCAGTGCGTCACGTACGGCAGCCGCAGGCCGTCGATGCCACGCTCGTACTCGGCGTACAACTCGCCGACCTCGGCGAGGATGTCGGCCCGCCGTTCGGCATCGGCCGCCGCGACTATCGGCTGGCGGGCGGCGAATCTCCCGAAGCCTTCGGCGTCGAGATGTTCCCAATGCGAGAAGGTCGCGGTCTCCGGTAGCGAGAACAGGCCGCTCTCGCTCAGCATCATGGTCAGGTCCGGCGGCTCGGGCGCGCTGCCGACGAGTGCCGACAGTCGGCGGACCCAGGGAATCCTCTGGTCGGGCAGGTGCCATGCCATCGCCAGCCGGCCGGCCGGCTCGAGGATCCTGGAGAGCTCGGACAAGGACGCTCGCACCATGCCGGTCCTGGGTTCCGACCACACGACGACACCGATGCGGCCGTCCGGCAACGGAATCTGAGTGCCGTCGCTGATCGCGGTCGGCACGTCGGGGAGTACGACGCGGAGTTGGGCCAACAACTCGTCGGAGGCATCCACCGCGTAGACCTCGTGGCCGAGCCCGGCCAATATCTCGCTGAGCCGGCCGATCCCGGCCTGGAAGTCCAGGACGACCAGCGACGTACCCGGAGAGCCCGACAGCCATTCGACAGCGGCGGGCGGGATCGGCGGTCGGTCCTGCTGCGCCGTCGCGGCGGCCAGGATGTCGGTGTAGTCGGGCATGGGATCGGGCATCGACTCCACGCTACTAGTCTCGGCTGGTGTGAGCGTGGACCTGATGGCGTTGGTGCGCAGTCGTGCGGGCCTGCAGACGGCGTTCGCGTCGGCCCGCGACTCCCTCGACGTGGCGTTGCGCGATCGTGGCTGGCGGCGGACCACCCCCGAACAGACCGCGACGGCGCTGCGCCTGGGCGCCGAGGCGAGCGCGGCGCTCGCGATCGAGGAGGGCGAGACCGAGGCGTCGGCGTCGGCGGCGGCGCTCCGGGTCTCGGTGATGGTGCTGGGACAGACCCCTCGCTTCCGAGACACGCCGTTGCAGGCATTGGCCGCGATACACGCGGCCGCGCTCGACCCGGCCGAGGATCCGGGCGCCGAGCGTGGCCGACCGGCCGACTCGGATGCCGCCGATCGTTTGCAGCGGCTTGCCGCGTTGCTCCGCGCCGGCCAGGACGTTCCGGCCCTGATCGTCGCCGCGGTCGTTCACGCCGAGATCGCCGGCGGCCGGCTGTTCGCCCGCCACAGCGGGATCGTCGCCCGCGGCGCGGAGCGGCTCACCCTGGTCTCACGCGGCATCGATCCGGCTTCGGTCCTGGTGCCCGAGGCCGGGCACCGTCAGCTGAGTTCGGAGTACCGGGCCGCCATCGCGGCGTACCGGGGCGATGCCGGTCTCGGCGGATCTGGAGCGGGGGCCTGGCTCGAGTACGCCGCCTGTGCCTACGGCTCGAGTGCGAGCGTGGGCGGGCGACCCTGACGAGCGCGCTGGCCGGTCGGTTACAGGTGATAGCCGCCGTCGACCGGGATGATCGCGCCGCTGATGAACGAGGCCTCCGGCATGCACAAGAACGCGACCACCCCACCGATGTCGGCCGGCAGGCCGATCCGACCGACCGCGGTGTTGGACCGGATGTATCCGCGGGCCTCCTTGTTGATGGCGAACAGCGGTGAGTTGAAGTCATCGTCGAGGCCGCCGGGCGCCAGCGCGTTCACCGTGATTCCGCGACTGCCGAGGAAGCTGGCGAGATACCGGGTCAGGCTCTGCAGCGCGGCCTTGAACGGGCCGTAGCTGACGAGTGGGGCGAATGCGATGCGCGCCGTGCCGGAGCCGAGATTGACGATGCGGCCGTGGTCGGCGAGCGAGCCCGCGAGGGCTTGGGTGAGGAAGAACACGCTCTTGTAGTTGGTCTGGTAGATCGTGTCGAGATCCTCCTCGGTCACAGTGTCGAATGTCCCGAGTCGCAACGTGCCGGCATTGTTGACCAGGATGTCGAAGTCGGTCCGGCCCCACGATGCGAGCCTGCTGGTGAACTGCTCGACGAGGTGTGGCACCTGGTCGGATCCGGTGAGGTCGACTTGAATCGCCGCGGCCTTCACGTCGAGTGCCGCCAAATCGGCGACGACAGCCTCTGCGGCGGCTGCTTGTTCGCGGTAGGTGATGACGACGTCGGCTCCGCGCTCGGCAAGTCGCAGAGCGGTGTCTCGCCCGATGTTGCGGCTGCCGCCGGTGACGAGGGCGATCTTCCCGGCGAGCGGGCTGTCGGTCATGGTTGCGTCCTTTGCTGAGGTGACGGAGGGGCTTCGAGAATCGCTTGGCCTAAATGTAAACGATACGTCGCGTTTCTTCAACGGTAGGATGTCGCAATGGCCACTGGTCCGGGACGCCCGCGTAGTGAGCGAGCGCACCGGGCCGTGCTCGATGCCACCGATGCGCTGCTGCGTGAGATCGACTACCCGGCAATCACCGTGGACCGCATTGCCGCTGAAAGCGGTGTCAGCAAACGCACCATCTACCGCTGGTGGCGAAATAAGGCGGCGATCATCCTGGAGCTACTGCAAGCAGGCGATGTCGAGATGCCCGACACCGGCGACGTGGAGGGTGATCTGACGAGCTTGCTGACCGGCATCTTTCAGCGGGTGCTGCACGACCGATCGGCACAGGCGATCCGCGGCCTGGTGGCCGATGCGCAGTTCGACGAGACGTTTGCGGCGGAACTGGTGGAGTACGTCAAAGCTCGCCGGGGCGTGTGCGTGACCCTACTCAAGAGGGCGCAGGCGGCCGGCCAGCTCGACAAAGACGCCGACCTCGAGCTGATCGCCGACCTGTACTACGGCGCCTACTGGCATCGGCTTCTCATTGGTCATGCGCCGCTCACCGCCGACTATGCCAGAGACGTCGTGGCGTCGATTCTTCGCGGTGCCGGCCCGCGGCCCGATCCGGATGTGACCGCGCTCTGACGACACCCCGGACTCGATTCAACTCGGCTGCCGCCCTTACGGCGTCATGATCGAACCCCGGGGAGCTGGTGTGCCAAGCGGCAACGCTGGTGGGCGCCGGCTACCTATGGCGGCTAGCCGACCCGCCGCATGCGAACGGCACCCGACATGAAGCGGGTGCCGCCGCACACACGTGAACTGGTGGCTACCAGGCGTGCAAATCTCAACTGTCGCCGCCGATCGATCGACTCGGTGAACCTGGGTGGGTTCCGATCGTTCGGGGGTCGACGCCCTGTTGGGAAGGGTGGGTCGCCGCGTGGGTACCCCGGCTCGCGTGCAGCTCTGGAGTTGTATCTCCTGTGTACGCCGGTCCGCGGAAATGGTCAAGACTTGACTTTACGGTCGATCGATGGATCCCCGGGCGATTCACTCGCTTCCAGGAGCCGGCGTCAGGCGTCGAGGCGGCGCCGACGGGCCTGGGACCACATCACTCCGCCGACGGCGACCACTCCGCCGACGGCCAGCGCGGCCAGGGTCGGCTTGGCTGGTGGGATCAGCCGTGAGCGAAGCCCCACCGGCTTGGTGAAGAACTGAATCGGCCAGCCTTCCTCGGCGGCCAGCTTGTGCAGCTCCTTGTCGGGGTTCACCGCGCGTGGATGACCGACCGCACGGAGCATCGGAGCGTCGGTCATCGAGTCGCTGTAGGCGTAGCACCGAGACAGGTCGTAGCCACGCTCGGTGGCGAGGGTTTCGACGGCACGGGCCTTCTCGGGACCGTATGCGTAGTACTCGATGGTGCCGGTGTACTTGCCGTCGGCGACCTCGAGCCTGGTCGCCACGTAGTCGTCCGCCCCCAGCATCTCGGCGATCGGCCCGACGACCTCGGATCCGGAGGTGGACACGATGACTACCTCGCGGCCGGCGGCCTGGTGTTCGGCGATCAGCGATACCGCTTCGTCGTACACCAGCGGATCCACGGTGTGGTGCAGGGTGTCGGCGATGATGTCGCGCACGGTCGCCACGTCCCAGCCGGCGCACAGCTCGGTGACGAACGTGCGCATCTTCTCCATCTGGTCGGCGTCGGCGCCGCCGGTCATGAAGACGAACTGTGCGTACGCCGTGCGCAGGACGGTTCGTCGGGAGATCAGTCCGCCGGCGTGGAAGCTCTTGCCGAAGGCCAGGGAACTGGACTTGGCGATGATCGTCTTGTCGAGGTCGAAGAAGGCTGCGGTGCGTCCCGGAGGAGACCCCGAAGTTGACCCCGAAGTTGACTCAGGAGCGGTACCCGGCGACATGTACCGATCCTACGGGTGTCGACCCGATCGATCGCGAGTGGAGAGGGCATGCCGAGCCGGGCCGACGCGGTGAACACCTGAGACGTCCGCTTCTCATCGCCCTGCACTCCGGGTCGCCTCGCCCGATTCTGTCCCCAACTTCCACAGGCGGCGGCTCTCCACAGCACCGGCATCGCCGGCGGCGGTAGGCCGCCCGGACGGGCATCGTGGCGCGCATGCTCACCTCTCGAAAGTCGCCGGGCGGCTCGCCGGACAACTCGCCGGTCGCCTCTCATCCGCACCCTCCGCTGTTCGTTACCACCGACGAGGCCCTGATCGAGGAGTTGTCGCGTCTGGCGGCGGCCGCCGACGTCGTGCCCGAGGTGGTGGGCGACACCACGTCCGCGTTGCGAAGCTGGTCGACGGCGCCGCTGGTCCTCGTCGGCGTCGATATCGCTTCGGAGCTGGCCCGGACCGGTCCGCCGCGGCGTGACCGGGTTCTCCTGGTGGCGATCGGTCAGGTGCCCGACCTCACCTTCCGCACCGCGATGGAGCTGGGCGCCGAGGATGTCTCCTCGCTGCCGCGGTCGGATGCCTGGTTGGTGGAGACGATGACCGATCTGTACGAGGCCCAGGCCGGCAACGGCGTGACGGTCGGCGTGGTCGGGGGGTCCGGTGGCGCCGGCGCCACCACCTTCGCCTGTGCGCTCGGTCAGCTTGCCGCGACCAGGCATGGGGGCAGTCTGGTGATCGATACCGATCCGCTCGGTCCGGGCATCGACCGTGTGCTCGGCCTGGAGAGCAAGGAGGGCATCCGGTGGGATGCTCTCCAACGCACCACCGGGCGACTGAGCGCGCGGTCGCTGCGCGAGGCCGTGCCGTCCGTCGACGGCGTCGGCGCGCTCACCTGGTCACCCGGACCACAGGGCTCGTTGCAGGCCTTCGCGGTCCGGGAGGCGGTCTCGGCCGCGGCCCGCGGTCACCGGACGGTGATACTCGATCTGGCCCGGCACGGCGATCCGTTGATCGAGGAGCTCGCGACGCGCTGCGATCGCGTCGTCGTGCTCGTGAAGCCCGATCTCACCGGAGTCGCATCGGCACTGCGGGTGTGCGATCGGATGGCCGCGGCGGCCAAGCTCGGCCTGGTCGTGCACGGCAGCGGTGTCGATCCTCACGAGATAGCGGCGCTGGCCGATGCTCCGGTGCTGGCCGCCATGAACTCGCAGCGGGGACTGGCCGAGGCCGTCGCGCTCGGCGCCGGGCCGCTGGCGTCCCGCCGCGGGCCATTGGCTCGCGCCGCGCGCGACGTACTCGCCCACCTGCGAGCGAACCAATGACATGAGGGGCATGGATGGGGACTCGCCGGGATCGCTCTTGGACGAGGTCCGCGAAGTTCTGGCTCGCGAACCCGGAGAGCTGACTCCGCATCGCGTTGCCGAGGCGCTTCGGTCGGCGGGTCGACCCGTCGGCGACGCCACCGTCCTGACCGTGCACGAGCAGTTGCGGCGGGACGTGGTGGGGGCCGGGCCACTGCAGCCGTTGATAGCCGACTCCGCCGTGACCGACGTCTTGGTGAACGGCCAAGACGCTGTCTATGTCGATCGTGGACACGGGTTGGAGCGCACCGATGTCCGCTTTCCCGACGAGGCCTCGGTTCGGCGGCTCGCGCAGCGTCTCGCCGCCACGGCCGGGCGGCGTCTCGACGACGCCGCGCCGTATGCCGATCTGCGACTGCGAGATGGCACGCGGTTTCACGCCGTGCTGGCACCGGTGGCGCGGCCAGGGACAACCATCTCGTTGCGAGTGCCTCGACGGACCGCCTTCACCCTCGCCGAACTCCGGGCGGCGGGCACCCTGACCGGCTCGGGAGAGGAACTGGTCGGCCGGTTGCTCGCGGCTCGATGCTCGATGCTGATCACCGGGGGTACCGGCAGCGGTAAGACCACGTTGTTGTCCGCCCTCCTGTCCGCGGTGCCGGCGGTCGAGCGGATCGTGATCGTGGAGGACGCCAGCGAGCTGCGCCCGGCGCATCCGCATGTCGTCGCGCTGGAGGGTCGGCCGGCCAACGTCGAGGGGGCGGGGCGCATCGACATGCGCGCTCTGGTGCGGCAGGCGCTGCGCATGCGGCCGGATCGGCTGGTTGTCGGTGAGGTGCGCGGTGGGGAGGTCGTGGACCTGATGGCCGCCATGAATACCGGCCACGACGGCGGGTGCGGCACCGTGCATGCGAACTCGGCAGTCGACGTGGTGGCCCGAATCGAGGCGCTGGCGATTGCCGGCGGGCTGCCGCGGGAGGCCGCGCACAGCCAGTTCGCGGCAGCCGTGGATGTCGTGCTGCACCTCGAGCGAGGCGTCGACGGCGGGCGCCGCCTGGCTCAGATCGCGGTTCCCGCTCGTGGCACCGACGGACTGGTCCGGATGCAGGTCGCCATCGGGTTCGGGTCCGATCAGTCCGCGCGGCCGGGCGCCGGCGCGGAGGCGCTGGAAGCGTTGTTGGGCCGGTGACCGGAGCGCCGATCGGACTGGTGCTCGACCGGATCGCCGATCCGGCGACGGGGCCGCTGGTGGCCGGTTCGGCAGCCGCGCTCGCACTGGTGATGTGCCTGCCTGGTTCGGGCGCGCGGGCCGGGTCGCCACCTGTCCGCCGGCGGCGCGCCGGTGCGGTGCTCGCCCTGTCGAGTGCCTCTGTCCTGATGGCCGACGCACCCGGAACCCGGCTTTCTCTCCTCGCGATTCTCGCGGTGGCCGCGATTCCCGTCATGGCCTTGGTGCGGCGCCGGCGCCGCACCGCGCTGATGGCGGCAACCGCTGACAAGGTGGTCGAATCGATCGACATGCTTGCCGGAGAGTTGGCCGCCGGTGTTCCGGCTGGGCGATCCCTGGCGCGTATCGCGCGGTCCTGGCCGGCGCTGGAACCGGTCGCCGAGGCCGAGCGGCTCGGAGTGGACCTGCCGTCGGCGTGGTACGCCGCGGCCGCCTCCCCGGGAGCGGCTCAGCTCAGGCTGGTCGGTGCCGCGTGGTCGGCGTCGGTCCGGACCGGTGCCGAGCTCGGCGGCGTGCTCTCCTCGGTGGCCGACGGCATGCAGCGGCAACGTCGTACGGAGCGGCTCGTGGCGGGAGAGTTGTCCTCAGCCCGGGCCACCGCTCGCCTGGTGGCGGTGCTTCCGTTCGCGGTGTTGTTGGTCGGCGGCAGCGGTGCCGGCGCGGCCTCGTGGGCCTTCTTGTTGGGGACGCCGGCCGGATTGTCGTGTTTGGCGGTCGGGTTGGCCTTCGAACTCGCCGGCCTGTGGTGGATCGAACTCCTGGCGGAGCGAGTGCACCGGTGATGCTCGACGGGCTGGTGGCCGGATTGGCAGCCGCGTCGGCTGTGCTGTTGCTCGGCGCGGGATCGGGGCCTCGATCCCGGTGGACGCCACCACACTTCACGGATGAGGCCGTCTCGCTTCCGGCCGCGCCCGATCGTGATGACACCGCCGGACTGCTGCGGCTGCTCGGAGCGGTTCTGGCCGCGGGGGCGCCGCCCGGATCGGCGCTGGACGCAGTCTGCGCCGCATTGCCCGGACAGGCGGCCGAGCGGCTTGCCCCGATCCGTAGCCGGCTGCTGCTGGGTGCGGATCCGGACCGAGCGTGGGCGTTGCTCGCGCGGGATCCCGACTTCGCCCCGCTCGGTCGCGCGGTTCAGCGGGCATTGCGCTCGGGTGCCCCGGTCGCCGCCGCGGTCGGGCACCTCGCCGACGAACTCGCCGAACGTGAACAGGCGGCGATCGAGGAGCGAGCCCGCGCGGTCGGCGTCAAGGCGGCCCTCCCGCTCGGTCTCTGTCTGCTGC
>JBOFLE010000331.1:0-10601 GCA_051657705.1 Nocardioides sp. | reverse complement strand
GCCGACACCACCCAGGCCGACACCACCCAGGCCGGGTCCGGCTGACGAGAGCGAGAGACCCCGGTCAATCCTGCGCCGGTGAAACCACCAGCCTGACCAGGTCGGCGATCTCGCGTTCGCTCGACTTCGGGCCTCCGGCCGCCCGCCAACTGAACTCGCCGATCAGCACGCGGTACAGCAACGTCGCGCGCTGTTCGGCCAGGTCGGAGGGCAGGCCGATCTCGCGAAGGAGTGCGGCCACGAAGTCGACCCGGCGGGCATCGACCCTGGCCACGCTCGCCGCGACGATCCGATCCGCGCGAGCCCACGCGCGGATCGCCGTCTCGATCGCGTCCGCGGTCGGATCGCCGCTCATGGTTTCCGACGCCAGCCCCCGCAACTGGCTGAGCGCGTCGGTGTCGGCGCGCTCGACCCGGGCGATGATCTGGCTGGTGCCGACGCGCTCCCATTCCTCCAGCATGGCCAGGTGTAAAGCCCGGCGGCTCTCGAAGTGGTGGTAGAAGCTGCCCTTGGTGATGCCCATCCGGGTCGCCAGCGGCTCGACTCGCAGGGACGCGAAGTCTCCGTCGCACAGCGCCTCGAACGCACCCGCGATCCATTGACTGCGGGAGACCTTGGTCACGCGATCAACATACGGCAGCGTACGCTAACATGAAGAACATACGATGCCGTACGTTTGTTGGAGGTTCGACAGTGATGGTCGCCGAAGCAGTCTCCGCCACCTGCCTGGTCCTGTTGGGTCTCGCGCACTCGGTCCTGGGTGAAGCGGCGATCCTGCGCCCGCTCTGCCGAGCGGAGTGGGCCGTCGAGATGCCGCGCTGGGTCTTCGAACGCATCGCCCGATTCGCCTGGCACATGACCTCGTTCGCGTGGTTCGCGCTCGCCGCGGTCCTCGCTGGTGTCGACGTGCGTCCCGCGGCCGGCGCGATGTCCCTGGTCTGCGCTGCCGTGGTCTTCGTCGTGCTGCGCGGGCATCTGGCGTGGCCGCTCTTTCTGCTGGCGGGTCTTGCCGCCTTCTACGCGTACGGCTGGATCGACGCCCGCGCGCTCGAGATCGGGGCGTTGGCTACGTCGGCTGTCCTGGTCGCCCTGGCGGCCCTCCACGTCTGGTGGGCGGTCGGCGGCACTTGGATGCTGGATCGCGCGCTACCCCCGATCGCCGAAGGCGGCTTCCGGCCGGGTCGTTGGCTGACTCTTGCGGTGGCGGCCGCCCTCGCGGTCTTCGGCGTGCTCGTGGCACTCGCCGGCCTGGGTGAAGACGCCGCCCCGCTTCGCTGGCTCCTGGCCGCCGGAATCCTCACGCTCGCCCTGCGGGCGGTCGGCGACACCAAGGTCGCCGGATTCACCAAGACCGTTCGCGACACCGCGTTCGGCCGAGCGGACGACCGGTACTTCACGCCGCTGGTGGTCTTCCTCGCCCTCGGCGCGACCGGGTCCCTGCTGATCGGCTGACGTGCCACGTGCCAGCGGGTGGGATTCGGCGCGTCTCGCACGCCGGATCCCACCCGCTGTCGGTGTGCGACCCACATGGTTGACAAGTCGCTGCCCTTTGTGAGCGACCGCGAATGCCGCATCATGAAGGGAGGCCTATTCCGGGAGGCGATGATGGCGCGGCGGAAGTCTCTGATAGCGAGCATGTACGAGGAGCACCAGCGGCAGAAGAAGGCGAAACAGCGGGAACAGCGGAAAGCTGACCGTGAGTTTCAAGCCGAGCGTGCGCGTGCGCAACGCGCCGAAGTGAAGCAGGCCGAGAGGGACCGTCGAGAGGCCGATCGTCGTGCGGCCGCCGAACAGCAAGCCAAAGTACGCCTCGCCAAGACGCAGGAGCGGGAGGTGGAGAAGGTGCTGTCCGGTCTGGCGAATCGCCGGCGTGAGCAAGCGTTGGCAGCACGCATTGCGGAAGCCGACGAGGAAACCGCCCGAGTCTCGCAGAGACGCGAGGAGTTGGAGGGTGTGCCGGCCGCCCGGCCCCGGGCCCACGCCGCGGGCGATGCGTCCCGAGTCTTCGACGACCTGGGCCCGCTTGCCTTCGCGGCGTACGTGGAAGAGGTGCTGGCGGGGTCCCCTTATCCGGACGGCACCAGTGGCGCCATCGCGGTGGGCATTCGCCCGGAGTCCGGCGAACTGCTCGTCGAGATGGAACTCCCGGGCGAGCAGGTTGTGCCCGCCGTCGCGTCCTACCAGTACATCAAATCGAAGGACGAGATCAGAGCCGTTCCGGTCAAGGACGGCGAACGACGAAAGTCCTACGCACGGCTCTTGGCTCGCCTGGTGCTGAGAACGCTGGCCGAGGTGTTCGAGGTCAGTCCGCCGACTCTGGTGCGAGGAGTCTTGATCAACGCTTTCGTCTCGGCTACCGATCCGGCTACCGGGCGCCCGATCAGGCCCTGCCTGATCAGCCTGAATGTCTCAAGAGAGAAGTTCGAAGAACTCGTTCTCGATCAGCCGGCGTTCGACCCCGAGTTGTGTCTACGCAGCTTTCTCAATGCGATCGTCTCTCCCCACCCGCACGATCTCGAGGCCGTGCGGCCCGTGCTCGACTTCGACCTCTCGCAGTACAAGCTCGTCGGGGAGCCGAGGTAGCGTCCGGGCTGGATAGCCGTACCGATCTGTTGACGCTGCGGCCGGTCGAGTTCGAGCACCTCATCCGTGAGCTGTTCGAAGCCATCGGTCTCGAGTCGTGGGTGACCCAGGCCTCTCGCGACGACGGCGTGGACGGTGTCGCCGTCAACCCCGACCCGATCGTGGGCGGGCTGTGCATTATCCAGGCCAAGCGCTACAGCCACGTCGTCGGGCTCGAGGCGATCAACGCCCTGGCCGGTGTGATGAACGACAAGGCGGCGGCCAAGGGGGTACTCGTCACCACCAGCTGGGTGGGGCAGGCGAGTCGATCCTTCGCGGCCCGCAACGGCAGGATGGAGATCATCGAGGGCCGCCAGCTCAAGTCGCTGCTCGAAGAACACCTCGGTCTCGACGTGTTGATCAGCCTCCCCAAGCTGCCGGCCGGCTGGCGTCGCGGCGAACTCACCTGACCTCCGCGTGGAGGCCGTCCCGATCAGCCCTTGGTCGAACCGAGCGTGAGCCCGGAGACGAACTGCTTCTGCAGCAGGAAGAAGACCAGCAACACCGGGAGGGCCACGATCACCGAGCCGGCGGCGACCAGGTTGGTGTCGGTGAAGAACTGGCCGCGGAGGTTGTTCAGGACGCTGGTGACCGGGAACTTGTCGCCCTGGGAGAGCAGCACGGTGGCCCAGAAGAACTCGTTGTAGATCCAGGTGACCTGGAGCGTGGCGAGCGCGGCCAGCGCCGGCCGGACCAGTGGCATGGTGATCTGCCAGTACTGGCGCCACACGGTCGCGCCGTCCAGTTCGGCGGACTCGTAGATCTCGTACGGCAGGGTCTTCATGTAGTTGCTCAGCACGAACGTGCAGAACCCCAACTGAAAGGCCACATTGACCAGGATCAGTGCCCAGAAGCTGTTCAGCATGGTCCCGGAGTCGCTCATGAAGGTCGGCAGCGGGATCTCCTTGAACATCCGGAACACCGGGATCAGCAGCGCCTGCGGCGGCAGGAGATTGGCGGCCAGGAAGAGGCCCAGCAGGGTCAGGTTGAAGCGATAGCTGAACCGGGCCAGCACGAACGCCACCATCGACGCCAGGAACAAGGTGAGCAGCACCGCCGGGATGGTGATGTAGAGCGAGTTCTTGAAGTGCAGTCCGAAGTTCGCGCGCTCCCAGGCGTTCTGATAGTTGTCCATGGTCCAGCCGCCGAAGGAGAGGTAGCCGTTCTGCTGGGTGTACTCGTAGCGGCGGAACGAGTTGAGCACCGCCCAGATCACCGGGAAGAGCCACACCAGCGACAGCGCCAGCATGATCGCGGTGGCGACGGTGCCGCGCGGCTTGCTGAGCACGCCGCCCTCGACCCGCTTGGGTGCCTTCGTTCCGGCGGCGGGGACGGGCGCCTGCAGTTCGCCGATCGCTGGACTGTTCACCGGGCTTCCTCCTTGAAGACCACGCGCAGGTAGATGGTGATGAAGATCGACGAGATCGCCATCATGATCACCGCCAGCGCCGAGCCGAACCCGTAGCGGGTGGCCTCGCCGATCACGTTCTGCGAGACCAGCGCCGAGATCAACTCCAGCCCGTTGCGCCCCTTGTTGATCACCCAGACGATGTCGAAGGCGCGCAGCGACTCGATGACCACGATGACGATCACGATCAGGTTGATCGGTCGCATCACCGGGAACACCACGCTGAAGAACGTCTTCACCTCTCCTGCTCCGTCAACCGCCGCGGCTTCCCGTAAGGAGGGATCGACGCCCTTGAGGCCCGCGAGGTAGAGCAGCATCACATAACCGGTGTGTCGCCATGCGGTGGCCACCAGGACCGCCCAGAGGTTCACGTCGGGGTCGCCGTACCAGTCGACCTTCGCCCCGGTGACTTCGTTGATCAAGCCCTGGTCGGTGGAATAGAAGAGTTGCCAGATGAAGCCGACCAGTGCCATCGAGAGCACCACGGGGAGGTAGAACGACGTCTGGTAGAAGCGGCTGCCGCGCATCTCCCGGTCGAGTACGACGGCCAGCAACAGGCCGAGCATGGTCGGCAGGACGAAAAGGAACAGCAGCCAGATCAGGTTGTGCCGGATCGCCGGCCAGAACGGCGGGTAGATCGTGGTGATGTCCCGGTAGTTCTGGGTGCCGACCCACTCGATGGTGTCGAAGCCGCCGAATCCGTTCCACTTGGTGAACGACAGATAGATCGACGCAAGCGCGGGCAGCCACACCAGCCAGATCACCAGCAGGGTCGGGATCGCCACCATGGTGATCACCACGGCGCGGTCCCGCAGGTTGAGGCGTCTCTTGCGAGTGGGTGGAGCGGCCTTCGATCCCGACTCGGCCCCGGACACGGGCTCGCCCCGCACGGTCTGGCTCATCTGGCCGCCCCACCCTCTCTCATGTCGATCGGCTTAGAAGATGGATTCCTTCTGCTTCTGGATGCTGTCCAATAGACTGTCGATCTCGTCCGGCTTCTTCAAGAACTCCTGGATGGACGGGATCATCACCGTGGAGGCGAAGTCCTGGTTGGTGTCGCGATCCATGAACTGGGCGATGTTGGCGGCGGCACCGACCACTTCGGCCGACTTCTTCTGCAACTCGCCGTAGGCCTCCGTGCTGGCACCCGAGTTGGCGGCGATCATCGGAGCGTCCGCGCTGGAGTTGGCGGCATCCGCCGCTTCCGCCGAGCCGAGCCACTTGATGAACTCCTTGGCCGAGTCCTGGTTCTGGCCGCCCGACGCGACGCAGAAGCCGTCGATCGGGGCGTCGAGGGCGTCGGCGCCGATCGAGTCGTCCAACGCTGGGAACGTGAAGAAGTCCACGTCGTCGGCGTCGTCGGCGATCGCGTCCACCACGAACGTGCCGAGCAGGTACATCCCGGCCTCGCCCTTCGCCATCGAGGTGGCGGCCTCCTGCCAGGTCCGTCCGAGCGGGTCGGCCTGGTGGTAGGGGAGCAGGTCCTTCCACGTGGTGAACACCGTCTTCACGCCGTCAGAGTTCCACGCTTCCTTGCCGGCCATCAGGTCCATGTGGAATTGGAAGCCGTTGAGCCGCATATTCAGGATGTCGAAGGTGCCCATCGCCGGCCAGCCGTCCTTGTCGCCGAAGGCGAACGGCGTGATCTTCTTGCCCTGCATGTCCTTCATCAGCGCGAAGAAGTCGTCCTTGCTCGCCGGTGCGGTCCAGCCGTTCTTCTCGAAGACCGACTTCTTGTAGAAGACCGCCCACGGGTAGTAGCTGACCGGCACGAAGTACTGCTTGCCGTCCGCGGTCGACGCTGTCTTGAAGGCGTCGGTCATGCCGTCGATCGGCCACACGTCGGAGATCTCGCTGATCGAGCCCTGCTCGGCGAACTGCGCCATCCGGAAGCCGGCGAACCACGTGAAGACATCGTCCGGGCTGCCCTGGAGGTAGGTGTTGATGCTCTCCTGGAAGGTGTTGTGGTCGACGTAGTTGCCCTTGACCTCGACCTCGGTGTTCTTCTGATAGGCGTCCGCCATGGCCTTGAGGCGTTGGTACGCCGGGCCCGAGTCCTTGGCCTCGTTGGCCCCGAACTTGACGCTCGATCCGCCGCCGCCGGAGCCTCCGCTGCCGCCTGATCCGCCGTCGTCTCCGCAGGCCGCGAGCAGCGCCGGGCTGGCCAGGACGGCGCCGCCGAGGGCCGCCGAGCGCAGGAAGCCGCGTCGGGTGGCGCCGGCGGTGGCGAGCACCGAGGGCGGCAGTTCGAGTGATGGTGATGGGCCGGAGAACTTCCGTGGCCTCATGATGCTGACCTCCATGTGTGAGCCGAGCTGAGCTGAGCCGGAGTAGCTTCGGGCCGGACTGCGCCGGTGCGGAGCCGGCGGTGACGACCGGTTCCAACAAAAAGCTACATTTCTTGGCATCCTTTATCGGCACAACGGCCCATGTCAAGCGCCAGGATGTCACTTTTTGGACACGAATCCACAGGTTTACTCAACCAAGGTGTTTGAAATAGTTGACTCTGGCGCCCACTCGGCGTACACAGTGATCCATGACCGGGGATCATGTCGAGCCTGCCGGGCCGGCGCCGAACGCCGTGCCGGGTCGGCACCTGCTGTTCGGCGGCGACTACAACCCGGAGCAATGGCCGGCCGAGACTCGCGCCGAGGACATCCGCCTGATGCGCGAGGCCGGTGTCAATCTGGTCACCCTCGGAGTCTTCTCCTGGGCGCGGCTGCAGCCGCGCCCAGGTGAGTTCGCCTTCGACTGGCTCGACGAGGTCGTCGGTGCCCTGCACGAGGCGGGCATCGGCGTCGACATGGCCACCGCTACCGCCTCGCCTCCGCCGTGGCTGACTCGCCGACACCCCGAGGTGTTGCCGGTCACCGCGGACGGTACGACGCTGTGGCCGGGCGCTCGGCAGGCCTACTGCCCGAGCTCGCCGGTCTTCGCGTCGTACTCCCTGGCGCTGTGCGAGGAGATGGCCAAGCGCTACGGCACGCATCCGGCGGTCAAACTGTGGCACGTCTCCAACGAGCTCGGCTGCCACAACGCGTGGTGCTACTGCGACACGTCCGCGGCGGCGTTTCGCGACTGGTTGCGGGACAAGTACGCCGAGATCGGTGCGCTCAACCATGCCTGGGGCACCGACTTCTGGTCCCAGCGCTATGCGGACTTCGACGAGATCCTGCCCCCGCGATCCGCTCCGGCTTTCCCGAACCCCACCCAGCAGTTGGACTTCCGGCGCTTCAGCAGCGACCAGTTGCTGGCCAACTACCGGGCCGAGCGCGACGTGATCCGACGCTGGTCCCCCGACGTCCCGGTGACCACGAACTTCATGGTGATGCCGATCTTCAACGCGGGTGACTACTTCGCCTGGGGCCCGGAACAAGACGTGGTGAGCAACGACCACTACCCGGTCGCCGCCGATCCGCGTTCCCATCGCGAGCTGGCGTTCTCCGCCGACCTCACCCGCGGAGTGGCGGGCAACCGGCCGTGGCTGGTGATGGAGCATTCGCCGAGCGCCGTGAACTGGCAGCCGCGCAACATCGCGAAGCGGCCCGGAGAGCTCCTGCGGGGCAGCCTGGCGCACATCGCCCGCGGGGCCGACGCGGCCCTCTTCTTCCAGTGGCGGGCGTCGCGCGCCGGGGCGGAGAAATTCCATGCCGGGCTGGTGCCGCACGCCGGCACCGACTCCCGGCTGTGGCGCGAGGTGGTCGAGTTGGGCGCGGCCCTGCGAAACCTTGGCGAGGTGGCGGGCAGCCTCAGCCGCAACGAGGTGGCGATCTGCTTCGACTGGAATGCCTGGTGGGGCTGCGAGCTGGATTCCCACCCGAGCGTCGACGTGCGCTACCTGCGCCAGGCCCATGCCTGGCACGGTGCGCTGCTCGATCTCGGCATCGGCGTGGACCTCGTCCACCCCGATCGGGACCTGTCGGGGTACCGGCTGGTGCTCGTGCCGACGCTCTACCTGGTGACCGATGCCGGGGCGGCGTCCATCGCCGGGGCGGCGGAACGAGGAGCGACGGTGCTGATCACCTATTTCAGCGGCATCGTCGACGAGCACGACCACATCCGGCTCGGCGGCTATCCGGGCGCGTTCGGCGACCTGCTCGGGATCCGGGTCACCGAGTTCCTCCCGCTGCGGGAGGGCGAGCGGGTCGAGCTCGACAACGCCATGCGCGGCAGCATCTGGGCCGAGGACACCGAAGCGATCGACGCGGACGTGGTGGCCCGATTCGCCGACGGGCCGGGCGCCGGGCGGCCGGCGATCACCCGTCGAGCCGTGGGTGCCGGATCGGCGTGGTACGTCGCGACGGACCTGGCCGAAGCCGGAATCGCCGAGTTGTGCCGGACGCTGACCGACGAGGCCGGGATACGGCCGGTGGCGGTGCCGGTGCCGGACGTGGAGTTCACCGCCCGTGTCGCCGACGAGTCGCGTTGGGTCTTCGCGATCAACCACGCCGATGCCGCCCGGCCGGTCGAGCTGACCGGATTCGAACTGCTGAGCCGACGTGAGGTCTCCGGAACCTGGCCGTTGCCGGCAGGCTCGGTCGCGGTGGTCAGGACGAGCCGATGATCGCCGAGCAGCGGCGAGCCCGGATCCTGGCCCACCTGGAGCGAGACGGCTCGGTGCGGGTCAGCGACCTGGTGGAGGTGCTGGGCGTCTCCGACATGACGATCCGCCGCGATCTCGAGGTGCTGCACGGGCGCTCGATGCTGGAGAAGGTGCACGGCGGCGCGGTCGCCCGGGCCGAGCCGGCCACCTCCGAACCGGGCTTCGAGGCGAAGTCCGCCCGGCGACTGGCCGAGAAGGAGGCGATCGCCGCCCGGGCGGCCGCCATGGTCTCACCCGGCTCCGCCATCGCGGTGTCGGCGGGCACGACGACGTACGCCCTCGCCAAGCACCTGATCACCATCCCCGGGCTCACCGTGGTGACGAACTCGGTGCGGGTCGCCGACGTGCTCTATCGCCAGGGGATGGAGTCGATGTCGGTGCTGCTGACCGGCGGCCATCGCACGCCGTCGGACGCGTTGGTCGGGCCGCTGGCGATCGCGGCGCTGAAGTCGCTCCACCTGGACGCGGCGTTCATGGGCGTGCACGGGATGGACGCCGAAGCCGGCTTCAGCACCCCCAACCTGCTGGAGGCCGAGACCAACCGCAGCATGGTGGGCAGCGCCCGGCGGCTGGTGGTCCTGGCCGACTCCTCGAAGTGGGGCATCGTCGGGCTCTCCTCGATGGCCCGGCTGGCCGACGCCACGATCGTGATCAGCGACAGCAAGCTCGGCTCTACCGCGACCACGGTCTTGCGTGACCACACCGATCTCGAGCTGGTCTCGCCGGACAGTACGCTTACCGGCTGACCGGGACTGGTTGACACTCAGGGACCGCAACCCGACCGGGAACCGTCACTCACCCGACCGGCTCACCTGACTGGGCCCACCTCGCCTCCGTTCATCCGAAGGAGCCGGCCAGCCTGGTGAGCGCGGTTCGGATCTCGGAGGTGCGGCCCGCGAAGGAGAAGCGCAGGAACCGCCCGCCATGGTGGGTGTCGAAGTCCAGTCCCGAGGCGATGGCGACGCCGGTCCGGTCCAGGACGCGCCGGGCGAAGGCCAGCGAGTCGGCGGTCAGGTGCCCGACATCGGCGTACATGTAGAACGCGCCGTCGGCGGGGGCGAGGCGATCGATCCCGAGTGCGGGAAGCCCCTCGGCGAGGAGCCGCCGGTTCTCGGCATATCTCGCGACGTGGTCGTCGAGTTCGGCGTATGCCGCGTCGGTGAATGCGGCGACACAGGCGTGCTGGGTCAACGTGGGCGGGCAGATGGTGAAGTTGCCGGCCAGCACGTCGACCGCCCGACGCAGCCGCTCGGGCACCAGCATCCAGCCGATCCGCCACCCGGTCATCGAGAAGTACTTCGAGAACGACCCGAACACGATGGCTTCCCGGCTGCTCTCCCAGGCTGACGATGACGCGGGCTCGACGGCGGGGGATCCGTCCGCGGCGTACTCGATGCCGTGATAGATCTCGTCGGAGATCAGCTGTACCGCGTGCCGCTCGCACCACGCGGCGATGTCGGAGAGTTCGGCGGGCCCCAGCATGGTGCCGGTCGGATTCGCCGGGCTCGCGACGATCAGCCCCGCGAAGGGGCCGGCCGACCAGCACGCCTCCAAGTGCTCGACCGTCGGCTGGAAGCGGGTGTCGAGACCTGTCGGGATCTCGACGATCTCGCACCCGAGTGAGGCGAGTACGTTGCGATAGCACGGGTACCCGGGGCGGACGATCGCGACGCGGTCGCCCGACTCGAACGCGGCCAGGAATGCCAGCGGGAAGCCACCGGAGGAACCGGTGGTGACCACGACCTCCTCGGGGGCGACCGCCAGTCCGTACCGACGCGCATAGTGGCCGGCGATCGCCGCGCGCAGGTCGCCGATCCCGGTGGCCTCGGTGTAGCCGAGCGGTTCGCCGGAGTCCAACAGCCGGTGCGCCTCCGCGCGGACGGTTGCCGGAGCCGGAGTCATCGGCTGCCCGGCGGCCAAGCTGATCAGGTCACCGTGGGTGCGCTGCCGAGCGGCCGCGGCGGCGAT
>JBOFLE010000330.1:0-9753 GCA_051657705.1 Nocardioides sp. | reverse complement strand
CGAGGGGTCACAAAAGCTCAGCTTTTTGTGACCCCTCGACCTGCGTTTGTGACCCCTCGACCTGCTTTTGTGACGCTTCGGCGTTGACTTTAGTTCGGAACTCGTACTTAATAGGAGAATGGCCCTTGTCCTCGGGGTCGATTCCTCGACCCAGTCCACGAAGGCTGTGCTGGTCGACAGTGACGACGGCACCGTCATCGACCGTCGTAGCGCGCCTCACCCGCCCGGCACCGAGGTCGACCCGCGGGCCTGGTTGACGGCGTACGACCAGGCCGCCGGCCCCCTCCAGAGCCGAGCCGCCGCCATCGCCGTCGGCGGACAGCAACACGGCATGGTCGCTCTCGACGAGGACGGCGAGGTCGTTCGCCAGGCGCTGTTGTGGAACGACACTCGATCGGCTGCGGCAGCCGACGACCTGATCGCCGAATGGGGCGGTCCGCAGGCCTGCGCCGAAGCGGTCGGCAGCGTGCTGGTGGCCTCCTTCACCGCAAGCAAGCTGCGCTGGCTGCGTGACGCCGAACCGGCGAACGCGGCGCGAACCAGTGCCGTCCTGCTCCCGCACGACTACGTCTCGGCGTACCTCAGCGCCCCCGGGACCGAGCCGTTCACCGACCGAGGAGACGCGTCGGGAACCGGCTACTTCTCCACCACCGACAACGTCTGGAGGCCGGATCTTGCTGCGTCCGCCCTCGGCCACGAACCGCGCCTGCCGCGAATCGCCGAACCGGGCGAGACGGCCGCCAGTACCGCCGTGGGCCAGGTGATCGGTGCCGGAACCGGCGACAACATGGCCGCCGCGCTCGCGCTCGGGCTGCAACCGGGTGATGTCGTGTTGTCCATCGGCACCTCGGGGGTGGCCTCCACGCTCACCGACCGGCCGGTGACCGACCCGTCCGGCCTGGTCACCGGATTCGCCGATGCCACGGGCGGCTTCCTGCCGCTGGTCGTGACCATCAACGCGGCCAAGATCCTCGACCTGCAGGCCGAGCTGCTCGGCGTCGACCTGGACCAGCTCTCCACGCTCGCCCTGCAGGCCCCGCCCGGGGCCAACGGGGTCACCCTGTTGCCGTACTACGGTGGCGAACGGACACCGAATCGCCCCGGTGCGTGCGGTACCTGGGCGGGCCTGACCGGTCGGACCACCCGATCCGACCTGGCCCGGGCTGCCTTCGAAGCCCTCCTGTGCTCGCTCGCTGATGCCATGAATCACCTGATCGACATCACCGGCTCGCCGGCGCGAGATCGCGGAGGCCGGGTGGTCCTGATTGGAGGCGCCACCAGGAGTCCCGCCGTACAGGCCCTGGCGCCCGCGATCCTCGGTCAGCCCGTGCACCTGCCACCGCCCGACGAATATGTCGCGATCGGCGCCGCGCGCCAGGCGGCGTGGGCGCTCGCCGGCGGCTCCGTTCCCCCGAACTGGCCGGGCGGAACACAATCCGGAACCCGGGTCCTGGAGGCCGCCGCCACGCCGGAGGTCCGGGAGACCTATGCCCAGCTACGCAACCGGACCCGCGAGTGGTGACGAAAGGAAGAGCGATGAGCTATCAGCCCACCCCCGCCGACAAGTTCTCCTTCGGTTTGTGGACGGTGGCCTATCCGGGCCGCGATCCGTTCGGGGATCCGACCCGACCGCCGATGGACCCCGTCTACGCCCTGGAACGGCTTGCCGGGTTGGGCGCGTACGGCGTGAACTTCCACGACGACGACCTGATCCCGTTCGGGAGTTCCGACGCCGACCGGGCCGCGATCGTCGAACGGTGGAAGCGCGGCCTGGCCGATACCGGGCTGGTGGTTACCACGGCCACCACCAATCTGTTCAGCCACCCGGTCTTCAAGGACGGCGCCCTCACCTCCAACAGTCGCGCGGTCCGGCGATTCGCCCTGGCGAAGGTGATCCGGAACCTCGATCTCGCCGCCGAACTGGGTGCCAAGGTCTATGTCTGCTGGGGCGGCCGGGAGGGCGCCGAGAGCGGAGCCGCGAAGGACATCGCGGCGGCCCTGGACCGCTACAAGGAAGGCTTCGACCTGTTGTCGCAGTACGTCGCGGAGCGCGGCTACGACATCAAGTTCGCGATCGAGCCCAAACCCAACGAGCCTCGCGGGGACATCCTGCTGCCGACCGTCGGGCATGCCCTGGCCTTCATCGAGACCCTGGAGTATCCCGAGTTGAGCGGCGTCAACCCCGAGATCGGGCACGAGGAGATGGCCGGCCTCAACGCCGCGCACGGCTACGCCCAGGCCATGTGGCAGGGCAAGCTCTTCCACATCGACCTGAACGGCCAGGGCGGGCCGAAGTTCGATCAGGATCTCCGATTCGGCGCCGGGAATGTGCGCGGAGCCTTCTGGGTGGTCGACACGCTGCTCGCGGGAGGCTACGACGGGCCGGTGCACTTCGACTTCAAGACCGCACGGACCGAGGACGACGACGGCGTGTGGGTCGCCGCGAAGGCGTGTATGACCAACTACCTGATCCTGCGGGAGAAGGTGCGTGCCTTCCGGGCCGACCCGGAGGTGCGGGCCGCGCTCGAGGCGGCCGGCGTCCCGCAGTTGGCCGAGCCCACGCTCGGCCCGGGTGAGACGTGGCAGCAACTGATCGCCGAGCCGGCGCCCGATCTGGAGTCGCTGGGGGCGCGGGGAATCGGCCTGGAGCGGCTCGATCAGCTGGCACTCGAGCACTTGTACGGAGTGCGGGGCTGAGCGTGGCCCGTCAGCGCCCGCTCCCACCGCCACGACCTCGGTCGTCGGCGCGGGAGCAGGACGCGGCGTCCATGCGGCGACACAACACCGCGCGGGTGTTGCGCACGCTGCGCCGCAATGGACCGGGCACCCGTGCGGATCTGGCCAAGCGCACGGACCTGGCCAAGGCCACCATCGGCGCCATCGTGTCCGACCTGCGATCCCTCGACGTGGTCGCCGAGGGGCCCGCGCGCAACGACGGCCGCGGACGGCCCGGACGCCCGGTGCGCCTGACCGGGGCCAGGTACCTGGGCCTGGGTTTCGAGCTGAACGTCGACTACGTGACCGCGGTCGCGGTCGACCTCTCCGGCGAGATCCGGTGGAGCGAGGTGCACTCGGTGTCCCATCTCCCGAGTATCGACCACCCCGGTCATCCGCTGTTGGAACTGGTTGCCCACGCCAGCAGGTCGCTGGCCGGCTTCGACCTGCTGGGCGCCACCGTGGCGGTTCCGGGACTGGTCTGGGGGGACAAGCGCACGCTGGCCTGGTCACCGCACCTGCAGGTCCAGGGTACGGCGCTCGCCGACCGGGTGGAGGAGGTACTCGGGGGCCGGACTCCGGTGCGGGTCGACAACGACGCGAACTGCGCCGCCCTGGCCGAGGCGCATCGCGGAGCCGCCCAGGGGTTCATGGACTCGCTCTACATCACCGGGACCGTCGGCATCGGTGCCGGGATGATCCAGGCCGGACGGCTGTATCGAGGTGCTCGCGGCTTTGCCGGCGAGATCGGTCACTTGCCGCTGGGTGAGCCGACCGCGCGCTGCAGGTGCGGCCAGTTCGGTTGCTGGGAGGCGTCGGTCGGTCTGCACGCGGTGCTCGACAAGCTCGGGTTGCCCGAGGTCGACAACCCGGTCGCCTCGGCGGAGTACATGGCTTCTCGCGCCACGCTGGACTCCGCGATCAGCGCCAAGCTGGCCGACACCGGCCGGACGCTCGGGGCCGGCCTGGCCGTGCTGGCCGGGATCTGCGATCCGGCGATCATCGTGCTCGGCGGCTACTTCGGGCCGCTGGCGGCGTTCATGATCAAGCCGGCCCGGCTGACCCTCGCCGAGCGCATCAGGAATGTCCGCGTGCCTCCCGATGTCCGAGTCAGCTCGCTCGGCATCCGGGCGGCCGGGCTCGGCGCCGCGGAGGAGTCGGTACGTCCGGTCTTCACCGGCGAAGCCACCCTCAGCTAGCAGCGCCGAGGCGTCACAAAAGCACGGCGAAGCGTCACAAAAGCACGGCGAGTGGGCGCAAATGCAAGGCGAGGGGTCACAAATGCACGTGCTTTGTGACGTCTGGCCGTGCTTTTGTGACGCCTCGCCGGGGGGCGGCCTCGGCCGCCGCCTGATGCGCCGCGTTCAGGGCCGCGACCGGGTCTCGGAGCAGAGCCGTGAAGGCGATCTCGGCGGCTCCCATCAGGACCGAATCACGGCCCAGGCCGGGCACGAAGAGGCTGACGTGCTCGCTCGACGCCGACAGGGCGTGTGCCCGCATCCCGACCGCGACCTCGTCCGCGACGAGCGGGTACAGCGACGCCAGGTAGCCACCGAGCACGATCGCCTGGGGATTCAGCAGGTTCACCAGCAGCCCCAGGCCGCGGCCGAGTGCGGACCCGATCTCGCTCAGCTCCGGGGTGGCGACGGTGTGGGAGTCCAGTTCCGCGGCGAGCGACAAGACCTGTTCCAGCGGCCAACCGATCGCCCGGGCGATGGTAATGGCGCTGACCTCGGTCTCCCAGCAGCCGCGATTGCCGCAATGGCACTCCTTGCCGCCCAGCGGGTACGGCAGGTGGCCGATCTCGCCGGCGTACCCGCCGGCACCGGCGATCGGCACGCCGCCGGCGATCACGCCGGCGCCGACCCCGACGTTGCCGCAGATATAGATCAGGTCCGACAGCCCGACGCCCGCGCCGCGCTGGTGCTCGGCCAGCGCACCGAGGTCGGCGTCGTTGCCGATCATCACCGGGACGTCGACCGGCAGTCGCTCGGCGATCAGGCGCGCGAACGGCACGTCGTGCCAGCGCAGGTTCGGAGCGATCCGCACGATCCCATCGGTGCGGCGGACGAGACCGGGCACGCTGATCCCGATGCCGACCAGCGGGCCGAGGTCCGACGCCTCCGCGACGGCCTCCCGGATCAGGCGAAGCGCGTTGCCGGTCACCACATCGACGGTCGTCGTGTCGAGCGGAGCAAGCGCGCGTTGCTGGATCCGGCCCCCGAGGCCGGTCCTGGCGACGACGACACGGTCCACTCCCACGTCGAGCGCGAGCACGTAGGGCCCGGTCGTGGCGGGCCGGACGTCGGCGCTCGGACGGCCGGCACCCTGCCGGCCCGGAGTCGACGGCTTCGCCTGTTCGGCGACCCCCAGGGACTCCAGTTCGGTGACCAGGGCCTTGATCGTGCTGCGATTCAGGCCCATCCGGGTGGTCAGCTCCGCGCGCGTGATCTGTCCGTCGCGGTGCACATGGCGCAGCATCGTGCCCAGGTTGTGCCGCCGGACGGACTCCTGGTTGGCGCCGGTGCCGGGGCGGGCCCGCGGCGACCTCGAGGCGGGCTCGACCGACGCGAACGCGTCGCCGGGCGCAACGGGGTCGACTGGCACCCGGCCGGCGGGTTCAGCCGGGGACATCGGCTAGCCGATGCCGGCGGCGGTACGTCGCCTGCGCGAGATCGCGTCCACCGAGGCCGCCACCAACAGGACGCCACCGGTGACGATGAAGTTGATGTAGCTGGCCTGGTTGAGCAGGCCCAGCCCGTTGGCGATCGTCATGATCACGAGACCACCGATGACAGCGTCCTGGGCCTTGCCCTTGCCGCCGAACAGGCTGGTGCCGCCGATCACGGCCGCGCCGACGGCGTAGAGCAGCACGTTGCCGGCGCCGGAGGACGGCGAGACCTTGCCGGTGTTGGACGCGGCCAGGATGCCGCTGACCGCCGCCATCGAGGAGCAGATCATGAAGGCGTAGATCCGCATTCGGAGGACGTCGATGCCGGCTCGGCGGGCGGCCTCGGCATTGCCGCCGACGGCGTACAGGTGCCGGCCGAAGGCGGTCTTGCTCAGAATGAACGTCCAGAACACCAGCAGCGCACCGACCACCGGCACCACCCAGGGAATGCCCTGGATCGGGAAGACCGGATTGAGGCTGCGGTTGGTGTTGAGCAGGTAGGTCGCGCCCAGCACCAGGATCGCGATCCCGGCGATCTTGAGCAGCAACACCTGCATCGGCTGGTGCTGCAGGCCGCGGGCCACTTGGCGGCGGTAGCGCCCCAGCACAATCAGCGCGTACGCCGCGACCGCCAGCGCCGCGAGGATCCAGCCCCAGGTCACAGGCACGTTCTTGATGCTCAGGCCGCGCAACACCGGATCGTCGACGCGCAGCGAGCCGCCTTGCCCGATCAACCTCAATGCGACGCCCTGGATGGCCAGGAAGAAGGCAAGAGTCACCACGAAAGACGGGATGCCGAGTCGCGCGACGAGTAGACCGATCACCAGTCCGAGCAGCGCCCCGATGGCGATGCCGGCCAGCACCGCGACCCACCAGGGCTGGTCCTGCTTGACGATCAACAACGCGGTCACGCAGGCGCACATGCCGCCGGCGACGCCGGCGGAGAGGTCGATGTCGCCGACCAGCAGCACGGGGATCAACGCCATCGCCAGCACGCAGGTCGCCGCGGCCTGGGTGGTCAGGTTCGCCAGATTGAGCGTCGAGAGGAACTTGTCGCTGGCGACGGTGAAGACGATCATCAGCACGGCGAGTCCGGCGATCGCCGGCAAGGAGCCGACATCGCCGCCCTTGACCCGGTTGACATAGCCGCGGAAGTACTCCCCGACGCCGGCCTGCTGCTTGGTGTCGATGGCGAAGTCGCTGTCGGCGACGGTGGGCGGATTGGCTACGGGATTGCTCATGATGCGACGCTCCTTCTGCGGCACTAGTTGGCCGTGCGTGCGGCTTCGAGGGAGATCCCCAGGTCGCCGCTCCGGCCGGCGGTGATCAGCTCGACAACCTGGTTGTTGGTCACGTCCTTGGCCGCGACGTCGGCGGCGACCCGTCCGAGATAGAGCGTGGTGATCCGATCGGCCACCTCGAACACGTCGGTCATGTTGTGGGAGATCAGGACGACACCGAGACCGCGATCGGCGAGGCGGCGTACCAGTTCCAGCACCTGCTTGGTCTGCGCGACCCCCAGCGCCGCGGTGGGTTCGTCGAGCAGCACGATCTTGGAGTTCCACAGCACCGACTTCGCGATCGCGACGGTCTGCCGCTGGCCTCCGGACAGGCTCGACACGGTCTGCCGGACCGACTTCACGGTGCGCACCGAGAGCGAGGCCAGGGTTTCACGGGCCCGGGCCTCCATGTTGCCCTCGTCGAGGGTGCCGTACCGGCGTACCTCGCGGCCGAGGAACATGTTCTCGACGATGTCCAGGTTGTCGCACAGCGCGAGGTCCTGATACACCACCTCGACCCCGAGCGCGGCGGCGTCTCGCGGGCCGCCGACGGTCACCGGGCGGCCCTCGAAGAGGTACTCCCCGGTGTCCCGGCCGTAGATCCCGGCGATGATCTTGACCAGGGTGGACTTGCCGGCGCCGTTGTCGCCCACCAATGCGGTGACCTGTCCCGGGCGAACGGCGAAGTCGACGTCGTGCAGCACGTGCACCACACCGAAGCTCTTGTTGACACCGCGCAGCTCGAGCAGAGGTGCGTTGGAGGAGGTGGAGTCGCTCACGATACGTCCGCTTTCTCTCGACGAGGCCTACCGGGTGTCCCGGCCGGCCGGTGGATGCCGGCCGGCCGGGACATTTCCGCGGGTGTTATCTCAGGTGAGCCGGATCAGGAGATCCCGGCGTCGGTGCAGGCCTTCGCGAAGTCGCCGGCGCAGACGTCGGTGGCAGCCTGGCCGCCGTCGTCGATGACGAACTTCACGTTGTCCTTGGTGATCAGCTCGGGCGTGAGCAGCACCGCGGGCACCTGGCGGCCACCCTCCGAGTCCTCGACCTCGCCGTTGGTCGGCGCCTCCTCGCCCTTCGCGAGCGCGATCGCGGCGTCGGCCAGCGCGCCGGCCTCGGCCTTGGCGGACTTGTAGATGGTCATGCACTGGGTGCCCTTGAGCACGTTCTGCAGACCCTCGACGGTGGCGTCCTGTCCGGTCACCGGCACCTTGCCGGCCTTGCCGTTCTTCTCCAAGATCGAGATCGTGGCGCCGGCGAGGCCGTCATTGGCGGCGTACACGCCGTCGACCTTGCCGTCGGCCTTGGTGTAGAGCTGCTCGAAGATGCCGACCGCCTGCTCGTTGTCCCAGTCCGGAACGGCCTGCTCGCCGACGACCTTGTAGGCCTTGTTGGCGTCGAGCACGCTGTGCGCTCCGGCGGAGAACAGGGTTGCGTTGTTGTCGGTGGGCGAGCCGTTGAGGTAGACGATGTTCGACGGCTTGCCGCCCAGGCACTGATCGAGGCCCTGGCCCTGCAACTCGCCGACCTTGGTGTTGTCGAACGAGATGTAGGCCTCGGCGGAACCGCCCAGGGTGAGCCGGTCGTAGTCGAGGGTCTTGACGCCCTGGGACTTGGCCTTCTCCTGGATCGCGGCACCGGATGCCGAGTCGAGGTTGACGATCGCGAGCACGGTGACGCCGTCGGCGATCATCGCGTCGGCGATGGTGGCCATCTTCTCGGCGTCGCCCTCGGCGTTCTGGATGTCCGACTCGATGCCGGCCGCTTCGAACGCCGCTTCGAGGGCGGGGCGGTCCGAGGCCTCCCACCGCACCGACGACTTGGTGTCGGGGAGGATGACACCGATTTTTCCGACCTTGGCTTTGTCGGCGCCCGAATCGTCGCCGCCGCTCGAGGTGTCGGTGTCGCTGCCGCACGCCGTGAGCGCCAGGGCGCTCACCATGCCTACGAGCACCATTGTGTGCGTCCGCTTCACGCGAATCGCCTCCTTGATGTGAGTTCAGGCGATCCGTGGAGTCGCGGTAACGATCCCGCCGGGCCGCGTTTGTTGTTCCGGACAACTTATATAGGACGCCGGAAACCGGTCCAGGAGTTCACATTCTCGTAACCAGATCGTGATGCGTCCGGTGACGGCAGATTCGCGCGGTGTCCAGGGTAGTCCGGCACGATTCCGGCGGTTTCGATATCTGAAACCGCCGGAATCGTGCCGGACTATGTCTTAGGAGAGGCCGACGATGGCCCCGGAGTCGTCGATGTCGATGTGGTGGGAAGCGGGTTCCTTGGGGAGGCCGGGCATCGTCATCACGTCGCCGGTGACCAGGACGACGAATCCGGCGCCGGCGGCGAGCCGGACCTCGCGGACGTTGACCACGTGCCCGCTGGGGGCGCCGAGGGCCGCGGGATCCGTCGAGAAGGAGTACTGCGTCTTCGCCAGGCACACGGGCAGGTGGCCGTACCCCTCGGCCTCGATCCGGTCCAGCCGGCGGCGCGCCTTGCCGTCGAAGCTGACCGCCGCGGCGCCGTACACCTTCGTCGCGACGGCGTGCGCCTTCTCCGCCAACGACATCGCGTCGTCGTAGACGAAGGAGAATCCGGCCGAGTCCCCGGTCGCATTGGCTTTGGTCGCCTCGGCCTCGATCGCATCGAGCACGCCGGCTGCCAGGGTCTCCGCGCCCGCGCCTCCGTCGCTGAAGTGCGTCGCCGGGAACGCGGTGGCTCCCTCCTTGTCCACCAGCGACACCAGCAGCTCCACCTCGGCATCGGTGTCGGAGGGGAATCGGTTGATCGCGACCACCGCCGGCAGTCCGTAGACGTCCCGGATGTTGTGGAGGTGCCGGCGCAGGTTGTCCGTGCCGGCCTCGAGTGCGTCGAGGTCTTCGCCCGCCAGGTCGGCCAGCGCCACGCCACCGTGGTACTTCAACGCCCGGACCGTCGCCACCACGACCACTGCCGACGGTCGCAGGCCGGACATCCGGCACTTGATGTCGACGAACTTCTCCGCGCCGAGATCCGCGCCGAATCCGGCTTCGGTGACGACGTAGTCGGCCAGCTTGAGCGCGGTCCGGGTCGCCACCACCGAGTTGCAAC
>JBOFLE010000329.1:0-2109 GCA_051657705.1 Nocardioides sp. | reverse complement strand
GCGGTTCGCTTGATCTGGTCGAGGGTTTCGACGATCTCCTCGACGTCAGTTCCTGGACGATCCCCGGGACACCTACGCCTTGAGGGCGGTGTCGTTGTTCTTCGCGGCAACGTCGCCGCGGTAGGGGACCGGCAGAGATAGGACGTCGTAGAGGTAGCCCGCCAGCTTCTCGACGACGCGGCGGGTGTAGAAGCGCGCCGACCGGGGGCCGAGGAGGTACGACTCGGTCCTGGCACAGTCGTCGTGCAGTGACGGCAGCATCTGGCGGACGAAGTCGATGTTGGTCATGCCACTTCGAACGGGTCGACGACACTCAGGCCGGCGGCCTCGAACGGCGCCCGATCGCGGGTCGCGATCGCGAAGCGGTGGGCCGCAGTGATGGCGGCGATCAAGGCGTCCGCCACGCCGATGGCCCTGCCTGCGGCGCGCGCTGCTGCCCGGAGAGCGGCGTACTCGACGGAGGCCGCCTCGTCGAACCCCAACACCCGGTCGCCCATGAGCGGCCGGATGCCGCCCTCGAAGACCTCCCCGAGCAGGATGCGCCGCTTCCCACGAGGCAGTGCGGCGATCCCGTACCGGATCTCGGCCAGCGTGAGGGTGGTGACGAACAGTGTCGATGGCGCCTGGTTGTCGACCCACGCCACGACTGCCGGATGCGGCGCCGCACCCATCAGCTCGGAGAGGACGTTGGTGTCGAGGACGATCACGCGGGGACCATCACGCGAGGTCGATCGGCGGAGTGTCGCTGCGGTCCCGCTCGAGGTCGAGATCGAATCCGCCCACTTCGGCCGAGATTCGGGCCACCTTGGTGCCCAGGCCGACCTCCGAGTCCTGGGACACGGCGTCGTGGAGGATAGCCCGAACCTCCGCCTCCGTACTGCGCCCGTGCGTGCGCGCCCGGGCCTTCAGGGCTCGGTGGGTCTCCTCGGAAAGATTCCGAACGGTGATGGCGGGCATCGGCGGCTCCCCGTGATAGCACAAGTTCCAAAATGATATCAGGTGCGCTCGTGCGTCGACGGCATCGTGTTTCGGGCGAATCGAAGTCGTACCCGGGCTATTCGCCGTCACCGTCGACGGCGAAGTGGTCCGCGAGGGGCTGCTCATGCAGATCTTTCTCCGCCGGAAGTGCGGACGTCGTCAGCGGCTTTCAGTTGGTCGTCGATCCGCCGACGGACTGCGGTCAGTTCCGCGCTCGCCGGTTGGTCGACGCTGGTTAGAGTCGCCCGTCGGCCTTGGTGAGAAGGGTCGCGAGAATGCCGGCGACCGAGCCGGCGCCGACAATCTCACCCTTCGCGATGCGGTCGCGAGCCTCGGACAGCGGAACCCATCCGACTCTCGCGGTCTCGTTGATGTCCGGGGAGACCCCGGTCGGGTCGGCGCCTCGTGCCAGGAAGACGATGTTGTCTTGGTCGATCGTTCCCACTGCGGGCTGAAACGACAGCAAGAGTTCCATGGTGCGTGGGCGCCAGCCGGTCTCCTCCTCGACCTCGCGTGCCGCGCATACCGCCGGCTCTTCTTCTGGATCGAGGTAGCCACCCGGCAGTTCCCACACCCAGCGGTCCAGGATGAAACGGTGCCGCCACATCATCAGCACGCGCTCCTGCTCGTCGAGCACGACCACGATGGCGGCACGGGGTACCCGGAGCACATACTGCTCGAAGCGAACTCCGTCCGGCAGTTCCACATCGGCGATGCTCAAGACCGCCCGGCGCGTGTCGTCCACGACCCGCTCACCGTGAATGGTCCATTCACTGGCCTGCCGTGCATCGTCGGTGATCCTGCGACGGTAGTCGGCGACGATGTGCGCCTAGCAACCGACTGTCTCCAGGTGTCCGAAACTGTCCGGAGATCATCGTCGCGGCAATCGGACGTCTCTGGACAAGAACCGTCTTCCCGCGCAGGCCCCGGGCCACCAGGCTTCCGACAGGGGCTTCGGCCCGTACTCGGACGCTCGGGTAGCGCGTGAGGTCTTGGCCGAGGCCGACAAGCCGCCGCGACCGCATCGCTAGCCGAACTCGGGAACGAATCCCACGAGTTGCTCACTTGCGTGCCACAAGCCGGTCGCGCTCGACGCATCCCGGGCGCGGCGGCTCGGGGTCTCAGCCACGG
>JBOFLE010000328.1:0-1207 GCA_051657705.1 Nocardioides sp. | reverse complement strand
CACAGGCCGCGTTGGAGCCCGGCCTGGCCGGGCCCTACGTACTGATGGCCGCGATCGCCGCCCTACACACCGCCGCGCCCAACACCGCAAAGACGGACTGGGCCCGCATCGCCACCCTCTACGACAAGCTGTACGCACTGACTCCCACACCCGTCGTCGCCCTGAACCGTGCGGTCGCCATCGCCGAACTCGACGGTGCCCAGGTCGCCCTCACGCTGGTCAACGACCTCGACCTGACCGGCTACCACGCCTGGCACGCCACCCGCGCCGAACTACTGCGCCGCCTCGGCCGGTCCAGCGACGCACGCCACGCCTACGACGCAGCGATCGCCGCCACCGCCAACCCCGCCGAACGTGCCTACCTCCACCGCCGACGCTCCCAACTCACCTGAACAGATAGCCGACACCCCCGCCACCGGCGGTTCATCACACCGGCAGTCAGGCGTGGTTGTGTGTCTTGAGATGGGCGGCAAGTTTGTCGATGGCCATCTGCCAGCCCGCGGCACCGGGCGAATCGGCAGGGATCCCGGCATGGGTCAGCGTCATCTTGGTGCCCCGGTCGAGGCCAGCGAGTTCGACGGTGACCTTGGTCGTGGTCGGGTGGCCTGACGGCATACCGGTCTGGTCGGCGGCAAGCACGTTGCCCTCAGGGTCGGACATCGATTCGGTGTAGCTCAGCCGCTGGGGTCGGACGACATCGCGGTGCTCCCCGATGAACCACATCTGCATCGGCCCGTTGGGGGTGTCCATCTTCATCCCGACCAGACGAGTGCCGCCGACCCGGACGTCCATCGTCACCACGGTGATCGTGGCGCCCTGAGGGCCGTACCAGGCTTCGAAGTGCTCTGGCTCGGTCCACATCTGCCAGACCAGGTCGGCCGGGGCGTCAAGGGTGCGCTCGATCACCATCGAGTCGGTCATATGCGTATCAGTCATCGTGAGAGTCCTCTCCAGATTGCCGTTGTAGCTGGGTCAGGTAGTCGTCCATACGGTCGAAGCCGCCTTCCCAGAAGCGCCGGTACTGCTCGGTCCAAGCCGAGACCACCTTCAGCGGCGCGGGCTCCAAGGTGCACGGGCGGTACTGAGCCCGCTGGCCACGGGCGACCAAGCCCGCCCGCTCCAACACCTTGATGTGCTTGGAGACCGCCGGCAGGGTCAAGTCGAACGGCGCCGCAAGCTCGTTCACGTTCGCCTCGCCCTGCGCCAA
>JBOFLE010000327.1:0-3998 GCA_051657705.1 Nocardioides sp. | reverse complement strand
ATCTGCACGAACTGTGGTGGACGCCGGGTGATCCCGCCGTCAGCCATGGCGACATCACCGCCAATGCGTCCGCTCCGGACGCGGAGGGATCCCCGGTCGCCTTTGCCGTGGACGGGGACCGCACGGCGCACCTGGTGTATCGCGGAGACGACGATCACGTCCACGAGATCTCCTGGGTGTGATGCCGGAAGGCAACTCTTCGGGCCCGAGCCGCGAAGTAGAGATGTGGAAGCAACCGGTGTGACCGACCATGCTCTATCCCGACTACGTCGATGGAACCTCGGCCTGACCATCCTGCACGGCGCCCAGGCGGTCGCCGTACTCGCGCTGGCCGGCGGCTTCGCCATCGCCGTCACCTCTCAGTACCCGACCGGACCGCCCGGTACCGCATCGCCTGCCCCCGAGGCGATGTTCGAGGTTCCCGTCGGGGCAGCCGTCGCGATCTTCTTGGCCCTCGCCGCGGTCGATCACCTGCTGACCGCCACCGTCTTCCGGGATCGCTACGAGGCGGATCTGCGCGCGGGGATCAACCGCTTCCGGTGGGTCGAGTACTCCGTGAGTGCCACGATCATGGTGCTGTTGATCGCGTCCTACAACGGCATCACCGGAATCTCGGCGGTCATCGGGATCATCGGGGCCAATGTCGCGATGATCGGGTTCGGCTGGCTCCAAGAACTGATGAACCCGCCGGGTCGCACCCGCACCACGATGCTGCCGTTCTGGTTCGGCTGCGTCGCCGGGGCGGCCCCGTGGGTGGCGATCGTGGTGAACACGGTCGGGGCCGAGGAGATACCGGGCTTCGTCTACGGCATCATCGTGTCG
This sequence comes from Nocardioides sp., assembly GCA_051657705.1. GTDB lineage: Bacteria > Actinomycetota > Actinomycetes > Propionibacteriales > Nocardioidaceae > Nocardioides. The sequence continues at coordinate 3,176 of JBOFLE010000327.1, read as the reverse complement.
CTGTTCGTCTTCTTCATGAGCTTCGCGCTCAATCAATGGCTGCAGTATCGGGAGATCGGGCGCTGGGCCGACTATGCCTTCGGTGAGAAGGCGTATCTGGTGCTGAGCCTGGTCGCGAAGTCGGCGCTGGCCTGGCAGATCTTCTCGGGGTCGCTCGCTTCCTGACGCTATCTCCGGACGGCCATCCGGGGGTACCGCGGCGGCGGCCGTCAGGCCGACCGGCCGCGCCACGCCCGCCAGGCCCCGGTGGCCCACAGCGCCCAGGCCACGAGCACCGGCTGGAAGAGCAGCCGGACCGCCCGTGCGCCGTCGCTGTCCAGACCGAACGCCGGTGTCCCGGTCACGAACTGGGACACGTTTCCCGGGAAGATCGCCACGAAGAACCCGGCGACGGTCCACCCGACCGCGGGACGGTGCGCGACCGGAGCGAACAACAGCGCGGCGGCCAGGGTCAGCTCGATCACGCCGGAGATCCAGACGATCGCTTCGGGTGCGGGCAGCCAGGGCGGAACCTGGGCGAGGAACGATTCGGTGTCCGCGAAGTGAGCTACCCCGGCGAAGCCGAGGAACAAGCCCAGCAGGATACGGCCGAGAGTTCGGATCATCCGACGCGCCTCGCTAGTCCCTACACATCAGACGGGAGGAGCCCGGGCAGCCGCACCGGCGGCAAGGTGAGCACGCCGGCGTGTTCGAGGCCCAGCGCCACCCTCAGCTCGGGAAGCAACCGGCGCCAGCCGGCGGGGCCCTCCAGGGTCGGCGGCGCGCCGGCCTCGACCGCGTCGGAGTTGTCGCGAGGCAAGAAGCTCTGGAGCGGGTTCGGCTTGGGGATGACCTGCACTCTCGCCTCGGCCCGACGTACCGCCGCCAGCCGGCACGCCTCGTCGACGGCGCGGTCCAGACCCCCCAGCGTGTCGACCAACCCTCGCTCGGCGGCGTCCGCGCCGGTCCACACCCGGCCCTTGGCCACGCCGCGCAGCTCATCGAGCGCGAGGCCGCGATCGGCCGCGGCCTTGCCGGTGAAGTCGTCGTACACCTCGTCGAGCCACCGCTCCAGCAGCGCCGCCTCCTCCTCGGAGAACGGTTGATTCGACGACATCATCGCCGCGTACGGCGCGGCGGCGATCGTCTCCCGCGCGATACCGATCCGGCTCAGGCCGTCTCGGAGCACGCTCTTGCCCGCCAGCACGCCGATCGAACCGGTGACGGTTCCCGGGTTGGCGACGATCGTGGTGCAGGGCATGGCGATGTAGTAGCCGCCGGACGCGGCCACCGACGCCATCGAGGCGACGACCGGGGTACCGGAGTCCCGGAGGACCATGACCGCGCGCCGGATGGCATCCGAGGCGACGTAGGAGCCGCCGGGGCTGTCGATCCGCAGCACCACGGCCTTGACGGCCCGGTTCCGGCCGGCCGCGCGGAGCGCGGCGTCCAGCGCGTCCGAACCGATCGTCGGCCCGCTGGCCGGCGAACCTCCCGGATGGCCGCGGTGGATCGCCCCGGTCGCCTGGATGAGGCCGATGACCGGCCTGTCGTTGGTCAACGCCGTGATCGGGCCGATCAGCCCGTCGAGCCGGCCGGCCTTGAACCGCTCGGCGAACCGGAGGCCGGGCTCGGCGTGGCCGACTCGTTCGCGCAGCGCGGCGTAGGCCTGGTCCCGGTAACCGACGTGATCGACGAGGCCGTGCTCGGCCGCGACGGCCGCCGGTCGGGGACCGGCGGCGAGAATCGCGCGTACCTCCGACTCCGGCAGGGCGCGGCTCGCGGCGACGTCGGCGATCACCAGGTCGGTGGAGGAGTCGACGAGCCGGCCCAGCATCTCGCGGCTGGGCTCGGAGATCCCCTTGCGCATGAACGTCTCGGCCGCCGACTTGTACTCGTGACGCTGGCTGAAGTGCGGCGCGATGCCGAGCTTGTCGAGCGCGTCGCGCGCGAAGACCGGCTCCGCCGCGAAGCCGACCAGCCCGACCGCTCCGCTGGGCTGCAGCCAGATCTCATCGAACGCGGTGGCCAGATGGTAACCGGTGTTGTCGGCGGCAACCTCGCCGAAGGCCGCGCTCCAGGCGATCGCGGGCTTGCCGGACTCCCGGAAGCGGCGGATCGCGTCGCGGAGCTCGCCGGACTGCGCCAACGTGATGACCGACGGGCCGATCGTGGCGATCAGGCCGACCACGGCGTCATCGTCGGCGGCCTCGCGAAGGCCTCGGATCAGGCCGCGCAGCATCGGTGTGCGCAGGTGGCGCACGGCCGCCAGCGGGCTCGCGGGCGATGACTCCTGGATGCCTCGGCTCAGATCGAGTTCGACGAGCGTGGGTCCGGCGACCTGGCTCAACGGCGTACGCCGCAACACCGGTTCCAACCACGACTGGACTGACTGGCGGAGATTCATGAACCCGAGCCTAGACATCGTCCCAATCCGGGCTCCGATCTCGCGTCCGAGCGGCCGGCCGGCTACCGACGGAGGTGACGGCGAATCCACGTGCCGGCGGGCTTGAGCGCACTCTCCGCGGCGAAGGATCCGCTTGCGCAGGTTCCCGGCCGGAAGACGGCGCCGGAACGGAAGTCGTCGGAATAGTTCCAGCCGATCCAGCTGATCTTGCGCCGGTTCATCAGCCTGATGAACCGGTTGGCCATCGCGAAGTCGTTCGGCCCGTCTCCGGTGAACTCCTGGGAGCCGAACTCGGTGGTGAAGATCGGCAGCTTCCGCGAGGCACGCCGCAGCGCCCGGAGGTAGCCGCCGCGATGCGAGGCGGCGTAGAAGTGGAACGCGTAGAGGATGTTCGCGGCCCGCACCGGGCGCCGGACGATCCGATTCGGACTCGTGCGGTCGGCGACTCCGAGCGACGACCAACCCGGTGTGCCGACGACGATCGGAGCCTCCGGATCGATCGCGCGGATCCGCGGTATGAGTGTCTCCGCATACCCGCGCACGGACTTCCAGGGCACTCCGTTGGGCTCGTTGGCGATCTCGTAGATGATGTTGTTCTGATCGCCGAAGCGTCGCGCCATCACGTTGAAGAAGCGAGTGGCACGATCCAGATTGTCGTTCGGATCGCCTTGGGTGAGGATGTGCCAGTCGATGACGACGTACAGGCCGCGACGCGACGCCTGCCGGGTGATTCGGCTCGCGAGCCGAATCGTTCGACGCGGATTGCTCTGGTAGCCACCCTCCTGGACGT
>JBOFLE010000326.1:0-2898 GCA_051657705.1 Nocardioides sp. | reverse complement strand
CCGGCCAGCTCGGCCAGTTCGATGCAACGCCCGATCAGCGCACGCCCCACTCCGCGACCCTGAGCGCTGGGATCGACGGCGAGCATCCGGAATTCGCCCTCGCCGGAATCGCCGATCTCGCGCCACGGCGACCCGACCGGGCAGTACGTCACCGTGCCGATCACCTCGGGCTCGCCGTCCCGTTCTCCCTGCGCCACCCAGAGTTCGGCTTCGGCGGCTCGTCGCGCGCAGTCCCGGAGGGAGGCGACGTACGCGTCGTCGGCCTGGAGGTGCCCGGCGGTGACGTAGGCCGCCACCGTGAGGTCTCCCGCCCTGCCGAAGTCGTCCGGAACTGCTCGGCGAGTGATCACGGGCACAGAGTCCATCATGGGGGTGGGGCCGGCCACCGGCGCACCCCCCTGATCAGGGTGACCACGTCTTCGGTCAGGCCGCGGACGACCGGGAGACGGCTCAGCCGGACCACCTGATCGATCATCGGAGCGGCCTGGTCGATCAGCACTCGAGTCCGGCGCTGGTTCTCGGTGTCGTCGTGCACCCAGAACAACACGACCCCCATCAGCAGTAGCCACAGGAGTTCGGGCAACTCGGCGCGGAGATCCTTGGGTACCTTGAGGTCCGAACCGTCGACCACGCGCCGGAACAGGTCGATAGTCGCGTTTCGGGCGGGGGCCGACTCGACGGAGAACGGCGACAGTGGACTGTCCGGCTCGGCGGCGTTCTTGAAGAACTTGCCGGCGAAGGCGTGGTAGGGAACGGCGGCGTCCACCCAGGTGTCCAAGACTCCGGCCAGGCGCCGCGCGAACCCGGTTTCGGATGCCAGGATCGGCGCGGCCGCGCGCTCGTGATCGGCGCGGAGCCGTTCGTAGAAGCCCTGTATCAGGTGTTCTTTCGAGCCGAAGTAGTAGTAGGCGCTACCCAGGGACACCCCGGCACGCGTGGCGATCGCCCGCATCGTCGTGGCGTCGTACCCGCCCTCGTCGAACAGTTCGAGTGCCGCGTCGACGATTGTCTGCCGGGTACGGTCGCCCCGGGATGCCGACTCAGCCGGGGGCATCGGAGCCTGCCGGAAGCTCCGCCTCGGGCCCCGAGGCGTCGCGACCCGAGGTGCCCCACTCCCGCACCCCGGCGGCGGCGTACGCGGCGACCCGGACGAAACGCTGCATGCCGGGACGCGAGAGCCGCATGGCAAGGGCGCGGTGGGTCCGGGTGGCCCAGAGGGCGGCGATCCAGGCTTGCTCGCCCAGGTAGACGGTCCCGGCGTCGGAGATGACCGTGATCTCGTCCATGGACTGGTCGTGATCGAAGAAGGGAAAGCGTTCCCGGGCCGTCTGCGAACTTGCCGGAACGAAGTCCATCGGGACCAGATGCGGCAGGGCGGCCAGCCACCCGGCGATGGTCCGGCACAGCGAGCAGCGCGCGTCGTAGAGCACGGTCAGGCTGATCGTCCGGTCCGGCGACAGGTCGAGCCGAGTCATCGCGCCGCGAACGCCGGCGTCTCGCCCGAGCCGTGCGCGACACGCCTCCGCCTGATCGCGTTGAACACGAACACGTTGCCCAGGTGCAGCAAGCCGAGGAGGATCATCACCACACCGATCTTGGTGCTCAACGATTCGAGCAGTCCGGTGAGCCCGGTGACCGGCTCGGTGACCGGGAGGTAGAGAAGTAGGGTGCCGAGAATCAGCAGGTAGAAGCCCACCATCAGCAGCGTGTTGACGGCCTCGGCAAGCCCACGCTCGCCGGCGAACACTCCTTCGAGGAAGAGTCGGCCGTTGTGGGAGAGGGTGCGTGCGACCCACACGGTCAGCGGGATCGCAATCGCGAGGTATCCGAGGTAGTAGGCGGCCGTCCAGTCCATGGGGCTCTCCTTCTCGTGAGTCGCACGCCTTGTTGAACGTGTTCATCTCACACCGTACAGCCCGAAGTTGAACGCGTTCAAGCCGGATGTGGTGTGACCTGCCGCACGGTTGCCCTACTCGACCGCCCTACTCGACCGTCGGGCCGACGTACTGACCATTGCTGATTCGCAGCGAGTCGACCAGCACCAGGAGAAGGTCGGCCCTGATGGTGGGAGCCTGAGCGGACAGCATCAACTGCAGGTAGAGCGCCCGCAGGAACGCCTCCGCGTTGCCGGTGCTGAGGTAGGGATCCCGGTCTGAGTAGCCGCGGGACGCGGCTGCCCGGCCGATCCGGACGACCCACGGTTCCACGATCTCCAGTCCTACCAGATTGCGGCGCAGGATTCGCATGGTGGCCAGGGCGATGCGGTCGCACTCGCCCGACACCAACAACGTGTCGGCGGGGAGGAGGAGCCGGTCGGCGAGCACGTCCAGCAGGACGGTGAGCTCGGCGAGACCCAGATGTGGCGAATGTGCCAGCATGCCGATGGCGTCCGCTCCGTGCGCGATCGCGTGCGCCCAGCCCTTGCCGACGACATAGGCGCGAAGATCACGCTCCCGCAGATACCACGCCGCGAGCCGGTCGCCCCAGTCCAGGACGACGTTCGGCGGGACCAGGTTGGCGAGGTGATCGCGGGCCAGGCATTCGGTCAGGATGAGCGCGGAGAAGCTGCGCCGGAACACGCTGTCGGTTCCGGATTCGCCCAACCCGACGACCAGGCCGGCCGCCATTCCGTCACCCAGGCCCGGCAGGAGGTCGTCGTACACGCCGCGCTCGATCCAAGTCGCCAGCGCGGGATAGGCCATGCCGTCGCGGATGCTCGGATCCGGCGAACCGAGCATCGAGGTGAGTTCGGCGGTCAGGTCGGGCAGGGCACGGTCCTCGGGGACCAGAAGCCCGGTCGAGAAAACCCGCTTCCAATACGCCGACATGGTGACCATCCTGCCGCATCGATTGGTTATGGGACATGCCCCCGGCGGGTGAACCGACCCGAACCGACCC
>JBOFLE010000325.1:0-16984 GCA_051657705.1 Nocardioides sp. | reverse complement strand
CGGCCGGTTTCGAGTCCACCGGGAGCCGGCGTACCACTCCTCCGCGCACGCCCAGGCTGGAGTAAATAGGATGAGCGGCATGTCCGACCGCCCTCTGCCGTCCTCGGAAGCCTGCGTGCCCGTCGAGCCGCGATGGCTCAGCGAGGAGGAGCGCCAGACCTGGATCGGGCTGGTCGCGGTGATGACTGTCCTGCCGTCCGCGGTCGAGGGGCCGCTACGGCGTGAGCACGGCCTGTCGCTGTACGAGTACTACGTGCTGGCGATGTTGTCCGAGGCGGACAACCGCACCCTGCCCCTGAAGCCGCTGGCCCAGCTCACCAACGGCTCCCTCTCGCGGCTCTCGCACGTGCTCGACCGGCTGGAGGGTCGCGATCTGCTCGTTCGGCGGCCGTCGGCGACCGACGGACGGGTCACGCTGGCCGAGATCACCGACCAGGGGTATGCCTTGTTGCTCAGCGCGGCTCCCTCGCACGTCGCGGTCGTCCGCCAACTCGTCTTCGACAACCTGGACGGCGACCAGGTCACACAGCTCGGCTCGGTGCTGGAGACCATGCTGGCGACGCTCGGGATCCGGCCGCCGATGCGGCAGGCCGACCCGAGCGAGACGGCGGTACCGGAAGCGGTCCGGCGGGAGGCGGCCTCGTGACGACGGCGGCAGAGCCTTTGGTACTGGGCATCGAGACCTCGTGTGACGAGACCGGGGTCGGGCTGGTGCGCGGGCACACCCTGCTCGCCGACGCGATCGCCTCGAGCGTCGACGAGCACGCCCGGTTCGGCGGGGTGGTCCCGGAAGTCGCTTCCCGTGCGCACTTGGAGGCGATGGTCCCTACGATCGAGCGGGCCTGCGAGACGGCCCGGGTTCGCCTGGCCGATGTCGACGCCGTGGCGGTCACCAGCGGCCCCGGTCTGGTGGGTGCGTTGCTGGTCGGGGTGGCGGCGGCCAAAGCACTGGCCCTCGGCCTCGGCAAGCCGTTGTACGGCGTGAATCACCTGGCGGCACATGTCGCCGTCGACCAGCTCGAACACGGTGCCCTGCCCGAACCCTGCCTGGCGATGCTGGTGTCGGGTGGTCATTCCAGCCTGTTGCTGGTCGAGGATGTCACGGTGGGCGTGGAGCCGCTCGGCTCCACGATCGACGACGCGGCCGGGGAGGCGTTCGACAAGGTCGCGCGGCTGTTGGGTCTGCCGTTCCCTGGGGGGCCGCATATCGATCGGGCTGCCCGGGAGGGGCAGGTGAACATCGACTTCCCGCGCGGGCTCACCTCTCGGCGAGACCTGGAACGGCATCGATTCGACTTCTCCTTCTCCGGCCTCAAGACCGCGGTCGCCCGCTGGGTGGAAGCCAGGGAGCGCGCCGGGGAGCCGGTGCCGGTCGCCGACGTGGCCGCGTCGTTCCAGGAAGCCGTGTGCGACGTACTGGTCCGCAAGGCGCTCGACGCCGCCACCGACCGCGGCGTGCGCGACATCCTGATCGGGGGCGGGGTGGCCGCGAATTCCCAGCTCCGGGCGATGGCCACCGAGCGTGCCGAGAAGCGCGGAATCCGGGTCCGGGTGCCCCGCCCCGGGCTCTGCACGGACAACGGCGCGATGGTTGCCGCGCTCGGATCCGAACTGGTGGCCCGGGGGCGCGCGCCGTCCGCGCTCGACCTGCCGGCCGACTCCTCCTTGCCGATCACGACGGTGGTGGTCTAGCGGAATCGCGCAACGTCCGGAGTGCGCGCGCGAGTGGTGCCCGGTCTCCGAGCGCGTCGAAGAAGCCGCGGTCGCATGCTTCCACCGCCGTGACGCTCCGGTTGGCCAGCGTGTAGCCCGCCGGTGTCACCGCCACGGATTTGGCCCGATGATCGTCCGGATGTGGCCGGCGCCGGACCAGTCCGCGTCGTTCCAGGGCTCGCAGGACCTGGGAGGTCATCATCGGGTCCGTCGCCGCATGGTCGGCGAGTCGTTTCTGGGTGACCGGGGCCTCGTCCCGCAGCCAGGTCAGCGAGGCCAGCAGGACGAACTGGACATGGGTGAGGTCGTACGGCTTCAGCGCGGCGCGCTGGGCCGCCTGCCACCGGTTGGTCACCTGCCACAACAGCAGGCCGATGCTCTGGTCCGGGTGTTCGTACGCCGACCCGAGCGCGCCACTCACCTGGTCGCGACGTCCGACTCGGCGATCGTGGCCAGGGCTTCCAGGCTCGGTTGCGCGTGCGCACGGAACTTCCGGCCGAGGATCCGGCTCCACACGAACCCGAGCGGGCCGTCGACGTCGACGGAGACTCGGACGTGGGTGCCGTCGTGATCCGTGCAGACCGTGTGGGTGAAGGTGATCCGGCCGCCCGGGACACGGCTGACGTCGACGAACTCGGTGTCGGAGAGCGCGGTGATCGTGAAGGTGGCCTGGGGTCCGTTGACCGGCTTGAGCCTGCCGGTGGTGCCGACCTCGAAGGGGCCGTGGAGCTCGATCCACTGGACGCCACGATCCCACTCCGGCCAGGTGGCGGTGTCGGCCCAGCGGTCGAAGAATGCCGAGGCGGGCGCGCTCGAGGTGATGCTGGCGGTCGTGATGGTTGTCATGGCGTAAGTATGTGCGCTTACTAATTCTTCGGTCAACTCGCCGACGGACGGGCTTTCCGGGCCGGCTGTCGCCGTCGGCTACCGTGGCGCCATGGACACCGTCCCGACGGACATCGCGAAGCGTCGCGCCGACTTTTGTGGGCTGCACCGGGGTCCGGAGGCCTTCGTGATTCCCAACGCGTGGGACATCGGCTCCGCCCGGTTGTTCACCGCCGCCGGGGCGCGGGCGATCGCGACCACCAGCGCCGGGTTCGCGTGGACCGTCGGCAAGCTCGATCAGCAGGTGGGGCTCGACGAGTTGCTGGTCCATGTCGAAGCGCTCGCCGCCGCGGTCGCGGTGCCGGTCTCGGTCGACGCCGAGCGGCTCTTCGCCGAAGACCTCGCCGGTATCGCCGAAACCGTGCGTCTGTTGGCCGCGGCTGGTGCCGCCGGATGCTCGATCGAGGACTACCACCCGGGAGTCGGCGCGATCGATGATCTGGCCACCGCGACCGAACGGGTCGGCGCCGCCGCGGAGGCGGCCCGGAGCGCCGGCGTGGTGCTCACCGCCCGCGCCGAGCGTCTCCTGTATTCGGACGGTCGGGGCTCCGACGACCTGGACGATGTGGTCGAGCGGCTGCGCGCCTACCGAGCGGTCGGCGCGGACGTGCTCTACGCGCCAGGTCTGACTTCGGCCGACCAGATCTCCGCGATCGTCAAGGCGGTCGATGGGGCACCGGTCAACGTGCTGGCGTTGCCCGGCGCGCCGAGCGTGCCGGAGCTGTCCCGGCTGGGGGTGCGCCGGGTTTCGTGCGGCAGCCTGGCCGCCAGCGCGGCGTACCGAGCGGGGCTGGACGGAGTGCGCGAACTGCTCGGGCCCGGTACCTCGACCTACGCTCGCCGGGTGCTCGCATCGGCCGACAAGGCGGCCATCGGTCCGGAGTGATCGCCTGAACCAGGATGGTGACATTTGCTACCATTGTGGTGTGGCGATGACGTTAAGGCTCCCGGCCGAACTCGACGCGGCGTTGCGGGTGGCCGCCGCCGAGGACCACCGCAGCGTGCAGCAGGAAATCGTGCACGCCCTCGAGACCTACCTCGCTCGTCGCGAGACCGACGAGATCACGTCCGATCCCGCGGCCTTGCGCTCCCTGGCGGAGGCGCGCGAGTCGGTCGATGCCGGTGATGTCGTCTACGGATCGGAAGCGGCGCGCGCCCTGGTGAGAGAACGCCGTGATCGGTGACCGATCGCTATGAGCTCGGGCTCGCCGCTCCGGCGCGCCGATCGCTCTCCGAGCGACTGCCTCCCGAGGTCGCCGAAGCCGCCCTGGAGTTCATCACCGGCCCTCTCCTGGAGAGTCCTCGACGAGTGGGCAAGATACTGACGAACGAACTTGCCGGGATCTACAGCGCACGTCTCGGCCGGAACTGGCGCGTGCTGTACGAGATCGACGAGGGCAAGCAAGCAGTGATCGTGATGGACATCCGTTCCCGGTCCAGCGCCTACCGCCGTCGTTGAGTGAGTCGGTTTCGACCGGTAGATATGTCACTTCCCCGCCGGATCGCGCACAATCCGTAGAGAATTCTCACATCCCGGGGCCCGCGCTCGTTACGGTGAGGCGAACACCCGTCGCAAGGAGGACAGGCAATGGCGCAGGTCTCAGCCCCACAGGTCTCGGCTCAACAGGTCTCGGCTCAACAAGTCCGGGGCGTAGTCGCGCGTGGCAAAGGGCAGCCGGTCACGGTAGAGACGATCGACGTCCCCGCACCCGGCCCCGGTGAGGCCGTGGTCAGGATCTCGGCCTGCGGGGTGTGTCACACCGACCTGCACTACCGCGAGGGCGGTATCAACGACGACTTCCCGTTCCTACTCGGGCACGAAGCCGCCGGCGTCGTCGAGTCGATCGGCGAGGGCGTCACCGGCCTGGACCCCGGCGACTTCGTCATCTTGAACTGGCGAGCGGTCTGTGGCAACTGCCGGTCCTGCCTGCGAGGCGAGCCGTGGTACTGCTTCGCCACCCACAACGCCACCCAGAAGATGACGCTCGCCGAAGGCGACGGAGCCGGTACCGAGCTCTCGCCGGCCCTCGGCATCGGCGCGTTCGCCGAGAAGACGCTGGTCGCCGCCGGGCAGTGCACCAAGGTCGACGCCTCGGCCCGGGCGGCGGCGGTCGGATTGCTCGGGTGCGGCGTGATGGCCGGGCTCGGCGCCGCGATCAACACCGGCGGCGTGACCCGCGGGATGTCGGTCGCGGTGATCGGCTGTGGTGGCGTCGGCATGGCGGCGATCGCCGGCTCCGCGCTGGCCGGAGCCAGGACGATCGTGGCCGTCGACATCGATGATCGCAAGCTCGGGCTGGCCACGAAGATGGGCGCCACCCACACGGTCAACTCCCGCGAGTCGGATGCCGTGGCCGGCATCCAGGCCGTCACCGGCGGCTTCGGCGCCGACGTGGTCATCGAGGCGGTCGGACGGCCCGAGACGTACCGGCAGGCGTTCTATGCCCGAGACCTGGCCGGCACGGTGGTGCTGGTCGGCGTACCCACCCCCGACATGGCCTTCCCCGAGATTCCGCTGATCGATGTCTTCGGTCGGGGCGGGGCGTTGAAGTCCTCGTGGTACGGCGACTGCCTGCCGAACCGGGATTTCCCGATGCTGGTCGACCTCTACCAGCAGGGGCGGCTCGACCTGGACGCCTTCGTGTCGGAGGAGATCGGACTCGGCGACATCGAGGCGGCCTTCGACAAGATGCATCACGGGGATGTTCTCCGGTCGGTGGTGATCTTCTAGTGGGTCTCTGCAACACCACCATCGAGCACACGGTCACCTCGGGCACGTTCAGCCTGGACGGGCAGACCTTCGAGGTCGACAACAACGTCTGGGTCATCGGGGACTCCGAGGACTGCGTGGTCGTGGACGCTCCGCACGACGTGGCGAAGATCCTCGATGTCGTCGCCGGTCGGCGTGTCAAGGCCATCGTCTGTACCCATGCGCACGACGATCACGTGCGGATCGCCCCGGCGCTCCGGGAGGCTACCGGGGCGCCGATCATGCTGCATCCGGATGATCGCCCGGTGTGGGAGCTGACCCATCCCCGGCTGCTCTGGGACATCGACGTGACCGACGGCCAGGAGTTCGAGATCGCCGGCACCGTGCTGCGGGTGCTGCACACTCCCGGGCACGCGCCCGGCGCGATCTGCCTGTACGCCGAGGATCATGCCTGTGTCTTCACCGGCGACACCCTCTTCCGCGGCGGGCCTGGGGCCACCGGTCGGTCGTTCAGCGACCACGACACCCTCCTCGCCTCGATCCGGGACAAGCTGTTCACGCTGCCGGCAGAAACCATCGTGCACACCGGCCACGGCGACGACACCACCATCGCCGCCGAACTCGCCGCCCTCGGCCCCACCTAGCGACCCGGCAGTTATCTGGCCAGATTCGCGGCGTGTCGACGTACAACTGCCGGGTCGGTGACGCGCGCAAGAGGCTTGGCCGGTCGTCAGAGGCGCACACGCGAGACACTCACGGAGCCTGGATAGTGGCGATCGCGTTGAACCAGGCTCGCTCCCAGGCCTCGACCCCCACACTGCGCCAGGTCACCGTGGCCCGGCCGAAGGAAACGATCCCGGGCTCGACCAGTCGCGGTTTCCGGACACCATCCCGGTCGGCTTGGAGGAGTCGGTCTCCGTCGGTCTCGGCCACGTAAAGCCGGTCTCGCTTCCTGGCAATCGATGCCCACCATGCCTGTTCGTTGTCCTCCCATCGGGTGTCCGGTGCGAAGACGGGAAGCACGGGGTCGGCGTCGGCGATCATCTGGTCGACATGGTCGTACCAGGGACACAGCACTCTCTTCTTTCCATCCAGGACGGAGACCCGACACGTCCTGTCGCGATATCTCGTGAACACGACGCGTAGGTCCGTGCAATCGAGTGCCCACTCACGACGAAGCGGCAAGGTGAAGACGCCTCCCCAAGGGGCACCAGTTCCCCAGGTGGTCGCGGTCTCGAAGACCGTGATCGTCTCGTTCGGAGTCATCGCCGCATCCTCTCAGTGAGGTGGGCCGCAGATCGATCGCTACCGGACATGAAGTAGGGCGACGTACGTGAATCGGCCACGGCGGCGACACCACTGTGGCCGCGAACTCGCGGCTCTCGGCCCGACCTAGCGCTGACCTGGCAGTTGTCCGGCGACACGCCGCAAATCTGGCCAGATAACTGCCGGGTCGGCGACGGGTGGGGGCGAGGGGGTGGGGGCGGCGAGGGGCTCAGAAGGGGCGGACCAGGAGTGCGGTCCCGACACCGGCCACGCGGGTGAGGACCAGGGTTGCCTCGTTGTCACCGGCCAGATCCAGGCGTTTGCGCAGTTGCTCGGGTACGAGGTCGACGCCGCGCTTCTTGATCGTCAGCCGCCCGATCGCGCGTTGCGCCAGGGCGGCCTTGAGTTGCTTCTCGCGGTAGGGGAGTTGTTCCACCACCTGATATCCGGTGGCGAACGGAGTGCGGTACGACGCGTCGGAGGTGACGTAGGCGATGTGTTCGTCGATCAGCCCGCCGGCCACCCCAGCGGCCACCGCGGTGACCAGACCGGAGCGGATCACTGCGCCGTCCGGTTCGTACAGGAAGCCGCCGACCTCGCGCACCGGCCGGTCGCGTCCGTCGAACGGGTCGTCCTCCTCGGTCAAGGAGGCAAGCCCGCCGCTGGCGATGACCGTCGCCCGGCGCCGCGCGGTCGCCAGAGCCGGAGACCAGAGCGCAGCCTCCTTGACGTCGCCGCGCTCGCTGACCCACTCGGCCTCGACCCCGTCGGGAATCAACTCGTGACGGATTCCGGGCGCCACCTTCGCCACCGCGCGACCGGACAGCAGGCCGGTGACGAATTCCCAGGACGGAGTCCAGTCGTCGACCGCGAAGCTGCGTCCGGCCGCGGTACGCCGCGACGGGTCGACATAGGCGGCCCCGAAGGGACCGACGTTGAGCCCGGTGGCGTCCGCGACCTGGGCCGCGCCACCGAGTTCGAGCGCCTCCAGATTGGCCTGCGCCATTGCCACCCGGACCTCGTCGAGGTCGACTCCGGCCGCGGTCAGGCCGGCCCGTGCGAACGCGATCAGATCTCCCCCGATGCCGCAGCCGAGGTCGATCACCGAGCCGGCATCGGCGATCTGCAGCCGGGCCGCGCGATGCTCGGCCACCCGGTACCGGGTGGCCTGTTCGAGTGCGTCGGGGGTGAAGTAGAGCCGGACGGCGTCGTCGCCGAACTTGTCGACGGCTCTGGCTCGCAACGTGACCTGGGTCAGGGCCGCCGCCGCCTTGTCAGGATCGGCCTCGAGCCGTCGTACCGCCGCCGACGACCGGACGGGGTCACCCTCCGCGTCGACGTAGGCATGCGTGGCCTGGTCGAGGAGGCGTTGGCCGGCTCCGGTCAGCAGCCACCGGAAGGTAGTCAACTCCACGCGATCATCCTGCCCGACTCCCAGTGATCGGTTTGATTCGGCGCACCGCGCGGTCGTAGCCCGGTTCGTCCTCGACGGTCCGGCGGCGGCGCGTCATGCGGCAGACTGAGGCCGTGGCGGCTCGCACTCTGATCCTGATCAGGCACGGCAAGTCCGACTGGTCCGGCGATCACGACGACCTGGACCGGCCGCTGGCGCCCCGAGGCATCCGGCAGGCGCGGGAGGCCGGGCGTTGGCTGGCGTGGTGGTCTGAGTCCGGGCACCGGGTCGGCCAGGCTGTCTCGTCGCCGGCGCGGCGAGCGACGAGCACCTGGGAACTCGTCGCCGCCGAACTCGGGTACGAGGTCCCCGCCGGGTACGACGACCGGGTCTACACCTTTGCCGGCCGTGAGTTGCTCGGGGCCGTGCGCGGTCTCGACGACGGCGAAGAGTGCCTCGTGCTGGTCGGCCACAACCCCGCGCTGGAACAACTGGTGACGATGCTGACGGGCGAGTCGGCCCCGATGCCGACCTCGGCGATCGCGGTCGTCGAACTCGCCGGTCGATGGCGCCGGGCGGGCGTGGACATCGCTCGGCTGACGGCCTGGGGCCGGCCGCCGCGGGCCTAGCGAACCCGATCTGGCACTCGCTAGGAGAGAGTGCTAACGTCGGACCTGGCACTCTCACATCGAGTTTGCCAGCGCTTGCGATGACGTGCGACCCCCGCGACGGCGTACGACCAGAGCAAGCTCAAACGTGCCGGACCAGGCATTCCGCCCGGCCCGGGAGATGTCAGAACAGTCAATTTCAAGTGGAGAAAGTGGAGGTCGACATCGTGTCGGTCAACATCAAGCCTCTCGAGGACCGGATCGTCGTCAAGCCGATTGACGCGGAACAGACCACGGCCTCGGGATTGGTCATTCCGGACACCGCCAAGGAGAAGCCCCAGGAGGGCGAGGTCGTGGCGATCGGTCCGGGCCGGATCGATGACAACGGTAACCGCGTGCCTCTCGATGTGGCCGTCGGTGACAAGGTGATCTACAGCAAGTACGGCGGCACCGAGATCAAGCACGCGGGCGAGGACTTCTTGATCCTCTCCGCTCGCGACGTGCTCGCCGTCCTTTCCTGATACAGGCTCTCCTGATCCAGCCATCCGGTTACCGTCGGCTGTCGGAGTGGTTCCTCCGCGAACGTGGTCCGCGCATTGCGGGTACGTCGTAGGGGTCGCCCTCCGGCAGGCGGCGGTCCTCGTCTCATAAGGACACGCAATGCCCAAGATTTTGGAGTTCGACGAGAACGCTCGTCGCTCGCTCGAGCGCGGAGTCGACGCGCTCGCCAATGCCGTGAAGGTCACCCTCGGCCCGAAGGGCCGTTATGTCGTGCTCGACAAGAAGTGGGGCGCGCCGACCATCACCAACGACGGCGTCACGGTCGCCCGTGACGTCGAACTCGACGATCCGTTCGAGAATCTCGGCGCCCAACTCACCAAGGAAGTCGCCACCAAGACCAACGATGTGGCCGGCGACGGCACGACGACCGCGACGGTGCTCGCTCAGGCGATGGTCCACGAAGGTCTCCGCGCGGTGACCGCCGGCGCCAACCCGATGAGCCTCAAGCGGGGCATGGACAGCGCCGCCGAGGCCGTCAGCGACGCGCTTCTGGAGGCGGCCCGGGAAGTCGAGACCCGGGAGGACATGGCGTCGGTCGGCACTGTTTCCTCGCGCGACGACCAGATCGGATCGCTGTTGGCCGAGGCGTTCGACAAGGTGGGCAAGGACGGCGTGATCACCGTCGAGGAGTCCAACACGATGGGCACCGAGCTGGAGTTCACCGAGGGCATGCAGTTCGACAAGGGCTACCTCTCGCCGTACTTCGTGACCGATCCCGAGAGCATGGAGGCGGTCCTCGACGATCCGCTTATCCTGCTTCACCAGGGCAAGATCAGCCTGATCACGGAACTGCTGCCGTTGCTGGAGAAGGTGATCGCCGCCGGCAAGACGCTGTTCATCCTGGCCGAGGACGTCGAGAACGAAGCGCTCTCGACTCTGGTGGTCAACAAGATCCGGGGCACGTTCAACGCGGCTGCGGTGAAGTCGCCGGCCTTCGGAGATCGCCGCAAGGCGATGATGCAGGACATCGCGACTCTGACCGGTGGCCAGGTGATCGCGCCCGAGGTCGGCCTCAAGCTCGATCAGGTAGGACTTGAGGTGCTCGGCAAGGCGCGCCGGGTCGTCATCACCAAGGACACCACCACGATCGTCGACGGTGGTGGCGATTCTGCCGAGGTCAGTGGCCGGGTCAACCAGATCAAGGCCGAGATCGAGAACACCGACTCGGACTGGGATCGCGAGAAGCTGCAAGAGCGGCTGGCGAAGTTGGCCGGCGGCGTCTGCGTGATCAAGGTCGGCGCTGCCACCGAGGTGGAGCTGAAGGAGAAGAAGCATCGGATCGAGGACGCCGTGTCCGCGACCCGCGCCGCTATCGAAGAGGGCATCGTGCCCGGAGGTGGCTCGGCTCTGATCCACGCCTCCGCCGTGCTCGATGACGATCTCGGCCTGACCGGCGACGAGGCGCTCGGTGTGCGTATCGTGCGCAAGTCGACGGTCGAGCCGCTGCGTTGGATCGCCGAGAACGGCGGCGAGAACGGCTACGTCATCACCACCAGGGTGCGCGACGCCGGCGTCGGGACGGGGTACAACGCCGCGACCGGGGAGTACGGCGATCTGGTCGCTCAGGGTGTGCTCGACCCGGTCAAGGTCACCCGGTCGGCCTTGGTCAACGCCACGTCGATCGCCGGCATGTTGCTGACCACGGAGGCGCTGGTCGTGGAGGCGCCCGAGGACGACGAGCCGGCTCCGGCCGGAGCCGGTCACGGCCACGGGCACTAGTCGCACTCGCCCGGATCCATCGTCTGGGTCCGGGCTCAGCCGGAACTGGCTGCACGTCGACCCGTCCCTACGGAAACCCTCGCGGTGTCCGTGGGGGCGGGTCGTCTGCATCTCGCCAACCCGCTGACCCGTCCCGTAGTAGCCGCCGACCCGTCCCATAGTGGCAGTTGCGGCTCCGCGACCGACGAGCGACCTACGACACGAGCCAGGAGAGCATCAGCCAGGTCGTGACGACAGCGAACCCCACAGCGAGAAGCAGCGGAAGCAGGCACAGCCCGACGGCCGCGAAGATGTAGCCGACGGTCGGCTCCGGCCGGTCCGGCTGGTCCGGCTGGTCCGCCAGCGCGCGTTCCAGAAGCCGCAGATTCTTTCGGTTGGCCCGATGAGCCACATCAAGGAGATCCCCGATCATCGGCACCACGCCGAGGAGTGCATCCACGAGCAGGTTCCAGCCCATCCGGGCCAGAATCGGCACCGGAACACGCACTCGCACGGCGTCGTAGACGACCACACCGGACAAGGTAGATCCGAGCAGGTCGCCGATCCCCGGCACGAGTCCGATCACCGCGTCCATCCCGAGGGCGATCCTGGTCCCCGGGATCTGGACGAGGTCGTCCATCAAGGTGGCCAGTCGTCGGCTCAGCATGAGGTCGGTCTGGTCGATGCTCACCCCCGAGACAGTACGCCGTGCCGCCCTGCCGTACCGCTACCCGCCGTGCCACGCTCAACGATCGCGGCGGTCCACCGGATCACCAGGTAGCGGCCGTTGAACTCCCGGTGGGAAATGCGGAACCCCGGCCTGGGTAGGACGGTCTGGGTCGGACTTGTCAGGATTCCGCGGCCATGTTTAGTGTTTGCAGGACTCGGTGCCAATGCCGCCGCGCCAGCTGAGGGCTTCGGGCCTGAGAGGAGTAGCTCGCATGTTCGATGAGCCTATTTTCTGGATCGTGCTCACGACCATCTTCTGGTGGATCGTCGGGTGGCTGTACTGGCGCGGTTGGCGTCGGAGTAGCGGCGCGGAACTCGAGAGCCTCCGCTACCACTATGCGGAGCGTGATCGTGAGGCCACCGAACTGGCGGCCGCGAACGCCCAGCAGCTACAACGGCTCGCGGCTGTCGACACCGAGGTCAAGACCCATCACGACCATGCCGCGCAGCTCACGAGTCAGATCCGTGAGATCGACGCAGACCGGACGAAGCTACAAGAGGCCTCCGAGCGATACCGTGTCGCCGCCGAAGCCGCCACCCGGGAGCTCGATGCGTCGAGGACCGAGACCGAACGCCACCGGGCGACGGCCGCCGAGGCGGCTCAGCACCTGGAGTCCGCGCGTACCGAGGTCGACCAGCACCGCGCGGCGTCCGCCGAGGCACAGCGGCTGGCGACGATGCACGGCGACGCCGTGTCCGACCTTCAAGCACGGCTGTCGGCGGCCGAGCAAGCGGGTGAGGTAGCCGGATTGCGGGAGCAGCTCGCGCAGCGGGATGACGAGTTGGTCGAGTTGCGGAGCCGGCTGGAAGTCGCCCAGTCTCCAGTCGTCCAGTCTCCAGTCGCCCAGTCTCCAGTCAGCCAGCCGCCGGTCGTCGAGTCTCCTAGCCCGATCTCACCGTTCGCCGGAGTCGGTCTAGAGCCGGACCCGGCGCCGGCGGTCGAGGTTGACACCGGCGATGCGCAGGAACCAGACGATCTCAAGAAGATCTTCGGCATCGGGCCGAAGCTCTCCGCCCTGCTCAATGGCAAGGGGATCTACCACTTCCGTCAGATCGCGGCCTGGACCGTTGACGATATCCGGCGATTCGATGAGGAGCTCCCCGAGTTCCACGGGCGGATCGAGCGGGACGGCTGGATCGCCAGTGCCCGTGAGGAGCATGAGAAGAAGTACGGCGGGTCGCCCTCGAGCGATGCCTGATCACCCCGCGGCGCTCGGCTCGGCCAGCACCTGCAGAGTCCGCAGGCTGGGGTCGGCGGCGTAGGCGATCCGGCCGCCGGCCGCACGCATCTCCTGCAGCCTGGAGACCGTGTCCGCCTGGATCCGTTCACCGGGAGCCAGCACCGGGATGCCGGGCGGGTACGGTGCGACGAGTTCGGCGCTGACGCGGCCGCTGGCTCTTTCGGCGTCAACGACCTCGAGTTCGCCGAAGAAGGCTTCCCGGGGCGAGACCACGACCTCGGGTCGCACGGTCCAGGAGACCGCGGTTCCGAGCGGGCGGGGCGTGTCCCGGCGGCGCTCGATTGCGGCGATCAGTTCGGTGAGCAAGACATCGAAGTCGTCGGCGCGGTCGGCGATCGAGGTAGCGACCCCGATGGTGTCCTGATCCGACATCTCGACTCGGATGCCCTTCGCGATCAGGTCGGCCTCGACGTCGTACCCCACCGCACCGGTGCCCGCGAGCACGACCACGAACTTCATCGGGTCGACGCCGGGCCCTCGCAGCACTGTGACGCCCGGAACTTCCAGCATCCGTTTGCGCGCCTCGGCGACGATCGCGATGACGCCGCCCAGCAGACGCTCGCCGTGCCGGGCCAGGAGTTCCCGGCTGGCGTCGATGCTCGCCAGGATCGGACCGGACGGACTGGTCGTGTGCAGCGCCTGGAAGCAACGCGTCAACCGGGTCAGGTCCAGCAGTTCGCCACGGGCCAGCACGATCGTGGCCTGGTTGATGGCGGGCAGTGACTTGTGCGCGCTCGTGACCAACGCGTCGGCGCCGGCGGCCAGCGCATGCGGTGGTAGGCCGGGGTGGAAGCCGAAGTACGCCGCCCAGGCGGCATCGACGATCAGTGGCACGCCGGCCCGATGAGCCGCATCCGCGACCGCGGCGATGTCGGCGTACGTGCCGACGTACGCCGGATCGCCGACGAAGACGGCGCAAGCGTCCGGATGGTCCGCCAGGGCACGTGACACGTCGGCCGGATCGACCCCCTGGGGGAGGCCGAACTCGGGATCGACCGGTGGATTGATCCACACCGGGACCAGGCCGGCGAGGACCAGGCCCAGAAGCATGGACTTGTGCAGGGTGCGCGCAACCACGACCTTCTGGCCCGGGCGGCCCACGGCCATCGCGAGCGCCTGGTTGCCCTGGGTCGAACCGCCTACTCCGTACCGACACCAATCGGCTCCCCAGAGTTCGGCGCCGAGTGCCTCCGCCTCGGCGACCGCGTCGTCGGCGTCCCGAATGGTCGCTACCCCGCCATACATCGCCAGGTCACCGCTGGTGACCTGACCGACGAGGTCGAGTCGCTGCTTGTGGCCCGGGGTCAGGAAGTACGTGGTCGGTGCCGCGGTCTCCTTCAGCCAGGCGGCGAGCAAGGGCGCGCCGGCGGCGAGGCCGAGTGGATCGAGGCCGAGTGGACCGGTGTCGGGCACCGGCACAGTGTCGCAGGTGTGTCTGACTCGGTGGCTACTTGGGGACGGGTCGACCGCTACTTGGGGACGGGTGAGCGGCCATTTGGGGAAGGGTGAGACTCGCAGTGTTTTCATGCTGGAAACATGGATGACTCGGCACCGCAAATGGGCGCTGATAGAGATTGTCATGACGCGAGAGGTAAACCCAGCCCGGGGGGTCGGCAACCGTATGTCGACGAGAACAGACCGAGGGGCACGGAGGAGCGACGCATGTTGTGGAGAGTTCGGACCGCACTACCCGACCGGCCGGGAGCACTGGCGGGGCTGGCACACGCGTGTGGCGCGGCCCAGGTCAACATCCTGGCCGTCCAAGTATTTCCCGGTGTCGAGGCCGTGACCGACGAGCTCGTGGTGTCGACCCCGGACGAGTGGGTCGACGAACATCTCCAGGCGCTCATCGAGTCAGCGGGGTGCGAGTTCGTCAGCGCGATGCCGTCGGACGAGTCCGCACTGCTTGACCAGCCGGCGCGATACGTCCAAGCGGCACGGTCCATCCTGGCTCGTCCGGCTAGATTTCCCGAGGTGGTCGCCGGGCTCTTCGACGCCGAATCCGATCCGGCCGTGACGGACGGATCGGAGAACCAGGACGTGCTCGAGATGACCGTCGGCGACGTCGACATCCAGGTACGCCGTGCCGCGCCGTTCACGGCAACCGAGCACGCTCGCGCCGCGGCCCTGGCGGGGCTGGTCAACGATGTCCTCGACAACCGCGACGCTTCGCCGCCCGCGACGGCGGGCCCGGGCCCGGGCGATGACACACCCGAGTTCGTCGCGGAGGGCGACGCGGTGGTCGCGACGGTGGGCGAGCGGACGGTCGGTTCGGCGGTCTTGTTGCTGGAAGCCGGTGAGCCGGGAGTCCGTGAAGTGAGACTGCATGTCGATCCGGCCTGGCGCCGCCGCGGGATCGGCGCCCGACTACTCCTGGATATCGCGAAACTCGCTCGCGGCCGCGATGCCTCCGAGATCCTGATCGTGACCGCTGCCGACAACTCCGCGGTGCTCCCGATGGTGATGTCCGCCGGGCTACGGGCCCGGATCCGGATGGCTGCCGATGTGCTGACCGTCCGGGTTCCGGTACGGGAGTTGAAGCCGGTCGACCGCTGAGCGTCCGGGCGGAGGAGCCCGGAATGCCCGCGGGAGTATCCCGGATACGATAGTCACATGGCGGGCGAGCGGGACTCCGGCGACAATACGGCGATCGGGGTGCCCGAGAAGTTCGCACCTCTCGGGCTGACCTACGACGACGTCTTGCTGCTACCCGGCGAATCAGACCTGGCGCCCGGGGAGATCGACACCACCGCCCGGCTGACCCGTGAGATCTCGGTCCGAGTGCCCTTGGTGAGCGCCGCCATGGACACGGTCACCGAGTCCCGGATGGCGATCGCGATGGCGCGTCAAGGTGGCATCGGCGTACTCCACCGGAATCTGTCGGTCGAAGACCAGGCCTACCAGGTGGATCTGGTCAAGCGCACCCAGACCGGCCGGATCACCAACCCGGTGACGATCGGGCCGGACGCCACGCTGGAGGAGCTCGACGAGATCTGCGGGCAGTACCGGATCTCGGGTCTGCCCGTCGTCGACACCGACGATCGACTGCTCGGCATCATCACCAACCGTGACCTGCGGTTCATGCCGGTCGCCGCCTGGGCGAACACCAAGGTCGACGAGGTGATGACACCGGTGCCGCTGATCACCGCGCCGGTGGACATCTCGCGGGAGGACGCGACCGCGATCCTCCGCAAGCACAAGCGCGAGCGATTGCCGCTGATCGATGCCGAAGGCCGGCTCGCCGGGCTGATCACCGTGAAGGACTTCGTGAAGTCCGAGCAGTTCCCGAACGCCTCCAACGACGATCAGGGCCGGCTGATGGTCGCGGCCGCGATCGGCTACTTCGGCGACGCCTGGGAGCGGGCGACCACGCTGATCGACGCCGGCGTCGACGTGCTCGTCGCCGATACCGCGCACGGCCACGTCCGGCTGCTGCTCGACATGGTGGCCCGGTTGAAGAGGGATCCGGCGACCCGGCACGTCCAGGTCATCGGCGGCAACGTGGCGACCCGCGCGGGCGCGCAGGCGTTCGTCGATGTCGGGGCGGATGCCGTCAAGGTCGGCACCGGACCGGGCTCCATCTGTACGACGCGGATCGTCACCGGCGTCGGGGTACCTCAGGTGACCGCGGTCTACGAAGCGGCGCGGGCCTGCAAGCCCGCGGGTGTCCCGGTGATCGCCGACGGCGGATTGCGGCACTCCGGCGAGATCGCCAAGGCGATCGTGGCCGGCGCGGACACCGTCATGATCGGCTCGCTGCTGGCCGGCTGCGAGGAGAGCCCCGGCGAACTGGTCTTCGTCAACGGCAAGCAGTACAAGTCCTACCGCGGGATGGGCTCGCTCGGGGCGATGTCCTCACGAGGCAAGAAGTCGTACTCCAAGGATCGCTATTTCCAGGCCGAGGTGACGCACGACGACAAGCTGATCCCCGAAGGCATCGAGGGTCAGGTCGCCTACCGAGGCCAGCTCGCCGCGGTCGCGCATCAGCTCGTGGGCGGGTTGACCCAATCGATGTTCTACCTCGGGGCGCGGAGTATCGGCGAGCTGCAGGAGAACGGTCGCTTCGTCCGGATCACCTCGGCGTCACTCACCGAGTCGCACCCGCACGGCGTACAGATGACCGCGGAGTCTCCCAACTACAGCGGTCGCTGACCCCGACCCGGCAGTTGTCTGGCCAGAT
>JBOFLE010000324.1:0-3529 GCA_051657705.1 Nocardioides sp. | reverse complement strand
CTGTTCCTCAAGGGTCGAGTGAAGTTCGGGATCCCCCGGTCCAACGGCCGCCAACAGGCCGCTTCGTATCCGTCGTGCCTGATCGGCTGGAACGTCAACGTCGCATCCCTGGCGAATCTCGGTATTGGGTTCGGGGCGTCTACGCATGTCTGTCGATGACGACCCCAACGAGGAGCCAGCCTGTCGAGCATCGAGCGGATCACAATCCCTCTGCCTGAGGGGTTCGATCCTGCGCGTCACCAGTCGGCGCTGCTCAAGCTCATCACCGACCGCAACGGCGAGGGCTGGGAGATCGACGCGATCGACTCGGTCAAGCAGGTCGCCAACGCATCCCGGCAGGTCGCGATGACCGAGGTCTCCCAGGGCGTTCACGGGAAGAGCTTCGAAGTCCGATTGGCGCGCGGCACCAAGCCGGCCGACGGCGAACGCGTCGCAGCCAAGCTCGGCGACCAGTACCCCGGCTTCGAGATGACGGTGTTCGACCCGCACCTCGGCAAAGCCCGACTCACCGAACTGTCCGACGCCGAGATCCGATGCCGCGGCGCCGTGGCCGTCGCCCTCGGGTGCAAGCCCTGGGATATCCAGGTCCAAGCCGCGGGCGACGGCGGATTCGACCTGGAATTCCCCCGCACCTACGTCCCGAGCAAGCACGATGACAAGCTCTGGGAAGTCGCGACGACTGCGGTTGGCCGCGACGGCTGGTACGTGGTCACCGACGCCGCGGCGCTTACGGGGAGGATCATCCCCGCCGATCCACCGACCTTCCCTCCAGCCATCCCGACCCCGCTGAAGCGGCTCGGCAAGGGCGACGTGAACCTCACTCCCTTCGGGCACAAGCTGGCCAGGCCAGGCGGCGCGGAAGGCGAGGAGATCGTCGTTGACTGGCGGGCCTCGGGCAGCCTGGTCGTCAGCGGCCTGGCAAACGGCGGGAAATCTGTCCTCGTTACCGCGCTACTAGCCAACAGGGTGTCCAACGGGGCGTACCTCGCCTGCCTGGATACCGCCGAGAAGGCCGTCGACTTCGCTCGGTTCAAGTCGCTGTGCGCCGTCCCCGGTACCGACGGGAAACTGATCTCGACCTGGGCTGTGACTCGCTGCCGCACACCGTGGCCGTGCTGGCGATGCTGTGCGAGGAGGGCAAGGCCCGAGCGAAGGTACTCGCAGAGATCGGGGTCAACAACTGGCTCGATATGCCCGACGACAAGCGGTTCCGGCCGATCTTCATCATCGCCGACGAATACGAAGCCCTGGTCTCGAAGACCCCGAACCGAAGGCACTCCCCTCGGATCACCCGATCCGGGTCGAGATCGCCGAGGAGAACATCGCGCACGACCTCATCGCGTACTACACCAACCGCCTGGTCAAGGAGTTCCGTTTCGTCGGGCTGCACGTGCTGATCTCGACCCAGGTGTCGAACGCCACCACCGGACTGCCCCCGTCGCTGAAGGGCAAGATCGGCCACTTCGCGCTGTGCGGCTCTACGCCGTCGGAAGTCGCCAGGAAGCAGGCGTTCCCAGACGAGAAAGCCGTCCCCCGAGTCCCGGATCACATCGCAGCGGCCGGGCCGGTCGCCCTGGGTACCGGCTCGGCCAAGATCGAGGGCGCCGGGTCTTTCGTGTTCAAGTCCTACTACGCCCCTATCCGCGAGTACGCGGCCGCGCTGAAGGCTCTCGGGGTCGATCGGTACACCGAAACCCAGGTGACGCCAACCGCCGCCCAGATCGACGAGTACATGCCATCGCTGGACTCTGAGTCAGAGAACGACGCACCGACTCGGGCGACGACGCGTGGGATGTCGATCCCGAGACCGGCGAGAAGCTGACCGGCTACGCGAAGGCCAACGCCGCCAGGGCCGCAGCCGCCAAGGGCGAACGCGAGAACAAGGCCTGCAAGGCGGCCGAGGACTCGGAATGGTGAGCGACCCACAGGAGCACCTCGAAGCTGCCGGCGCCGCCGTCATCTGGTTCGAGATGCACGCCCGCGGCGGTGACGCACAGGACATCCTCGACGCCAACCCGCTCGGGTGCACCCGCTCGCACAGCGCGGCGCACTGCTCGGCCTGGCCCACCGCCTGGACCGCGGCGGCATGACGCTGGCCTTGCTCGCAGTCGGCGCGGAACACGAGATCGCGGCATCAGAGGCGATCCTGCTGGCATCAAGCATTCCCATCGCCGACGCCGACCTGCGCTGCACACCGGCCGAGGCCCTGGAGTTGGTGGGCGCGGTCGCTACGCGCACGGACTGCTCCGTGGCCGACCAGATCGCCGACGCCCGCCGGCACCTGCTGAAGCTGGCCGTGCGGTGAGCGAAAAGTCGCTACACGCGCTGTACGCCGGCCAACGCAGCGATCGACGCGCACCGGTCGAGGAACCGCGACGGCCCACTTCGGCGAGCTGCACGACCCCCTGATCGAGTTCATCCTCGACTCCGAAGTCATCGTCGGCTGCGTCGCCTGGATCACCGAACCCAGCATCCTCGAAGCACTCTCCGACCGACCAGTCGCTCTGGTCGTCCAGCAGGAGAACTGGTGGAAGAAGACCGATGGCCGCGGCGTCCGGGCCGCGCGTCCACCGACGACCTGTGTCGGGTAGGACGGGACAACCATGGCTCCGCTGACTCATCACAAGTTCGTCGTCCGCTCGCGTGAAGGGCGAGCTCGTACCGGAGGCCGTGCGGACAGGATCGTTCAACTTCTCAGCCAACGTGAACGAGTCGTTCGAGAATGCTCTCGAAGTGCACGGCCCGAGCGTCGCGGCCGCTTACCTGGCTGAGTTTCGCGATCATTGCGTCGGTGCGGGGAGTCAATGAATCGGACCCGCCGGGCAGCCACCCGGCCTCGAAAGCACCGGCCAGGATCAAGCCGAAGACTAAGTCAACGAAGCAGCCGACAACCGCAAAGGCCCGGCGGCAAACGCCGCCGTCCGGTCCCCGCCGGGAGCCCCAACGCACATCATCTCCCCGGTGACGATAAACCCATCAAAGCCGGCCGAGGCCCTCAGCGCCCTCGCCCGCCACGAGGAATCCATAGTCCTGCGCGCGGCGGCGAAGAACCGGTCCATGTCCGAGCGGGACACGGGTGAAGTTTTCATTCGATAAAGATGTCGCGGTTCGTCGTAATAATGCTCAACATTCTGATAGTGCCATGATTATCGTCGGGCTGGTGTTTGACCTAGACCCAAGGGTATGGAGGGCCGTCGTGGGCAATCCGCGTATCGGCGATTCGACGCAGCAAACCCTTGGTAACGATTTGTCGATACGCGGCGGAATGTAAAGAAATTCC
Source organism: Nocardioides sp. (assembly GCA_051657705.1). Lineage (GTDB taxonomy): Bacteria > Actinomycetota > Actinomycetes > Propionibacteriales > Nocardioidaceae > Nocardioides. The sequence goes on along the minus strand of JBOFLE010000324.1, from coordinate 249 downwards.
CACGGGCGAGGGCGCCTACGGATGTATTCTCCGGTAACCCCATTATTGCCCCTGGAGGAACCGCCCAATGCTCACCACGTCTAACCCCCTTGCACGAAAGGCGCTGGCCACCGGACTACTGAGTGCGGTGATCGCGAGCGGCCTGGCCGCGTTCGCCACACCTACACGCGCCGCCGACGGGGGAACTCAGGCCGGCACCAGCATGCTGGGGGTCACGGCTCGCGACGACCTGCCGCCGCAGCGCTGGTA
>JBOFLE010000323.1:0-1482 GCA_051657705.1 Nocardioides sp. | reverse complement strand
CCGGCGTTCCGATCGATCGGTTCGGTCACTGCCTGGCCCGGCCCCGGCGTACCAGCAGAATCGCCGTCGCCGCGAAGATCGCCGTCCACACGGACACGTTAACCAGTGGAACCCACAGGTCGACATGGGTGATGCTGCCGTCTCCGCTGACGTCGTAGCCTTCGGTAAGGGCGTAGCGGGCCATCGTGACATAGCCGTACATCGGGGTGAACCTGGCGATGTCGAGCAAGGTGCCCGACAGCGGCACGAAGAGATTGCCCAAGAAGGCGAAGATCACCAGGACACCGGACGCCGCGCCCACCGCCGCCTCGGATCGGAAGGCCAGCCCGGCGCAGAGACCGAACAGCGACCACATGACGGCTCCGCCACCCAGCGCCAGGGCGCTGATCAGCCACACCTTCGGGTCCGCCTCGGCTCCGGTCACGGACCCGAGCAGGAACGTCAGGGCGATCGGCACCATTCCGATCAGCACCGCCAGGACCGTCTTGGTGGCCACGAAGCCGCCGTCTCGCAGTGGTGTCAGGCCCAACTGCCGCGCCCAGCCCTGCATGCGCTCGACCGCGGCCCGGCCGCCGATGGAGGTGGTCGCCGTGGCCGCGCCGTACCCGGCCATCGAGATCATGATGTACGCCGCGACATTGCCGTTGCCGGCATCCTCCGACGAGTACTCCTGCGCCGCCCCGAAGATGATGTAGAAGAACGCCGGCAAGATGACGATGAAGAAGAGCGAGCTGTAGTCGCGAAGGACCCGCTTGATCTCCAGGCCAAGGAATGTCGCGTTCATGTGTACTGTCCTCTCTCGGTGATCGCAACGAAGGCACTCTCCAGGCTCTCGCCGGTGATCTCGAGATTCCTCGCATCCAAGTCCTCCAGGAGCAGCCGGGCCACGGAGTCGGAGTTCACCGCGCTCACCCGGAGGTGGAGCCGGGAACCCCGCAATTCCGCGGAACCGACGCCGACCCGGGAACGCAGGAGGTCGATCGCCTGTGGGTGGCGGCCTACGTCGAGGTCCGCGCTGACCAGGCGCCCCGACCGACCGCGGATTTCTTCGGTGGCGCCATCCGCGACGACCTTGCCGTGGGCGACGAGGATGATCCGCGCGGCGAACGACTCGGCTTCCTCCAGATAGTGGGTCGCGAACAGCACGGTACGACCGGCGGCCGCATCGGAGCGCATGGTGTCCCAGAACTCCCGGCGCGCGGTGACATCCATGCCGGCCGTGGGCTCGTCCAGAACCAGCAGATCCGGATCCGGTATCAGGGCCAGCGCGAAGCGGAGTCGTTGTTGCTCTCCTCCCGAGCACTTGGACACCGTACGGTCGGCAAGCCGCTCGATACCGGCCCGGCTCAGGACTCGCTCGACGCGCTCCGCGCGCGGGCGGGCGCCGGCGGGAAAGAAGGAATCGATCAGCCGCACCGTCTCGCGCACCGTGAGATCGCCGAGCAGGCCGCCGGTCTGCAGGACCGCGGACACCCGGCCGCC
>JBOFLE010000322.1:0-1125 GCA_051657705.1 Nocardioides sp. | reverse complement strand
ACCGCCCCGAGCTGGGATTCCGGTTGTTGCAGCGACTGGCCGAAGACATCGCCGAGCTGGGTTTCGTCGAGTCGACGCCGAAGCAGGACGGCCGCAACATGGTCATGGTGATCGGTCCGCACAAGAAGAAGTCCGAGGCCAAGGTGGAGATGCAGGCCGCTCGGGAGAACCGGGCGGCCGAGCGTGCCGCCGCCGATGCCGAAGTGCGTGCGGAACGCAAGGCCGCGAGCGGAGATCAACCGGTCGCCCAGAAGAAGACACGCGGGCGTTCGGAGAACCTGGATCCTGAGATCGAGGCATGACGTAGTCATGCCTCAATCGAAAGATTAAGGCATGAGAGCGGCCAGGTCTCGATCGGCTAGGCGCCGTCAGACACAGACGACATCACCGGAGGCACGATCCGGGATCGATGAGCTAGGAGGAGAGAAGCAATGCCGAAGAACAAGACCCACTCGGGTGCGAGCAAGCGGTTCCGGGTGACCGGTTCGGGCAAGATCCGGCGCCAGAAGGCCGGAATGCGTCACAACTTCGAACGGAAGTCGTCGACGATCACGCATCGATTGTCCGGAACCACCGAGGTGGCGGCGAACGACGTCAAGCGCGTGCGTAAGTTGCTCGGTCGCTAGACCCGATATCCCCCGAACTCAAGCAAGCAAGGAGTAACTCTCATGGCACGCGTCAAGCGGGCAGTCAACGCCCGGAAGAAGCGCCGGACCACCCTCGAACGCGCAAGCGGCTACCGCGGCCAGCGTTCGCGGTTGTACCGGAAAGCCAAGGAACAGGTCACCCACTCGCTGGTCTACAGCTATCGCGACCGGCGGGCCCGCAAGGGCGAGTTCCGGAAGTTGTGGATCCAGCGCATCAACGCCGCCGCTCGAGCGAACGGCATGACCTACAACCGATTCATCCAGGGGCTCGGTCTCGCCGGCATCGAGGTCGACCGGAAGATACTGGCGGACCTCGCCGTCAACGACGCGCCGGCCTTCGCGCAACTGGTCGAGGCCGCGAGAGCGGCCCTACCCGAGGACGTCAACGCCCCGGCGGCTTCCTGAGCCTGCCGCAGATGGCAGCCGACTCGACCCTCGCGCCGCTCGCCCGTAGCAGCGCGAGGGTCAGGTCCGCCCG